>JAHWIC010000030.1 GCA_019322805.1 Candidatus Woesearchaeota archaeon | reverse complement strand
CATTCAGGCCAAAAGGATCAGCTGCAGTAAATGTAATTGTTTCAATTCCATTCCAGTCTGCAACAGCACTGAATGTGACTGTGTTATTTTCGTCTATAATTACCAAAACATTACTATTGCCGGCGTAAGTCCAATTGATAAGATCTAAATCAACATCAGTTACGTAATTATCCAGATCAATTGAGCTATTGCTTCCATCTTCATCAAAACTCACATTAATAATATCTCCAACAACAGGAGCATCATTTACAGGAGTAATGGTTATATCTACTGTAGCAGGGGTGCTGTTATCTATGCCATCATTGGCCATGAAAGTGAAACTGTCAGCACCATTAAAGTCTAGATTTGGTGTATAAGTAACTTCACCTGTATTTGGGTTAATGCTTGACAAAATTCCATTGCTAGGAGCCAAATCAATTAAGAAAGTAAGGATATCATTCTCACCATCAGAGCCTGTTAAGGTAATAAGGACAGCAGTATCTTCAGGTGTTTCAACATTTTGAGGGTCTGCTACTGGAGGAATATTTGATATGTTTATGCTGTATTCTCCAACTACAACTTGAGCAAGCCCGTGTACAACCTCACATTTCCAAGTGTCATCTCTGGCTGTATAGGAAGAGTCAACACGCTCTGTTGTCAGACCACCTTGCAATATGCCGTTATTATACCATCGATAAAAATAACCAAATTCAGAAGTGCCATCATGACTGCATGTAAGGTTATCTGTTGTATAAGCAGGATCAGGACTTATAACAGCTTGAACTGAGGTTACAGCAACAACCTCCACAGAGTCTCTTCCTAATTCATCAGAAGAAACGCTATCATCTACCTTGCATGTATAAGTGTATCCTCCTTCTGTCATCCCTGAATCAAGTATGTCTGTTGTGCTGGTTGTCCATGTTATAGATTGAATGAGTGTGCCACCTTCATACCAGTAATAATTATAATATCCTGAGCCACCTGTAGCTGTACATGTTAAATCATTGTCACTTAACGCTGGTTTGGGTGTTATAACAGCTGAGCCTGCACTGACTGCAATGCTTGAAAATATAGTCAGAACAAGCCAGATTAACATCCCTTTTATGAATTTTGTTTGTTTCATTTTATAAAAATTAAAATTTATATGCTGCTGAAAAAGTGTGTATCACCAAATCATCTGTTCTTGTTTCTAGGGGGTTTTCTCTTTCTAGGTTACTTCCTGCTGCACGATAAGCAACTACAAGCTTTCCATTTGCCCTTTTTGGGCGCAAATCTACACCAAGTCTCCATACTTCGCTTATATCACTGCCTTGCCATTCAGCAACTAATGAAATTGGAGTCCTTCTTGGACTATTTCCAAATGTTGGTGTTGCTACACGGAAACCAACTGCATGTTCTGTATACCTTTCTCCATCGATTCTTTGTGAGCTATCCACATCCCTAAAATCATATAACAAAGCCAGTTCACCATGATTTCCCCATAATCCAACTGCTTCGAGACCAGCAGCAATAGTTCTATCATCTCTATCATTATCTTGATCAAGGACCCCATTGAGTCTTAATTCATAACTTTCTCCTCTAAATTGCATATGTCCAAAATAAAGTGTTCCGTCTCTGGAGTTTGTTTGGTTACTGCCTGGGTCACTAGGATAGGCGTATGTCCTAACATCCTTTGAAGAACCAATTCCTAATCCGACATATACGGTTCTGTCATTTGATAAATCCCGAATGAAGCCGAATCCTGCTTTGTATAAGTGCCCTTCCCTAGTATATGTTCCTGGGTTAGGGGTATTGATAGTACCATCATCCACACTAAGGTGTTCCATGCTAGCATAGAGCCTAGGTTGCTCTTTCTTTGATCCAATACTTGCCAAAACTCTAACGTTACTTCTTACTCCTTCACATGTTACTGTTATTGGCTGAGCTGCTGGATTTATTGTTTCAGACTCATCTCCAATGCCTAATGTAAGACCCAGGTTTACTTCTGTGCCTCTTGCTCTTCTTCGTTCGGCTTGGACTTGGCCATAGCCTCGTCCATGTAAACTTCTTAATGAACCAAGTCTGCTATTAATGACATCTTCAGCTGCTGTATATGTTCTAACTCTGCCTTCTAAGTCTGCTAAGTCATTTTGGGCATTATCAAGAGCTTCTTGCACTATTGCTATTGCCTCGTTTCTGTGAGCCTGGCCTGTGTTTGAATCAAACGCACCACTTGCTGCATCAACCTTTGCGAATAAAGCATCAATAGCAGTTCTGTTTGGAACACCAGACAAATCACTAGGGAACAATCCTGAACGAGTTCTCCTCCCTCGTATAGTACTAATTCGTCCTCCATAATCTTCTATGGTTTTTCTAAGAGTTCCGATTCTCTCTTGAATAGTTTCTCTTTCTTTACGCAGTGTAGGAACCCTTTCTCCCAATCCTCTGAGTGTTTCGCTCAGATGTTCAACAAATCTGATGCTCTTATAATGGTCAAGTGCCTGTCTTTGGTTTACAACATAATTTCTAAGATGTCCGTCTAATGCGGTCCTATCCGCACCACTAGTGATGCCGTCATAATAAGCTGTTAGCTCTTCTACAGCCTGCCTGTGATAATCAATTCCACGAGCCTTGCTGATCAGATCACTAAGACCCGGTCTTTCTCTAACTACTATGTCCAGCAGCCCGGCGAGTTTTTCGTGAGAATCTATTCCTAATCCAGCGAACTCATTTAAACTGTAATCTCCTGAACTGTCAAAATTAGCAACATATGACCTTAACCCATCTTCAAAGTCATTCAATTGCCTTAGTGATGTGCTTAAATCAAATACCGGGGGGGCAACACGTGCAGGATCTGCAACACCGGAAGCGTCATCGGGAGGAACAGCACCAATTGCAGAGTAAAGTACTGCTTGTATTGCCATTCCCATTGGTCCTGGAGGTAGTCCACTAGAGGTTGATTCTTGTGGTTCGTGCATTCCACGCAAACCCCTTGCTTCTTTTCTCCTTAATTCCCTGTCTTCAATGACTCTACCTTGTTTGTTGTAAGTGATGACTCTTTCATTATCTAGAATCTGTAAACTTTGGACTTGATTAGCTCTTTTCAAGTCTAGAACGCCAAAATAATCATCAAAACCGTTATCTCCTCTAGTAAGTTTTAGGGCATGGCTGCTGTCTTCTAAAGCTCTATGTGCAGCATTTTTTCTTTGATTTGCTGTTCCAGCATATACAGACCGACTTTCTCTTCCTGTACCAATCAGATGGCTGGGAGTTGTTGCAGCAATATGATCTAAAGAATCAGTTGAATATGTATCTTGAGGAGAACTATAATCTCCTGTAGGATTAAAAGACCCAAGAATAAACTTAGTATGGTCTTTCTCATCATTTCTGGAACTTTCTCTCCTTGTTATTACTGGTTTTACTGGACCCCTTTTTAAATCAGCTTCTCGAGCAAGAATTACTGCAGCTGTTGCTGGTCCTATTATCATTTTTTACCCCCAACTATATATGACATTCTCTAGTTTCAAATACGAAAATCTAAGAACATATTTAAACCTTTGCATTTTTTTACTATTCCGAAAGGGTAAAAAACAGAATTTGATTTCACAAAAGAATTATAAACATGCCTTTAAATCCTTATCCTATGATAAACATAATTGGTGCAGGTCCAATTGGTTCTTATACTGCATATCTGCTCGCTAAAGCAGGCGAAAATGTAAGAATCTTTGAAGAACACAGCACTATTGGAAGTCCTGTGCAATGCACTGGTTTGGTTACAAGTTCTATAAATAATATAATAAAATTAGAAAAAAATCTTATCCTAAATAAAATAAAAAAAGCAAGGATTTACAACGGCAAAAATTTCTTTGAAACAGGGATTTCTGATATTGTTATTGATAGAAGGAAGTTTGACCAGTCCCTTGCAGATAAAGCAATAAAGGCGGGGTGCGAGATTTTTTTGAATCATAAGTTTGTTGGAATCAAAAACAAGAAATTGGTCATTAAAAATCTAAAAATCAACAAAAATAAAAAAATAGATTTTGAAAATGATCCATTAATAGGCGCTGATGGTCCTAATTCTCTTGTAAGAACCTTCATAGACAAAAAAAATAAGATAAATCACTGGGTGGGGGTTCAGGCAAGAGCTAGATTAAACACTGGTGGCGGTATTTTTGAAGTCTGCCTTGATAAATCTCCTGGTTTCTTTGGGTGGGTTGTTCCGGAAAATGAAGGAATAGTAAGGATTGGCCTGGCAACAAGGAAGGATCCCAACCGCAATTTTCAGAGACTTCTTGAGTCAAAGGGGCTAAAAAAGAAAGATATAATCGAGCTCCAGGGCGGACTAATCCCTATTTATAATCAGAACCTAACAGTTCAGAAAGGAAATATATATCTTGTTGGTGATGCTGCTGCGCACGTAAAAGCAACAACAGGCGGCGGAATAATTCCTGGTCTAGTCGCTGCAGACTGTTTGGCGGAGTCTGTTTTAAACAGCAAAGATTATAATAAATTATTGAATAGAAGATTAAATCTTAACTTGAAGGCTCATTTAAAGTTGAGGAATGTTTTGAATAATTTTTCGAATAGTGATGCAAATTATTTGATTAGCTTATGCAATCAAAAGAAGATAAAGAAAATATTAGGAAAAACTAACAGAGACCATCCAATTAAGTTACTGCTGTCTTTAGCTGTAAGAGAACCGCGATTCTTTTTCTTTTTGAAGAATGTGTTAAAATAATCAATTCAAAGAATCAATATTAAACAATTAATAGTTGAAATAAAATAAATCCGATTTTTGCTTAATGCAAATGTTAAGGCAAAAATCATCCTCTGTGTTTGTTTATACACAGCTAAAAGGAGTAGATGAAAATTCCTTTATAGTGGTTGTGAAAGGAATTTTCAGATTGTGTATAAATTATGAAATAATTTACTACACTAGAAAAATGCGTTAGCATTTTTCGTTGATTAATTGTTATTTAATTAAAAATTAAAGAAGTAAAAAACACAATCAGGTACGCAACTAATTGTGAATGTTGAATAGCACTCAATGATTGAAATTAATGATAGCAATTCCTAGTTAAAACCACAACCTTTTTATTTGAGCCTTTTTTCTTGATTGTGGGATGGTTATGGAAGAAGGAAATAATGATGATGAAGAGATTTCCATAGATTTCAGTAAGATTACTAATTTCTTTAAGAGAAAAAAATCCAAGCTTGACGAAGTCAAGAAAACAGAAGAAAAATTAAAAGAAGTTAAGGAAGAAGTAGAAGAGAGAATCGAGGAAGAAAAGAAGCCAGAAAGGCTGGAAGAACTCAGGAGCGACGAACAAGAAATAACTCATGTAGAAAAGGAATTGCAGATGGAGGAACAAAAAGCAGAGGAAGTAGACAGACAAGAAGATGAATTAAGAAGGGATGTAAAAGAGATTAAAGAGGAGATAAGGGAAGTTAAGGAAGATATTGAAAAGGAAGAAGATGAAGAGATTTCAATTGATATTGGCAAGATAAAGAACTTTTTCAAGAATGTTTTCAAGGGAGAGGAAAAAGAAGCACCCAAAGAAAAACTTGCTGAGAAAAAGCCAGAAAAACCAATAGAAGGGGCTAAACAAGAAGAAAAAACAGAAACACCCGTTCAAGAAAAAGAAGAGGCTGAAGAAGAAATTTCCATTGATTTTAGCAAAATCAAATCATTCTTTAAGGGAATTGGTAGAGGTATTGGGAGAGAAGAAAGGAAACCAGGAGATGAAGAAGAGATTTCAGTTGATTGGAAGGCTGTTTCTGACTTTGCTGTTAAATATAAACTGGTACTCCTATTATTAATCCCTATAATCTTATCCATTTTCTTAAGAGTACAGCCTGCGTATCTGCCTATTACTGATAATTGGGCTGAAAATAATGTATATAATTATTACAAGAACGATATAAGGACTCAAATAAACCAGCAATACCCTAATTTGCCTGAACAGAATAAGGATGTTCTGGTTGAAAGGGAGTTCCAGAAGTTTTTGTCATCACAAAAACCCATGTTAGAGCAGCAGATAAAAGGTACATCTGAACATTTTAAAACAAAGTTACAAAATGAGAATGGACAGACTTATTTATTGGCTATTGATCCTTATTTCTGGGCAAGGCATGCAAGGAATATTATTGAGAATGGCCATCCTGGTGATGAATTAAGGGATGGAGTGCCTTATGACAACCATATGTTTGCTCCTGGAGGGAGACCTACGCCGGGGGATATGTTCAATGCTTATCTGGAAGCTTATGCATACAAATTCTTCAGCATTTTTAATCGAGAGCTAGACTTACTAAAAGTAGCCTTCTACATGCCTGTTGTTTTAGCTACCTTGGCTGTTATTCCAGCATTCTTTATTGCTAGACGCATAGGCGGAAACTTTGGGGGAGTTATTGCTGCAATCATTGTTGCAATTCATCCAGCATTTTTAACAAGGACAGCTGGTGGTTTTGCTGACACAGACGCTTATAACGTATTATTCCCCTTATTAGTAACATGGCTTTTCCTAGAGGCCTTTGAGGCAAAAGATAGAAACAAAAAAATACTATTTAGTGCCATAGGGGGTTTGCTTGTTGGTATATATTCCTTAACATGGGGTGGCTGGTGGCATATCCTTGCTTTTATCTTTGCTACTCTAGTGATTTACCTTGGATATTACTGTTTCTTGCACAGGTCTGAGCTAAATAAAGGATTAATAAACTTTGTTAACCAACCAGGCATTAAAAATACACTATTTTTGCTTTTATGTTTTATGCTTTCTTCAATGGTTTTTACCTCACTTTTTACTAGTTTTTCTACATTTACAAATTTCCTGATAAGAGCCCCAATAAGCTTCATGAAGATGAAAGAGGTAGGAATAACAACTGTATGGCCTAATGTTTTTACAACAGTTGCTGAACAAAACCCAGCATCTCTTAACAGTGTTATATCCCAAATCGGTTTTGGCAATTGGTTTCTATTTTTAATTGGGATATCCGGCTTGATATTATCTACTATTAAGAAAAAAGATGCAAAGATTTGGTTTATCGTTTCTTCTGTTGTTTGGTATGCTCTGATTATTTTAGCTAAGCCGCAAAATCTTAGGATATTTATTGTTTTAGTAGCTATACCAATCATAGCAAGGTTTATCATAGCAATAAAGGAAAATGAAAAAGGGATAGATGCTAAATATGCTATTCTACTGACCCTTTGGATCCTTTCTACAATATACGCTAGTGTTAAGGGCATAAGATATACTCTATTATTGGTACCGGCATTTGGTGTTTCATTCGGTATTACTGTTGGTCTAATGTATACTTACCTTAGCAAATGGATTTCAAAAGAGCTCAATATCCATAAAGTCATAACTCGGGTTTCTATCATATTATTGATGTGTTTATTACTTATAAGCCCGTTTAAGTCTGCTGTAGCAACAGCTAAAAATGAGATACCAAGTATGAATGATGCATGGTGGTCTTCATTGGAAAAGATCAGGCTTGAATCAGAGCCAGACGCTATTATAAACTCCTGGTGGGATTTTGGGCACTGGTTTAAGTATATTGCCGATAGAGCAGTTACTTTTGACGGCACATCACAAAACAGCCCTCAAGCACACTGGATTGGAAATACCCTATTAACCGATGATGAAGATATTGCGATTGGGATACTGAGGATGCTAGATTGTAGTGGTTATGGTGGTGGTGCTTTAGCATTTGACGAGTTGAATAAAGTAATAAAAGACATTCCAAAAACAATAGACATTATCTATGAAATAATTGTTTTGGATGAAGCAGGCGCTAGAGAGATTTTAAATGAAAAAGGATTATCAAACAAAGAAGCAGATTCTGTCCTGCAATATTCTCATTGTGAGCCTCCAGAGGACTATTTTATAACCTCAGAAGACATGGTTGGCAAAGCAGGTGTTTGGTCTCATTTTGGAAACTGGGATTTTGATAGGGCATTGATATATAATACGCTGAAGAAAAAAGAATATAAAGGCAATAAGGACAAAAGTGCTGGATTCTTACAAGAAAGGTTTAACATGTCTGGGGGAGATGCTGAAAACATCTATTATGAGATAGAATCAATTACTGATAGTAGTGAAGCAAATAGTTGGATAGCTGAATGGCCTAATTATTATGGGATGCAAGGCTGCAATAAAAGAGATAATAAAACTTTAGAATGCGGATTTGTACAGGGTTTAAAGGCTTTAGTTGATTTAGAGACAATGGATGTTAATATTCCAACACAGCAAGGAATAATGCATCCGGATGTGTTAGCATACGCTACAAAAGAAGGGATTACCAAAAAAGCGTTCATAAACAGCACTATTGGGGTAGGGATGACATTAATACCTTCTGGTGATAGCTATAATGCTTTAATCTGCCATCCTAAATTAGCAGCAGGGATGTTTACAAGATTATTTTATATGGAAGGTCATGGTCTGAAGCATTTCGAGAAGTTTAGCGACCAGAGGGGTATAACTGGGGGCAGGATAATTGTTTGGAAAGTTAATTGGGAAGGAAATGCAACCAATATGATGGATGAGTTCAAAGAGCCCGAAGAAGCAAAAAAAGAGGAAATAGAGGAGATTACATCAAATGAAAATGAACCAGCAGATGTTACTTCTAATTTCTCCTCTAATAAATCTTAATATGAAAAAAGGAAATATCTGGGTAATAATACCTGCTTATAATGAAGAGAAACTTATAGGAAAAGTAATAAGGAAAACAAAGAGATATATTGATAATATAATTGTTGTTGATGATGGAAGCAGAGATAGAACATACGATGTGGCTGTTAGGAACAGGATTAATTCTTTGAAACATATAGTAAACTTAGGTAAAGGCGCAGCAATTAAAACTGGGTGCGAGTTTGCGATGAAAAATGGAGCAGAAGCTATAATTCTTTTAGACGCTGATGCACAGCATGATCCTAAAGAAATCCCTAATTTTTTGAAGAGCCTTAAAGATGTAGATATTGTTTTTGGCTATAGAAAACCAAGCAAACAAATGCCATTAATCCTCAGGTATGGTAATTGGTTTATCAACAAAGCCACAAACTTATTATATAACCTTAGCTTAAGAGACACCCAGTGCGGTTATAGGGCATTTACAAGAAAGGCTTATAAGAAGATTAAATGGGAAGCTAGCGACTATAGCCTAGAGTCAGAGATAATAGCAAATGTCGGCAAAAAGAGGCTGAAATACAAGGAAATCCCGATACAGACGATATACTCTGACAAGTATAAAGGAACAACGATTTTAGATGGTGTCAAGATTGTGTTAAATATGGTTTGGTGGAAACTAACAAGGCACTGAGAAATTAAAAATTTCTGGTGCCTTAAAAAATAAATTTTTTAAGGTGAGAAAATGGTTTTAGGAATACAAATTTTAGGCTCTTTATTTGGTATTTTTATGATATATTACACTTTTCTGCATCATAAAAGGAGAGAACTCACAACAAAAGAATACAGCTTTTGGTTAGCGCTTTGGATATTATTTATAATTGTGGCTGTATTCCCTCAAATATTAGACCCAATAGTGAAATCCTTAAGCTTAGTTAGGACTATGGATTTCTTTATAATATTGGGTTTTATGTTTTTGATTGGATCTTTGTTTTACACTTACACCATCGTAAGGAAAAACCAGAACAAACTTGAAGAAATAGTCAGAAAGATTGCTATCGAAAGGAGAAAATGATCCTAAAGCTATTTTTTTCATTTAGGAAGGTTCTAATATACAGTAAGCTTTGGATACAACGCACTATGTCGTGGGTTGCAATGATAAACTCAGGCATGATTTTATTCCTTGTTCTTTCAAAATTGCAGGACTATGGAATTAAGATATATATAACTGCTTGGTTCATCCCGATTTATGTTGCAGTTGTCTTGTTGATGATACTATTTGGATATCTTGAAGACCGGGCCGGATTTTATAGAGAAGAGTCAAGGGAAACTGCCAAGCGGAACCCGTATTTTAGGGAGATATTAGAGAGACTCGATAAGATTGAAATGGATTTAAGAAAATCCAAGAAAAAATAGAGGTGAAGTTCTTGGGAGTACGAATTATAAAGTTTATTGACAGATATATTGGAAATGTTTTATGTCTCATATTAGGGCTAATTAATCTTTTCAGAAAAAAAACTCCACCAGATATAAAAAATATTCTTGTTATCCAATTCTGGGGTATTGGAGAGACAATCCTTACACTTCCAGCTATAAACGCCTTAAGATTGAAATTTCCAAAAGCTAAGATTTCTATACTTGCTACACAGCGCAATAAAGATGTTTATGAAAGCTTTGAGGGTTATAATAAATTAGAGCTTATTGATCTTGGTGTATTTTCTATAATTAAATTTATTATTAACAATCATAGAAAGTTTGATTTGGTTGTTGATATGGAAGAATACTTGAATATTTCCGCGATAATTGCATTATTTGTAGGCAAAAAAACGGTTGGTTATTCTCATGGAGTTAGGTCATTACTTTATACCGATAAGGTAAAATATGATGATAAGCAACATGTGAGCAAGACTTTTTTGGATTTAGTAAAAAAGCTTGGAATCAAATCCGAGGTTATTAGTTTGGAAAAGTTGAAAGTAAGCCAAAAGGATAGACAAGTAGTTGAGGCCTTATTAAATAAACTAAAGATTTCAAAAAAGGATTTGATTATCGGAATTGCACCTGGCGCTGCTGAATCTGCTAAATCAAGAATATGGTCAGGAAATAGGTTTGCAAAAGTAGCTGATAAGCTGATCGAGAAATATCATGCAAAAGTAATCTTTATTGGAGCAGGCGATGAAAGGAACCTCATAGGAAATGTGCAGGATTCTATGAAGAATAAGTCATTTAATCTTGCAGGGAGGATAAGCCTGAAGCAGACTTTTTATTTAATAGAAAAGTGCAAACTTTTCATATCAAATGATACAGGACCTATGCATATGGCAGCAGCTCAAGGAATTAAGACAATGGGCTTGTTTGGACCAAATTTGCCAGTAAGATTTGGTCCATTTGGTAAAAAAAATATTTCAATATACGAAGGAAAGGTATGTGAGTATAGTCCGTGCATTAATGTGCATAAAGGGCGAGTTCCTGACTGTTTGTTTATGAAAAGAAGCGGAAATTATCAGAAATGCATGAATGCTATAGAAGTTGACGATGTGATGAAAGCGGTTAGCAAATTATTATAATTTATTCTAGGTAAAGTGTTCATATTCACCATAAGTAAAAAACCCAACCAATTCTTTTATCTTGGCCAGCTTAGGAAACAAATCTCTTTCTAAAGAGTTTCCTTGGATTAACTCAAAGATTTCTGGCTTAAAGATATATATCCCTGCATTTACAATATGAGAGCTTAATGATTTTGTTTTTTCCTGGAAGTCTATTATCAAATCTCCATCAAGTATTGCGGTACCATAAGCAGAGGCCTTTTCCCTAGTCATTAAACCCATCGTTGCTAGCTTATTGAGGGAAAGATGCTTGTTTACCATCTTTATCA
This sequence comes from Candidatus Woesearchaeota archaeon, assembly GCA_019322805.1. Lineage (GTDB taxonomy): Archaea > Nanobdellota > Nanobdellia > Woesearchaeales > JAHWIC01 > JAHWIC01. The sequence goes on along the minus strand of JAHWIC010000030.1, from coordinate 3,891 downwards.
AATCAAAATTGTTGTATGTATCCCCAGACATGACAATAAAGTTGCTTTTTATCTTCCCTTTAAGTGCTAGAAGAGCTAGTGCGTTTCCTTTAGAGTCTTTTTCAATAATCTCCACATTTGTATCAATTAATTCCTCCCTTAATTCTTTCTTTGGGCTTTGGGTTATAAGGTAGATTTTCTTTATTCCATTATTAGAGAAGAACTCAATCTGGTTCTTTATGAGGGTTTTCCCCTTAAAATTTTTTAATGCTACATGTTGTTGTGTTCCTTTTAATAAGAGGACAGCAGTTGTTATTGACTCCTCTGTTAAGCCCTTTTTAAGGAAATATTCAATTGCCTGGCTTCTGGACCTAATCACAGAACCATCAACTTTACTATCCACAACATTAAGTAGAGAATTATCAACGCTTATAGCGATCTTTTGCTTAGCCATAAAAGGTATGAATAGGTATTACTATTTAAATCTTTCGATTTTGAGTTGATTAGTCACAAAACCGAAAGATTTATAAATAAGCTGTAGTTAACTAGGTATGAAAAGTTCATACTAGGTGATAATATGATTGATGATATAAAAAGGACGATTGATGAAAGTATAGATGTTAAGAAAAAGGTATCTGAAACCTTGCCAGGTAGAATACAAGATGCTGCAAATCTTATTGCAGATTCGTTGAAGAGTAATAAAAAAGTATTGGTTTGCGGCAATGGCGGTTCTGCTGCTGATGCACAGCATCTTGCTGGAGAACTTGTTGGCAGGTTTAAGCTTGAGAGAAAAGCGCTTCCATGCATTGCGCTTACAACTGATACTTCTATATTGACTGCTTGGTCTAATGATTACAGCTTTGAAACTATTTTTGAGCGACAGGTGGAGGCTTTAGGTCAAAAAGGTGATGTTTTAATTGGTATAAGCACTAGCGGAAACTCAGCCAATGTTATAAAGGCCTTAGAAAAGGCAAAAGGGCTGGGGATAAAAACTGTTACTTTACTCGGTAAAGATGGGGGAAAACTTAAAGGAATGGCGGATGTTGAATTAGTTGTTCCATGCAATAACACACCTAGAGTACAGGAGTCTCATATAATGATTTTACATATAATATGTGAATTGATTGAGAGGGAACTGAAATGAGGGTATTGGTGACGGGTGGAGCCGGTTTTATAGGGAGCAACCTCGCTTTAGAGTTAGAAAAACAAGGATACGAAGTAATTATAGCAGACAATTTCAGCTCTGGCCATAAGGAGAATATAGGGGGCTTCAAAGGAAAAGTACTTGATATGGACCTGTCTAGACCATTTAATATAGATGGTAAATTTGATATTATATTTCATCAAGCAGCAATAACTGATCCTAGGTTCCCGGATGATAAAGAAACTATCAGACAAAACGTTCAGGGGTTCAGGTTTATCTTAGAGCTGGCAAAGAAGAATAATGCAAAGTTAATCTATGCATCTACTGGCAGCTTGTATGGAAATGGTCCTGCTCCACAAAAGGAAGAGCAGCCTAAGGAATTAATGAGCGCTTACGCGCAATCAAAGCTTATTATGGATGAGATGGCTTCTCATCATTTTGGTGATATGCATATTGTGGGGTTAAGGTACTTTAATGTATTTGGTTCAAGAGAAGCGCTTAAAGGAAGGCCTGCGTCTATGGTTTATCATCTATCAAAACAGATGAAATCTGGAAAGAGGCCAAAGATCTTTAAGATGGGAGAACAAAAAAGAGACCATATTTATGTTAAGGATGCTGTTGATGCTACAATAAAGGCTTTAGATGCCAGAAAGAGCGGAGTTTATAATGTTGGAACTGGAATTGCGACAAGCTTTAATGAGCTTGTCAAAGTCTTAAATGAAGTTTTAGGAACTAATCTTGAGCCAGAATATTTTGATACGCCTTATGACCCAAGGACTTATCAAAATCATACACAAGCAGATACAACAAGAGCTGAGAAGTTTTTAGGGTTTAAAGCAAAATGGTTATTAAAAGATGCAATAAAAGATTATATGCGGTGGTTGTATGGATAAAGAAAAATTACTTAAAATAATTGAACAATTCAAGAATAAGAAGGTTTTGGTTATTGGAGATGTTATGCTGGATAAGTATATCGTGGGTGATGTTTCTAGGATAAGTCCAGAGGCACCCGTTCAGGTTGTTAAAGTAACTTCTGAGGGTTTTGCTCCAGGAGGTGCGGCTAATGTTGCAAATAACCTGTCTGCTTTAGGTGGAAGCTCATTTATGGTAGGAATTGTTGGTAAGGATAATACAAGAGACATTCTTTTTCGTGAATTCACTAGAAGAAATATTAATGTGGATGGAATTTTCAACGATGAAACAAAGCCAACTATACAAAAAGTAAGGATTCTTGCTATGGGCCAGCAATTATTAAGGGTTGACTACGAGAAAGTGGATGGTGCAAATGAATTGATTGGGGGGAAAATTATAGATTTTGTCAATCAAAAAATAAATGAGATTGATGCTGTTATTGTATCAGATTATGCTAAAGGAGTTGTAACAGAGAAGCTAATGAAAAATCTTACAGAGCTGGTAAAAAATAAAAACAAGATATTAGTTGTTGACCCGAAGCCAAAACATATGGCTCTTTACCAGGGAGCTACCTTGATAACGCCAAATCATAAAGAGGCATCAAGTATGGTGGGGATTGAAGTAAAGTCCGATGAAGATATGGTGAAAGTAGGCAATAAATTGCTCGAGAAACTGAATTCAGCGATACTAATAACAAAGGGAGAAAAGGGGATGTCTCTTTTTGAGAAAGATGGGGGGGTTACACATATTCCTACAAAGGCAAAAGAAGTTTATGATGTAACTGGTGCTGGTGATACGGTTGCAGCAGCACTTACATTAGCTCTTGCTTCTGGTGCAACAACAAAAGAAGCTGCAATAATAGCAAACCATGCTGCAGGAATTACTGTTGGAAAGGTAGGCACATCGGCGGTATCAGTAGAGGAGATAAAAGAAAGCTTGGAAAATGAATAAGGCAGTGTTTTTGGACAGAGATGGTGTTTTGAATGAAGATCCTGGTTATGTTCATAAGGTAGAGCATTTCAAATTATTTCCTGGGGTCATTGAAGGACTTAAATTATTGAAGGATTTTAAGCTAATCATAATAACAAACCAATCCGGCATTGGAAGGGGCTATTATAGCGAAGACGATTTTCATAACTTTAATAACCACTTAGTAGATGAATTAAAAAAATGCGGAATAAAAATAGAGAAAACATATTATTGTCCGCACCATCCAGATGATAAGTGTGATTGCAGAAAGCCAAGCATAAAGTTGTTAAATAAAGCAGTAGATGAATTTAATATTGATTTAAAAGAATCATGGGTAATTGGCGACCATCCTCACGATATAAAGATGGGAAAAACAGCTGGATGCAAAGCCATATATATGCTGACTGGACATGGAAAAAAGCATAAGGCTGAACTGGTAGACATTAAGCCTGATTTAGTTACAGAAAGTTTTTTGGAGGCTGTAAAATTTATAATAAAATGAACAAAAAAATAATACCGAGAAATAAACTGAAGGGCTTAGTTAGCAGATTAAAAAAACAAGACAAGAAAATAGTCACTTGTAATGGCTGTTTCGATATTCTGCATGTTGGGCACATTAAGTTTTTGGGAGAGGCAAAAAAACAAGGAGATATTTTAATTGTTGGTTTGAATTCTGATAAGTCTGTAAAACTTAACAAAGGGCCAAAAAGGCCGATAAATAACCAAATGAACAGGGCTGAGGTTTTGTCTGCTTTGGAAATGGTTGATTATGTTACAATATATGGTGAAAAAGATCCTAGAAAGCTATTATCAATAATAAAGCCAAATGTGCATTGTAATGGGGCTGAGTATGGAAAGAATTGTATTGAGGCTGGTGTTGTGAAGAA
>JAHWIC010000048.1 GCA_019322805.1 Candidatus Woesearchaeota archaeon | reverse complement strand
AGGAGCAATTCCCATGCCGCCAGCAACAATGCATGCATTTGGTTTGGCTGAAAAACCATGACCATATGGGCCTCTTATTCCAACAGAGTCTCCCTCTTTAAGCTTGAACATTCTTGAAGTAAACTTCCCTTTTTCTTCAACTGTTATTGCAACAGGAGCGATTGATGAGAGTGTAAACGGCTTTTCATCAACACCAGGAATCCAGGCCATGACAAACTGCCCTGGTTTTGCTTTAAGGTTAATGTCTAAGTAAAAGGTTTTGACCTTATAGTTCTCTTTTACTACTTTGGTTATTTTAACAGTCTTTGGGAAGTCTTTCATTTTTAATTGGTTGTCTTATCACTTTAAACAATCATTAAGTTAAATTTCATCTATCACAATCAGTTGCGCTTTTGGTTGTTCTTATCACCTTAAATCATTATTTGATAACGATGAATCAACGAAAAATGCTAACGCATTTTTCTAGTGTAGTAAATTATTTCATAATTTATACACAATCCCAAAATTCCTTTCTTCACCGCAATAAAGGAATTTTCATCTGCACATCTTCCTTTTAGCTAGTGTACAAAGGAAGTACAGCGGATGATTTTTGCCTTAACCTTTACATAAAGCAAAAATCGGATTGATTTTTTGTTTCCATTGATTTTTCAAATTGATTATTTTTTAATGATCCTTTTTTATTCATTACCTCTTCCAACCATTTCATCTATTGACTTAAAGCCTTCTTTCTTCATAATCAGTCTCATTTCGTCACAGATTTTTTTAAAAACATCAATCTCTCTGAAATAAACTGCTGAGCCAACCCCTACAGCACAGGCGCCCATCTTGATCATCTTAACAGCATCTTTGCCGTAGGTGACTCCTCCCATGCCTATTATAGGAATCTTTACAGTTCTGTAAATCTGTTTTACCATCCTTGTTGAAATGGGAAATATCCTTGGGCCGGAGATGCCTCCTGATTTGTTTGCTAAGAACGGCTTTCCTGTTATTGTATCAACTATTCTCTCAGGACCAACTGTGTTTATTGCAGATACTGCATCAGCTCCTGCATTTTCAACAGCTTTTGCTATTGAAGCGATATCCTCTACATTAGGCGTTAGTTTGACGATTATAGGAATGCTTGTGTTTTCCTTAACTGTTTCAGTAACTTTTGCAGCAACCTTAGCATCAGTTCCAAAGGGCTTTCCAAACTCAGCCTCAACATTAGGGCAGGATATGTTTACCTCAATCAAATCAGGCTTAGCAAGAGAGATCTTTTTGGCAACAGCACCAAACTCTTTAACAGTTCCGCCTGCAATGCTTGCAATAACTGGTGCTTTTGTGTTTTTCTTTATGTATCTGATCTCTTCTGACTCTCCCTCAACACCAGGCCCGGACAAGCCAACAGCATTTATAAGAAAGTCTTTTCCAGCAAGAACAGTTGGGTTTGGATGGCCTTCCCGCTCATTAACAAACACCGATTTTGTTGTTACAGCTCCAGCTCCATTCTGTGCAGCCCTGACCATTAGTTTTCCAGAAACACCAAGAATACCAGAAGCAAGGACTGTAGGATTCTCTAATCTAACTTTGCATATTTTTGTTTGTAACATCGGACAGCATGATTAAAGTAATTCTATGTTAGGTGATTTCATTGTACGTTCGCAATGATAGCATCTCACCTTAAGAGGCTCCTTACTCTCAACACTAAACTTTGTTTCTACTGTTTCTGCATTGGTTACGCATTTAGGATTTGAACATTTGAGAACACCAATAAATTCTTCAGGCAGCTTTACTTTCTCTTTTTTCTTTACCTTGTAATCCTTTATGATGTTTATAGTAGCTTTGGGAGCAACTATCGAAATCTTATTAACCTCAGCTTCGGTAAGGCTTTTACCGCCAACCTTTACTATCCCTTTTTTCCCTGCTGTCTTGCTTTGGAGATTTGTAGCTACTGAGACTATATTATCATGCTTCTTTAAATCAAGGATATCAACTACTTTGAAAACATTCTCTGCTGGGATATGATCTATTACAGTTCCTTCCCTTATTGCACTTACTTTAAGTTTCATTTTATCTTCCCCAGCACCAAAGCCAATAAAGCTTTTCTCACAGGTATTCCGTTCCCAGCCTGTTGGAAATAGACTGCATGTGGAGTATCATCAAGTTCAGGGCTTATCTCGCCAACCCTTGGCAAAGGATGCATTATCTTGAGATCTTTCTTTATATTCTTTAGAAGTGATTTGTCAAGGTGATATACATTCTTATATTTCTCGTATTCCATCACGTCAGGGAAACGTTCTTTTTGTATCCTTGTAACATACAGAACATCAAGGTTCTTAGCTACATTAGTTAGGCTATTTGTCTCATAATATTTTATCTTTCTTTGGTCTAACAAATCTAAGTCTGACTTAGGCATCTTAAGAGCGTCTGGCGAGATAAAATACATTGTTGTTTTGAAATGGCTAAGTGCAGCAGCTAATGAGTGCACAGTTCTTCCATACTTTAAATCTCCAAGAAAACCAACATTTAAGCCCTCAAGCTTTCCTTTGTTTTTCTTAATGGTGTATAAGTCAAGCAGGGTCTGAGTGGGGTGCTGGTTAGCACCATCACCTCCATTAATCACAGGTACAGAAGCTGATTCTGCAGCCAACCTGGCTGCTCCTTCTATTGGATGCCTTTGTACAATAACATCTACATACTCATTAACTGTTTTTATAGTGTCCCAAATTGTTTCGCCTTTCTTTACCGAACTTACCTCTGGTTGCGCAAATCCTATCACGCTTCCACCAAGACGGTGCATAGCTGTTTCAAAGCTTAGCCTTGTACGGGTAGAAGGCTCAAAGAACAAGGTTGCAAGAACCTTTCCTTTTAAGAGATTGCTGTAGGAGTCACCCTCCATCTTCTTTGCAATCTTTAAAACGTAAAGCAGTTCCTCTTTAGAAAAGTCCCTAATAGATATAATATCTCGTCCTTTGAAATTCATTTAATTACCCCCTTTTTCAACCTCATTTAGAGGCTGAAAGTTTATAAATCTTTAGTTTTATAAGCGTCATATATTGTGGTCGTATTCATCCCAGCTTTTTACCTTTAGGTCAGTCACTTTATATTTTATTATTGAATGGATAAAGAGCCTTGCAATCTGCAGGTTGGTTAGCAAAGGAATGCCAAAGTCAACAGCCTTTCTTCTTATCTCGTACTCATCCTCAAGCTGTATCTTGTTATAGCCATCTTCAGGTATGTTTATAACCAGGTCTATTTGCCCCTGTTCTAACAAATTAATAATATTGAGTTTCTTATGTACATTATGTGCTTTGTATATCATTGTATTTCTTACATTATGCTTGTTAAGGAATTGTGATGTATGCTCAGTTGCGTAGAGTTTAAAGCCTCTTCTTTGCAAAGCCATTATTGATTTAATCAGCCTAAACCTGTTCTCATCGCCTGATATACTTACAAGGACATTCTTTCTTGGGATCCTGATTCCAGTGGATATTAGTGATTTAAGGAATGCTTCTTCAATGTCGTCACCTAAGCAGGCAACCTCGCCTGTTGATGCCATCTCTACACTCAATACAGGATCTGCTCCCTTTAATCTTGAGAACGAGAACTGAGGCGCTTTAACCCCCACATACTCAAGCTCTAAGATAGGCACATGAGGCCTTTCATACTTTTGTTTCATTATTGCCTTTGCTGCAAGGTCAATAAAGTTTACTTTCGAGACCTTTGAGACAAATGGGAAGCTTCTTGATGCCCTTAGGTTGCATTCAATAACCTTAACGTCATTGCCTTTTGCTATGAACTGTATATTGAAAGGGCCTGTTATATTAAGAGAGCTTGCAATCTGCCTTGCGATTATCTTTATTCTCTTTATCGTCTCAATATATGTACTTTGAGCAGGCAGCACCATAGTTGCATCGCCAGAATGTACACCGGCATTCTCGACATGCTCTGAGATAGCCCATACAACAAGCTTTCCTTTATCAGCAACTGAATCTATCTCAATCTCTTTTGCATTTATTATGAACTTGCTAATCACAACAGGATATTCTTCAGAAACATCCGCAGCTTTCTTGAGATAAGCTACCAAATCCTGCTCTGTTAAAGCCACATTCATTGCTGCTCCGCTCAATACATAACTTGGCCTTACAAGCACTGGGTAGCCAACCTTGCGTGCAAACTTTCTTGCTTCTCTTATATTGGTTAGTTCTTTCCATGCAGGCTGGTCAATTTTCAGCTTATCCAGTAAGGCAGAGAACTTATGCCTGTTTTCTGCATTATCAATTGATAAGGGTGATGTGCCCAGAATCTTAACACCAGCTTTGTGGCATTTCATTGCTATGTTGTTTGGTATCTGGCCGCCCATAGAGATTATTATTCCCAGGGGATTTTCTTTCTCATAAATATCAGTAACAACCTCAAAGCTCAGCTCATCAAAGTATAGCTTGTCGCAGATATCATAATCAGTGCTTACTGTTTCAGGATTGTAGTTTATCATTAATGTTCTAAAGCCAAGTTTCTTTAAAGCCAAGACTGTGCTGACACAGCACCAGTCAAACTCAACAGAGCTGCCAATGCGATAAGCACCTGAGCCAAGGACTATGAC
>JAHWIC010000029.1 GCA_019322805.1 Candidatus Woesearchaeota archaeon | reverse complement strand
TGAAAATAGTCAGGAAACGCTATAAGAATTTTGGTTTAAAGGTTGAGTATGTTGACGCAAGCAGTGTTTTCCTAAAAAAGCTTAAGGGGGTTACTGACCCAGAGAAAAAGAGGAAAATAATCGGCCATACATTCATTGAGGTCTTTGAGAACAAGGCAAAACAACTAAGGAAGAAATACAAAAAAGTAAGATTTCTCGGCCAGGGAACTATCTACCCAGACAGGATTGAATCCGCACAGCCAAACAAGCAGGCCTCAAAAATCAAAAGCCACCACAACATAGAGCTGCCTGAAAAGATGGGATTTAAGGTCATAGAGCCATTAAAAGAGCTTTACAAAGACGGCGTAAGGGCTTTAGGTAAGCAGTTAAAGCTCCCCAAAGAGATTCTCTACAGGCATCCATTCCCAGGGCCTGGCTTGGCAATAAGGATTTTAGGGGAGATAACAGCTGAAAGACTAAGAATTCTGAAGGAAGCAGACCATATCTACATGCTTGAATTAAAAAAATCAAAGCAGTATGACAAGATTTGGCAGGCTTTTGCAGCTTTACTCCCTGTCAAAACAGTCGGTGTAATGGGCGACGCAAGAACTTATGAATATGTTATATCCCTTCGTGCTGTAACTTCCAAGGATGCGATGACAGCTGACTGGGCAAAAATACCAAATGATATTCTTGAGAAGATTTCCAACAGAATTATTAATGAGGTTAAGGGTGTGAACAGAGTTGTTTATGATATAACACAGAAGCCTCCAGGCACGATTGAATATGAATAAGCCGGCGTGGTGCCAGAAATCTCTTTGAAATCAAAGATTTCTAAGAGATGCAAAAAAATGCAAAGCATTTTTTTAGTGTCTCTGATTTCTCAGCACCGCCAGGGACTATCGAGTATGAGTAATTTACTCGTATCTAAGCGCGTCTACTGGCTTCAGCCTCGAAGCTGAATAAGCAGGAATTGCTCCTGCAACCATTCCAACAATTATTGAAAAGGCAAATGCAAATATCAAAAGTTCCGGAGTTAAGGCAGTAGCGCCAAATACCCTCATCATCCCGTTTCCCCCTGCGCCTCCAGCCAAACCGCTTATTGCGCCCGAAGCAACTGAGCCTAAAATAACTCCGCCAACTCCGCCAACAAAGCCGATCATACCTGAATTGAGGAGGAATACAAACAGTATGTCTCTATTTCTAGCACCAATGGCTTTCATCACTCCAATCTCCTTTGTCTTCTCAAGGACAGAGGTAAACATTGTGTTTGAAATTCCTATGCCACCAACCACCAAAGAGATAGCAGCTATAGCGCCTAAGAAGATAGCCATTGTCCTTAATGTCTCAGATATTGTTTCCTGCAATTCTTTCACAGAAGAAACACTAAAGTCTTTCTTGTCTTCACGCAAGATACCTCTGGACATCATCAGTTTCTTCTCTATATTTTCAATAGTCTCATCAACTAATTCAACATCTTCAACTTTGACTGTTATTGAATTCAACTTTTTATCTCCAACATCTTCTAGAATGTCTCTAGCAACATCTATGGGGATTATTACTGCCCTATCATTTTCTCCTTCTTTGAATATTCCTACAACCTTGAATATTCTGTCTTCGATTGAAATCTGCCTGTTTATCTGCACAGTCTTGTCAAAGAATGTGTTTGCGATATCATATCCTACAACAACAGAATAAGTATCTGATTTTGTAAGGTATCTGCCTGATTCAAGCGCATCAGTAACCAAGTCTTTCCAGACTAAAGTGTCTACTCCAGTGATTGACTGTTCTCCGCTCTTGCCTAGGTACTTAAGCTCGCCTCTTGCTGATACAGTGCCCATTACAGTTTTTATATGGGGGATTGTCTTCAAAACAAGCACATCCTTGCTTGTCAGGTTTTTCTGTACACTACTTGAAGAAGATGATCCTCCTTCCCGCATCCTCATAAAACCCATAGCCCTTGAAAATCCAGGGCTTACAGTTATTATATCAGCTCCAAGTTCTCCAAACCTTTCCTCCATCTGCTGCTGGGCTCCTTCACTTATTGAAACAATTGAAACAATAGCTGCAATCCCTATTATAATGCCAATTATAGTCAGCCAGCTTCTTAGCTTGCTATGCACCAGGATATTCAATGCTAACTGCAGAGATTTCTTAATCTTCATCTATTCTTCACTTCTTCTTTTTGTGTTTCTTGTATGCTTTCCAGCCAATGAATGCAGCTACGATTATAACCCCCCAGAACCACCATTGCTGGTAGAATTTTGTCTGCTGCAGTTGTCCTTGCCTTGCGGCTCTCATTGCTTCAAAGTCAGTTCCTTGCGGAAGAGCCGATGCAGAACCTCCCAGCTCAAAAGGAACCTCTTTTATTTCAGTCCTTCTTTCCCCAATCTCGTCTGTGTAATCTATCCTGAACTTAAGGGGATCATCTGCTGAAGCTCCTCTCTTCTTGGTAATCTGGAAAGTAACTAAAGTGTAATCGCCATCATCCAGGTTTCCTATCATTTGGCCTGAGGTGCCTGTTGTTTCATAGGAATCCTGCTCAGGAACCCTGACAATTGTTGAGTAAGCAACATTCTTTCCGATGTTTGCGATAGCAACTGAAACCTCGTCTCCAGCTATTTCCTGAACAACAAGGTCAAAGCCTGTTTGAATATCATCAACATCAATCTCAAATGTTTTACGGCCCCAGGAACCTTCAGGACCTATCCTGTATCTTACATCTATTTCATTTGTTGCCTCTAAAGCATCCCTGTCAACCAAAACCTGGTATTTTGCTGTGTAAGGATATCCAGACAGCTGGGGAATTACCTTGACATATTCTTCTCCATTCATCTTGCTAAATGGGTATTTAGGAAGGAGTTCCACTTCTAAACCATCAATCACACTATCCCCCAGGTTTGCAACATTAAACCTTAACTTGGTGACTTCTCCTGCTCCAGCAGGATCTGGGTCCTGGCCCAGCAAGGTTACACTAACAACCTCAGAACCGCCATACACTAGGTTCATGCAAAAAACCAACAATACAGTCCAAACAATTATTTTTCTCATTTTTCAGCACCTCCTGCCTCATCTTTATGTATAATTTTCTCAATCTTCCCATCCTTTAGGTAAACGACCCTTTCAGCCCGTTTGACTAAATGAAGATCATGGGTTATCATGATTATTGTCTTTTTCTTATCCCTATGTATCCTGCTTAGGAATTCCATAATAAACTCTCCAGTCTTGCTATCCAGGTTTCCTGTAGGCTCGTCTGCAAGAATTATATCAGGATCAATTGATAAAGCCCTTGATATTGCAACACGCTGCTGTTGCCCGCCAGATAGTTGGGTTGGTAAATGATCAACTCTGTCTCCTAGGCCAACCATCTTAAGCACTGCTAAAGCTTTTCCTTTTGCTGTTTTTGAATCAACATCTTGTAACTCGAGAGGAAGCATAACATTTTCCAAAGCAGTTAATGTTGGTAAAAGATTAAACTGCTGGAAAATAAAACCAATCTTCTTTCCCCTTATCTGGGATAAACTTGATTCTCTTAGGTTTGCAATATTCTCATTATCCAAGAAAATTGTTCCATTAGTGGGTAAGTCCAGGCAGCCAACTAAGTTCATCATAGTGCTTTTTCCAGAACCGCTAGGTCCAGATATAGCTAGGAACTCGCCTCTTTTGACTTCTAGACTAACCTCCTTTAATGCAGGAACCTCTACATCACCCATTTGGTAAATCTTGCTCACATTTTCTAATCGGATTATTATGTCTTTCATTCTGTCTTTGCCATCGAGGCCCCTCATTTCTGTTTCTCCCAGATAGTTTTATAAAGCCCTCCACGCTCCTATGAAACGAAGTGAAACGAAACCATATTTAAATGTTTCATGAAACGAAGTGAAACGAAACCATGTGAAACGTTTCAGGATAAGTGAAACAAGAAAATGGAAAAAAGAAAGTTGATTCAAAATATCATTATGATAATATGCTTTGTCTATGCAGGAATATCATTAGTCCTGTTAGTTTACGAAGTGTATTCTTTTGCGAGATTTCAGAGAATGCCATTTAATGGTCCAATGAATGATTCACTCAATATAAGTAGGATGCCTGGCAGCCCCAGAAACGCCTATAGGCCGCAAAGGGAATACCCTATGCTGATTTTTGCCTCATCTTTAGGCTTAGTGATATCTTCATTAGCAGGCTTTACTATTATGGACTTGCTTAGGAAAAAGGAGAAAAAAGAGCTTACCAAGAGTGTGATGGATACTATGCTTACTCCTGAAGAGAAAAATGTAATTAAGGTATTGGAAGAGTATGACGGTGAATTAACCCAGTCTGAGATTGTAAGGAGAACAAAGCTGTCAAAAGTAAAGGTACATAGGATAGTTAAAAGATTAGAATCTCTAAATGTTGTCAGTAAATACCCTTATGGGGTTACCAACAAAATAAAGCTCGAACAGAAGATGCTTGAAGAATAATCAACACTCCCTCTCATAACTCCTTATATCTTCCTTCTTGCCTTTCTTAAAATCCTTTAATGCACTGGAATATAATTTCTTTCCTCCAGGAGTTGGATAAATTCCAGTCAAACAAGCCATACACAAATCCTTCTTTGGAATGTCTATTGCCCTTACAAGTCCAGGTATTGTGTTATAAATAAAAGAATCAGCACCTATGTCTTTAGCAATCTTATCCAAAATCTTTTGTGATGTTTTCTCCGGGTCAATCGGCTTTTCATATCCAGGCAGTAAAAGCTCACCAATAGTTGACATATCAATGCCGTAAAAGCAAGGCGCCTTTATAGGAGGGCATGAAACCCTGAGATGAACCTCTTTCGCTCTGCCCTTTTCTTTTAAATATCTTACAATCTCCTGGCAAGTTGCGCCTCTAACAACACTGTCATCAACAAGTATGACCTTCTTGTCCTTCAATATGTTCTTTATTGCAGTATACTTATTCTCTACTTTGCCTTCTCTTTTTTCAACACCCTCTATGAAAGTCCTTCCAATATATCTGTTCCTTACCAAGCCTTCCTGGGATGGAACGCCAAGCTCATAAGCCATTGCATCTCCCGCAGCCTTAGCAGTATCAGGAACAGGAACGATTATATGGTCTTTTGTGATTTTCTCTGTCTCAAGCCTTGCAAGCTCTTTTCCTAACTGGGTTCTTGTTACATAAACAGACCTTCCGTCAAGAACAGAGCTGACATTTGCAAAATAAACCCATTCAAACATGCAGTGGGCTTTTCTTCTGCATTTTGCACATCTCCTGATTTCTACGTGGCCGTCCTGCACTGTGATTATCTTCCCTGGCTCTAATGACTTTATGTCCGAGAAGCCGCAGTTCTGTATTGCATTGCTCTCAGAAGCAACCAATAATTTATCCCCCTCAATATGATAACATAAAGGCCTGAAGCCCATTGGGTCCCTTAAAACAGCCAGGTCGCCAAATGCGTTCATAAAAGCTACATTATAAGCCCCATCAAACTTGCCAACTAATCTTGCAAACACATCAGCAATATCCGGCTTTGTTCCTCCGCGTAATTGCCTTGCAATATAATGCATCATTATCTCTGTGTCTGTGTCATGGATTATATGGTAATGGATTTTCTCCATAAGGGTTTTCTTCAGCTTAGGGAAGTTTACAAGATTTCCATTAAAGCAGAAACTGAACCATTTCCACATCCTGCCATGATGCCGTTCAAATGGCTGTGCATAGGTCTTGTCTTCAACACCTGAAGTTGCATACCTTACATGGCCAATAGCCTTGTTGCCTGCATATTTCTTGAACAAATTAACGCTCTTATGGATATCATTGGTCTTAAACACCTCATTAACATGACCGAGGTTTTTGTACGTATCAATCAGCTGCTTTCTTTTTCTGCTGTATGTAGTAAACCCTGCAGATAACTGCCCTCGATTCTGAAGGTTCAGCAACATTCGATAAAGATAGAATAAGGCTTTTTTATCAGCATCAGGTATAGTTTCCTTTAGGTAAGACGCTGCTATTCCGCAGCTGTGTTTTACATCTTCCATAGGATAAATGTAATTATATATTTTATATAAAGGTTTCTGTTGGAATTGGAAGGGTTACGGAAGCCTGCTTACTATGTTATTACTTGATAGGAGTAAAATAATAGAAAGATTTATAAATCATTAATAATTCTTATTAAGAATTATGAAGCATATAATCAGTGTTTCACTTGATGAAGAGACCATAGTCAAGATCAGGGAAATTCTTAGAAAAGGTAAATTTAGGAATAAGAGTCATGTTGTAGAGGAAGCTGTGAGGGAGTTTTCTAAGGTGGAAAGATGACGCTAGATGATGATGTTACCAGGCAGTACGGCGGAAGATTTGGTTCGTATGATGCTCATTCTTTATTCACTGCTAATGTTTCTCCTGAAGAAGCCAACAGATATGATATTAGATTCGGTGGGAGTGATATTACTATATTAGTTGGAGCAGGAGTTTCTCCTGGTAAAGCAGATGAATATAGGGCTAGATTTAGAAGTCGTGATATCGTTGACTTATTTGAAGCTGGAGTCTCTCCTGAGAAAGCAGATGAATTTGATACTCGTTTTAGTGGTTCTACCATTGCTATATTGTTTAAAGCAGGGGTTTCTCCTGAAGAGGCTGATAGGTATGATTCGAGATTTAGTGGAAGTGAAGTTGGAATTTTAGTTGGTGCTGGTATAACACCAGAGCAGGCAAATGAGTATGACCCTCGTTTTGGAGGGTGGGCAATTGCTGAATTAGCTAAGGTTAATGTTTCAGCTAGAAAATCGCACGAATATGATACTAGGTTTAATACAGATGAAATTGTTAGATTATCCGAAAATGATGTTTCTCCTGAAGAGGCGCGCAGGTACAATAGCCGCTTTAATGGACATGGCATTGCATTTTTATTTTCTGAAGAGGTATCCTTTGAAAAAGCTAACAGTTACCATGCAAGATTTGGTGCATCTGACATTGCTGATTTAGTTAAAGCTAATGTTTCTCCTGAAGAGGCTGATAGGTATGCACGGTTTAGCGGTAAGGGGATTGCAAGTTTAGTTAAGGGTAAAATTTCTCCAGAGCTAGCAAAAACGTACAGGCCGCGCTTTAGTGGGATAGTCATTCCTACATTAGTTAAAGCTGGGGTTTCTGCTGAGGAGGCTGATAGGTATGATGAGAGATTTAAAGATGAGCAAGTAGCTAGTTTAGTTTTGTTAGGGGTTTCTCCTGAGGAAGCTAATAAGTATAATCCCAGATTTTCAGATGAAGGTGTTGTTGAACTAGTTAAAGCTGAAGTTTCTCCTGAAGGAGCAGATAGATACCAAGAAAGGTTTAACGCATTTGACATTGCTGACTTAGTTAAAATTGGCTGTAGTCCAGAACAGGCAAATAAATATGATAATAGGTTTTTTCCTATGGATATTAGAGGTTTATTTGAAGCTGGAGTTTCTGCTGAATTGGCTGATAGATATGATCAAGAGCTTAGGGGGTGGGTCATTGCTTCATTAGTTAAAAATAACATTCCTCCTGAAAAAGCTGGTACTTACAAAACACGATTTAATGAAGACGATATATCTTACTTAGCTAAGTATGGTGTCCCTCTCTATGAAGCAGATAAATATGATGAAAGACTTAGTTTCGAGGAAATGTCTATCTTGTATACTATAGGACTTAAACCAGACAATATCTCACCATCCCAGAAAGAAAGAACCTACAACTTACTTAAAAGAATAACCAGCCATAAAGAAGTGCAATCAGATCCTTCTAAACTTAAACTATTAGGTACAGGCGTTTCAGGTGCTGTTTTCTTAAAAGGAGGTAATGCCTGGAAATTTTCACAAGAAATAAACGAAGAGTACGAATTACTCAGAAGAGTTCAAAGAACTCATGATGGAAACCCAAGAAATGTTGTCAGAGTTAAAGGAGAGCCACAGGAGAGCCTTGCTCTCGAAATCGAATATATAAAAGGAGATTCATTAATCAATATTCTAGGAAAAGAGGGTTCCTTTGAATCGGAACGAGCGCTAAGATATGCATCAAATATATGCGATGGAATTTTAGAACTGCGCCAGGCAGGCCTTTATCATAGAGATATACATGGCAGGAATATAATGATTGACGAAGAAGAGGACAGAGCTGTTATAATCGATTTAGGTTTCGCAACTGATGACCCCGAAGATAAATATCCTGGAAACAGGGCCTATGGCGGGAATAATGATTTGGTGGCTCTCGGAATACTCATGTATAAGATGGTAACCGGGCATAATCTGTTTAATGATGAAAGTCAAGGCAGGACTATTGAAAGGAAAGAGGAAGTGCAGAGTGATAGAGAAATGGCCTACAGTAATAATCGGCAGGGATTAGAGCAAGATTATCTGCCAAGAGTAAGGCAAAAGGTAAAAGACCCAAAAATAGCTGGAATTATAACTGGTCTTCTGAAGGATGACTTAGGGAATCAACCACCTATAGAAAGAGTCTATGAAGCGCAAAGAATGTTTAGGGGGGCTGCATAGATGACGCTGGACGGAGATGTTAATGGGAAATATGATGAAAGGTTTGATGAGGGAGAAGTTAGATTACTTGAGCAGACCCCTTATGTAGCTCCATCTAGGGCAAATAGATATAATGCTGACATCAGCGCAGAACTCATCAGGGAATCTGAAGGCTGGAATGTTTCACCAGAAAAAGCAAATGAGTTTTGGCCTGCTGTTAAAAGTAGGAAAATCAGAGGTGGTCCAAAAGTTATAAAATGGCTGACAGAGGCTGGCTTGACCTTAGAAGAAACTTTAGAATATCCACTTGGATCTTATGACGGTAAGGAAATTGCATTTTTAAGAAGTGGTGGCGTATCAGGAAAAAAGGTTCATGAGTATACAGATAGAGATATCCCATTAGACTTAGAAGCATGCCCATCAAAAAATCTTAGATTTTTGCCAGAGTCAATTGTTCAGATTGAACAAGCTGGGTGTGATGTTAAGGCTGTGCATGGTTATGCGAGATGGTACCTTCAAATGACATCTGCGTGGTATATGATAAACTCTGCTCAGATTCTTGCGCTTCATCACTTAGGTATTAAGCCACAAGACTTGGGCGTTGACCCTGATACTTTAGAATATTCTAGCAGAGGCTTAGAATTTTCCTTAGGCATAAATAACCTAATGGAATTTTTAAGAAATACTGATATGCAAAACTATGAACTCATTGGTACAGGTAGTAATGCAGCAATAGTATTGGACAGGGAGCGCAGACAAGCTATAAAATTTTCTAGGGACATTGAAAAAGAAGCGGAATTTCTTTGGGCTGTTTGGCCCAATAAAAATGTTGTAAGTCCTATGGGCTATGTAGAATTAGATGGGTTGAGTGGAAAATACAAAGCAGGAATAAGGCTGGAGTACATAGATGGAGAAAGCTTGGCTCAAAAATTGAAAGATGAAAGAGCATTAGACCCAGAGCAGGTTCTAAAATATGGTCATGATATACTTAAAGGCTTACTAGACATTAGAATGAAAGGAATCTATCATAGAGACATACACGAAAAAAATGTATTGATTGATGGGGAAAATGATAGAGCAGTAATTATAGATCTAGGGCTTGCCACAAAGAATCCTAACGATGTATACAAACAAAATAGGCGTTATGGGGGCAATAACGACTTAGTTTCTTTAGGCCAGTTAATGTACAAGATGGTAACTGGACATAACTTGTTCAACGAAGGTTATGGTTTGAGTTATACGCCTGAAGCTAAAGACGGAATTAAGGCAAGCAGAGAGCAGTCTTATCGTAGAAAATTATCAAAGTTCTTCGGAGTAGGCTTATCCGGGTCTTGTATAAAGCAAGTTAAACAAAATGTACAAGGCCCACTTAGGCGTGTTATCCTCTCTTTATTAGATGATAACTATATGCGCCAGCCATCCAAAATCCGTTATTTTCAGGTTGAAAGAATGTTTAGGGAGGCTGCATGAGTCTAGATGAAGAATTGGGAGGCATCGAAGGTACAAGAATAGGCCCTGAAAATAGATACTATGTAGGAAGAGAGATAGGGCAATCTAGTTTTAAGAAGGTCTTTATGGCTCATGATGAGGTATTTGACCTGGATGTAGTTCTCAAATTCTACAGAGTGAGTCCTATTAAAGGAACAATTGCTAAATCTTCTGACCACAACGGATATGATGCTCTCTCAAACATGGTTGATGAAGCTAGACTATTGGCAATGATTGATAGTGCGCAGTCTACTAATGTACTAAACACATTTAGGTATAATAATGAAGTTCCAGTTTTAGTTGAAAAATATATTAGGGGGCTAGAATTAGAAAGAGTTGTAAATGAGTTTCCTAATATACCAGAGCTCGCAATAATTAATATGGGCCTTGATTTAACTTCTGCCCTTGCTGTTGCCCACTCTAAAGGAATTTTGCATGGAGACTTAAAAGCAGATAATATTGTTGTTATACCTACCTCAGAAGAAAGTTTTTCTACCAAACTGATAGATTTTGGTATATGGGACCCTCAAGGTTCTACTATACGGACAAGAGCTCCTGAGGTTATAATGGGTGGAGAATACACTGAGCTTTCTGAGATATATGCACTAGGAGCAGTCCTTTATTATGCATCCACCGGCCAGTATCCTCATTTAGAAGGGCTGGACAAAGACACAGATAGGGAAATAATCAAACAAAGAAGAGTGAGTAGAAAGCCTATTCCACCTAGAAAGTTGTCAAGAGGCATCTCCAGGGGGTTCCAGAGAGTGGTTATGAAAGCCTTGCATAAGAATCCAAGTAAGAGGTACCAATCAGTATTGGCGCTTAGAAAAGCACTTAATGGTGTGAAAAGTAGTGGTTCCAGGATGTTTGGAGATTTCTTGCGCGGTTATCCTGAACAAAAGGACTTAGAGTTCTTCATTAAGCACTTGAATGGTCAATTAGCAGGTGCTTCATATGAAGATATGGAAGCTGGTTTCCAGAGATACAGAAGAAGGCAGAAAATAATCTCAAGGATTGTGTTTGGAAGTATACCAATAATAACTGGTTTATTCTTAACTCTCGGGCCCATGATTGTAGGGAATGTGCCATCAGCTAAATTTAAAAGAATAAATGAAGACTACAACAGAACATATGATATTGAGTTTAAAGCGTATAAAGCGCTTTTTGAATGTTATGGTATAAGAGACCCGTATAAAAGACTAGAAGGGTTAAGAAGATCTTTTCAGCTGTATGTAAGTGCAGAAGAAGCAGATAGAAGATACATAAATTACCTTAACAGATTAAGGTTTATAAAAACAGGAATGGAGCATTGTTATCATGAGATGAGCAGAGGACAGTACAGTCCAGAACAACAGAACAAAGCAAGAGGATATATCAAAGAAGCTGAGAAAGTAGTTCAAGGATATAAAGCAAGATTAAGCGAGGAGTTTAAGAGGGACAGCAGCAGAAATTTTGATCATCTAAGATAACTGCCTGCTAAGATTATTTGATCTCAGGCTCATTCTCAACATATTTGGACATATTTATGCTTAAGGTTGATGCCATCATATCATAGATTCTTGACGTGATTGACATAAGATAGAAAGAGTAAGGTTCTTTCTGTAAGAAGCCAGACAATTCACTTTTCAGTTTTACAGCTTCTGCTTTTAGGTTATTCATACCATCAATAGAAAAAGAATAAAATAAGCTATAATAGCTATCAAATAGTTTCATCACTGCTCCAAAATTCTTGATAAATTCTTTAGAGAAAGTGACTTTCTTCTTTTTGCTTACAATATCTTTTATGAGATCCCTCAAGTCATCTGCAATGCTTTCAATATTCCACACAATTACATAAGCCACAAAACTGTCAATGCCTTTATAGAGTTTTTTCACTAAGATCCTCTCGCAGTAGTTTGTAAGCCTATTGTTAGTTTTTTCTAAGGCAATCATTGAATCTGCACCAGAAAAATCGTTGCTTTCTAAGGCTCCTTTAACATTCTCAAATAAATTTTTGTTAACAAGAAAACTTCTCCTTAATAATGAATCATATTCCTTCTCTAAGTCACCTGAAACATTCCTGATCCTGCAGTATTTGGGTCTTTGCTCTACTACCTCATAGCCAAGCAAAGTGGATATCCTTACCCTTACCGAATCAATTTTCCTTGGATCATCGTACCTTAAACTAACCTCATCAAAGCCTTTTTTATGTACTGCTGTAAGAAACAACTGAAGGATATAATCATCCATACCTGAAACATCAACTGTTATTTTTGAGATCTCAGGTTCAGCTTTAGCTGTAGAAATAATAAGCTTATTCTCTTTATCTTCTAGATTTATTTCATCCCCCTTCTTAAGCCCATACTTCTTAACCCACTTACTAGGCAAACTTACCATCAGGGTTGCAGGACCTATCCGAGATACTTTTCTCTTCATAATTATCACCTAATAAGCTAGTAATACTGCTTTATATTTAAATCTTTCTGTTTTATTATAACATTATAATGTATTATTATAATATAATAAGAATATTTATATCATTTCCGGATATACTAATATTTATTCCGAAAAGAGCGTGAGATTTTCGATAAAAACAAACCACAGGTGAAAAAAATGAATGGAGAAGATCAAAACGTAAAAACATATGATGAATTGTACCAAACTGTTTTAAGAAATCTAGATGCATTAGGCATAGATATTCCTGAAGAAAGGGTAAACCTTAGAGTAATAAACGAGAGACAGGCTTTTGATGAACGTCTAAAGGATCGTGTAAGGTCTTATACGTTTGAAGAAGCAGAAGGCCTTTTTCAACTAGAGCAACTCGCTAGAGCGTGCGACCAGAAGACTATTGGAAATACTTCTTTCTCAACAAATGCTGAAGGCGAGTACGTATACGATGTCACAGTTATAGTAGATGATGGTAATACCCTCCAGGCTACAAATACGGCATCTGAATTAAGATTTGTTAATGTGGTTGCCCATGAACTTGGTGGCCATGTATACCAGCATGAGTATGGAAGATGGGGAGAAGCACTTCAGCCTCATTTTGATAAAACATCCAAGCTTGAATCCAGGATTAAAGAGTTGACAAGAACTATGAGGAGAAACGCTGTTAAGATAGAGAAAGAAAAATACCAAAGCAGAGAAGATGATGATTTCTCATACATGAGACCTAAGTTAAGAAGAGACCTATACAAGATGGAAGTTGAGCGCATAGTACACACCACCCCCCACATAGTAAAGTCAAAGGCTGCTTTCAAAGATATGAAGGAGTTTTATGACTTAGTGCTTATGGCTGATCGGCTAGGGAATATAAATGATAGAACAAATGTTGGAATGCTCTTAGCGCTTGGAGCTACCTCTTTATCTAATGAACCTCTGACGGAGAGACAAGCACGCTATAAGAGAAAAGAACAATATCTTAACAATATACGAGATGCGTACAATGAGTTTCTTGAGCTTGTTCCACAGTACCTAAAGGCAAAAGATAAGGCGCCTAGGCTAAAGAATGAAGCAAAGTTTGTATCAGAAGGATGGGCTGAATATGTTGGAGAGGCAGTATTGAGAAGGTATCAACAACAAACTGGCCAGACAGATATCCTTTATGGTCCAAAGCAAATAGGAGATTTCTTGGACAAGCAGGTAACTGAAGCAAAGCAAGCATATGAGAAAGAAACAGACCCTGACAACAGGGATTTGATAAAGGCTCATATCGAATTGTTAGAGATGCAGAAACCTTCAAGAAGTCCATTGGAAGGACTTCTGCCTAACGGGAGAGCAGTCTATGACGCAGGAATGAATGCTTTCTTTTCAATAGGAAATTTCGAAAAGGCAAGAAACTTTGCTTTAGGCTATAATCCAGTCCTAAAACCAGCAGATAAGCCATCACTTTTCAGGAGAGTTCTAGGTTACATTGGTTTAGCCGGTAAGGAGACGAAAAAAAGAGCAGGATAAAAATGAAAAAGCGAGATTTGTTGATTTTATCCAATCTGCGCAAAAACGCAAGAATCAGCTTAACCAACCTAAGCAAAGCCACGAACATTCCAATATCGACTATCTTTGACAGGCTTAAGCTGCACCAGGGCGGAGTAATACAGAAACACACCAGCCTGATTAATTTTGATAAGCTTGGCTTTAGCACAAGAGCAAGTGTCTGCATCAGGGTAGACAAAGGAAAAAGAAACGAAACAAGAGATTACCTGCTAAAACATCAGAACATAAACTCATTGTTTAAAATCAATAATGGCTATGACTTCATGATTGAAGCTGTCTTCAAGAATGTAAAAGACCTGGGATATTTTTTAGAAGGCTTGGAAGAAAAGTTTGATGTCAGGGACAAGCAAGTGTACTATATGATTGAAGATCTCAAGAGAGAAGAGTTCATGGCTGATACAAGCATGCTGGATTTGGTTAATGCTCATATTTAGCTCGTACTAAATGAATTATGAGGTGATACTTGAGTTAGCGTGAGCTATGGAGGTTAAAATGAAAATATCCAAACAAGACCTTGAAAATAAAGTAAGGGAATTTGCTAAAAGGGAAACTAAGCACTTAGACTCTTTTGTTGATTTTAACTTTGAAAACAATCTAATGAGATTGCCTTTAGAGACAAAAGACGGCCATGTAATTGAAGCAACCTTGTGTTACGGGTACAAACAGGAGAAATATCTGTTAGCAATGTCTGCACAGGTAGGCTGTGCTACAAAATGTAATTTTTGTGATTTAGGGGATTTAGGCTATAAAAGGGATTTAACAGCTGATGAGCTTCTTGATGAGCTTGTGTTATTGCTTAGCACTGCAATGAAAAGAGGGTATAATGTCTTTGACAGGCCTCTTAAAGCCACATTTGTAATGGGCGGTGAGCCTCTTGCAAACAGACATTTTGGAGAAGCCCTAGCTCGAATGAAGGAACAAGTTCCGCTTCAAACAAAGGTTTCTACAATATTCCCAGGCACTAAAAGAAGCCTGCAGGTTTACAGGGAAGTTGTTGATGTCGCCAAGGAATATCCCAATATTGTGCAGTTCCAGGTGTCCCTCAACTCTACTGATGAAGATTACAGGCAAAGCTTAGTTGCTATTCCTCTGGCTGATTATAAAACCCTAAGAAAAGCTGGAGAAGAATGGTTTGAGAAGGTTCCTGATCCAAGAAAGATCAACCTGACCTTTACCCTAAACCAAGAAACACCAATGGATCCTGACCAAATAAAAGATGTTCTAACACCAGACATCTTTGCAATAAGGTTAAGGGATTGGGTTCCGACTGAAAGAGGAGAAAGATACGGAATCAGAACAATAACCAATGGACGGGTTTACGAATTAAAGTCCATGTTTGAAGATTGCGGATATTTCTTTGTCCCAGGAATGTCTGGCCATGTTGAACAAAAATTCAAGCTAGCTCCTGGTGAGAGTCTCAAGCTATACCAAAAAATGCGCAATAGAGGTGAATAAAATGGAACAAATCGATGCTGCAATAATTGGAGCTGGTGTTGTTGGATTAGCAATAGCATCAGAGGTTGCTAAAGATGGAAGAGAAGTATATGTTTTGGAAAAGCATGAAACCTTTGGAAGAGAAACAAGCGATAGAAACAGTGAGGTTATACATGCTGGACTTTATTATGATGAGTCAACAAGGCTAAAGGGAGAGTTAGATGTAGAAGGCAAACACTTGATTTATGAGATTAGTGAGAAACATGGTGTGCCTACTAAAAGGCTTGGTAAATTATTGGTTGCTACAGAAGAAAGCGAGCTTCCTGAGCTGGAAAAGATTCTGAAAGCTGGAAGAGCATTTGGAGTTACAGATCTTGTTGAGCTTGACAGAAAACAAATCAAGGAAATGGAGCCAAATGTCG
>JAHWIC010000028.1 GCA_019322805.1 Candidatus Woesearchaeota archaeon | reverse complement strand
CTTTTATAAATAGTGGGCTTGGGTAGTCTCCTAAATCAGCTGCCATTGCTCCAAGCACAGTAGCCCCAACCATTGTGGCGCCTGCACTGAGTGCAGCTATCTTCTTTATCACTCTTTTTAGTCTCATTTGACTAAACACCTCCTAGTTTTTTTGTTTTTTACTCATGTGTAGAGCCCGGTATAGAGGACTCTGACTGTTACCAGTTAAACCATTAACCCTTTTTAAAGCTTGCGGTATTATAACTAACTAGAAAATATATTTTTTAATATATATTTTACTGTTCTGCACGCTTCTCTTCCTCCTTATCACAAAAACCACCCTCTCTTCCTATATTAATCCCTTCATTTCCTTGCGATAATAGTTTCTCAACATTAGATTCATCAAACTCTATCTTATCCCTGTTTATATGCTCTGAAGCTACTGCAAACCCCGTTAGTTTATCTAATGTAGTTAATGCATCTGCTCCCTTGTAAACAGCATCCTTCATCAACAATGAGGCATTTAGGATATATGGCTTATCCCGGCATGTGAATGAGTCCATTATATTCCCCTTAGAGCCGATCTGCCTTACTTTTATCATATCATGCTCTGCTTTAAGCATAGTTTTTCTGAACTCAACTAATAATAATAGCGCCTTAACATCATCAGTCTTACTCATTCTTTCTAATCTTTTTTCTATTGCATCTAAATCATCCAGCATCTCTTCAACATCCCATGTATTTAACATTACTTTGTCAAGCCTTTCCTTGTACATTGATGTTTCATGTTCTACATCAATTGCTTCAATCTCTCTTAAACCATCCTCAAATTTATACTCTCCTAAGAGAGTACAGCCTATTAATACAAACAATGCTATGAACAAAACGAATTTTTTCACGGTGGTTTTGGTATTTATAACTTATATTTATTTTTTATTATTTTTTTTAGTCACCAGGATTTGACAAAAAATTAAAACCTTTCCAGCATTTTATAGAAAGCATCGAATATTGGCATGTCTGTTGTGAACTGGTAGAAGCCAATGCCCAGGGTATCGCACTCATTTCCTATCTTAGCTGTATGTTCCTCCAGCAGCCCTTCATACTTTGTCCTGAGCCTTGGGCTGATGAAAGTCTTCATCCTTTGATTTGTTTCGCTGTCTTTTAGCTTAAAATCTCCTTCGAACTTTAATCCTTTCTCAATGGGGTCTAGCACTTGTATGACTTTCATTTCATGATTTCCAATGGTGTATAGTGCATCCTTGATTTCTGGAATATCTATAAGAAAATCAGATATTAATATAACAAGAGACTTGCTGCCTATCAGGCTCTTGTACTGAGATATAGCATCTCCTAACTTTGATATGCCTTTTGTTTTTAGGCTGTTTAGGTGATGCACCATAGCTGCCAACTGGGACATCCCTCTCTTAGGCTGGAACACCTCTAAGTCATCAGAGAATGTTGAAAACTGGAACTTCTCGTTTTCCTTCATTGCAAGGTACGCAAAACCAATGCCTATCATAGAGGCATACTCAAACTTTGTTATTGGCTTGCCAAAATTCATACTGTTGCTGCAGTCAAGAATAACATGCACTACCAGGTTTCTTTCTTCCTCATAGTTCTTAATATACAGGTTGTCAGTTCTTGCATAAACCTTCCAGTCAATACTCCTGAAGTCGTCTCCTGGCGCATATAACCTGTGGTCCTTGAAAATCATTCCGCGCCCCATTGCAGCTGACTTTCTTGGCCCGGTATATTTAGAGGTGACTCTCTTCCTTATAATCAGACTAAATCTATCCAGTTCACCCAAAAAGCCTGTTTCAATCATTTTCTTTTGTACCTTTCAACCATTAATACATCACTATGCAGTATTAGGAATATGATATACATCGAGGCTAGCCCCAATAAAAACCCAGCTATATGTGGGTTGTAATATTTGATATTCCAACAGCTTTTGCAAAATAATGAAAAGTAGAAGTAATATAATAGGTAAAACTCAACAAAGTATAATATTGTTATATATCTTCTTTTTTTCATGGTATTATGCCTTTTTTATTTCACCATTAATTTTAATCATTGGGTGTTACACAATGTTCACAATTAGTTGCACACTTGTTTGTGTTTTTTATTTCTTTAATTTTTAATCAATAACAATTAATAAATCCGAAAATTCCTTTCACAACCACTATAAAGGAATTTTCATCCGCTTACTTTTCTTTAGCAATGGCTGTGGATGATTTTTGCTTTAGCGTGTACATCAAGCAAAAATCGGATTTATTTTTTTTCGTTATTGATTTTTTAAATTGATTTTATTATTGATGCCTCCTTCTACTTCACTTTCCCGATTATTTCTTTTATTGCATCGTCTGCTTTTAACCCTTTTCTTTGCGCTTCAAAGTTCAGTATAATCCTGTGCCT
This sequence comes from Candidatus Woesearchaeota archaeon, assembly GCA_019322805.1. GTDB lineage: Archaea > Nanobdellota > Nanobdellia > Woesearchaeales > JAHWIC01 > JAHWIC01. Next base: position 13,657 of record JAHWIC010000028.1, on the reverse strand, counting down.
TAAAATGGGGTAAGCCAGTTTTATTATATCCTCCATACCTACATGGTTTCTTCCCATTAATAACGCCCTCGCCTTTGAAGCTAGTATAAGGCCAATAGAGGCTCTTGGTGAAGCACCATACTGCAGCAAATTCTTGCTTTCCCTTGTTGTTGTAACTATTTTTATTGCTTTGCGCTTTATGTCATTTGCAACAGGAACCTGCCTGACTATCTGCTGTAAGGCTAGAAACTGTTTTTTGTTAAAGATTGTCCTCAAATGGTGTTCCCTGGCCTCGGATGTGTACCTGTTTACTATCTCTTCTTCATCACTTTCTGTGGGGTAGTCAATGTTTATCTTAAGCAGGAATCTGTCAGCCTGCGCTTCTGGCAGAGGATATGTGCCTTCCTGCTCAATTGGATTTTGTGTTGCAAGAACAAAGAAAGGCAGGTCTAGCTTGTATGTTGAGTTACCAACTGTAACCTGCTTTTCCTGCATTGCCTCAAGAAAAGCAGACTGCGTTTTTGGTGTAGCTCTGTTTATCTCATCTGCCAGTACAATGTTTGCAAAAACAGGTCCTGGCTGGAACTTGAAGTTTCTTCTTCCTCCAGAGGTTTCTTCTATTATATATGTTCCTGTTATGTCTGACGGCATAAGGTCTGGCGTGCTTTGGATCCTGCTGAACTTAAGGTCCATAAGCCTGGATAACGTTCTTATTGCAAATGTCTTTGCCAGCCCTGGAAAACCCTCAATCAGGGCATTATTGTCACAGAGCATTGCAACAACGATCTGTTCCATGACTTCCCGTTGTCCAACTATAACCTTATCTATCTCTTTAAATAATGTGTCAAATGTTTCTTTATAACTTCTCATTTTTTAATCCACCTCGCATTTTATTTTTTTCATTGATTCTTTTCATTTTTCTATTTTGAAATCTTTAAAAAATAATTCTTAACAAGCTCCTGCTGCTCTTTTGGATACTCGTTTCTAAAGCTTTCCTGCGGTGTGCAGGCACCTTCATCTGCGCATGTCTCATCAAGGATAGTCTCTTCAAATTCTTTTTCCTCAACATCCTTAACCTTCCTTACATCTATTTCATAGCTTATTGGTTTTAGCTCAACATCTATAACTTCATTGCCAAGATTTGCAGTAGATTCCTTACCATAAATGTCATCCAATTCTGTGCCGCCGGTAGCTGCCATTATCTCTCCTAATTCCTCGCCTAATTCGTCACCGCCGATTACATAAGCAGCATCAATAATCTTTCTACCTTTATCAGCTAGATCTTTGATATCAACACCAAAATCATGAGCAGCTACAAACAGAATAATGAAGCATAACGATACAGATACTAATATTTTATAAGAGGTTGATTTTCCACTAATAAAAGAGGAGATCCTCACATTTCTCATATCACTTATAACTTCTCTCTGCAAAGCCTCAACAATAGGATTGCTCACCTGGATATTATCTACAGCTGTCCTTAATTTTTCTTTCAAAGGTGGATAGCTTTCTTCAACAATCTTTGCTTTTTTCCTTTTTAGCTTATTTACCTTTTTTATTGGAGCAACAATCATATATATTATAGCTGGTATAAGCGCCAGCAGAGGATAAAATTTGATAAGAATCAAGATTAAGAAGCAAACAAGGAAGATAATAACTGCATCCAATAGGTTATCAAATACAGATATATTTCCTAATGTGGAGTTTATCTCCCTTAACACCTTTCTGAATTGATCCATTTTAACCGCATATATCTATTATATCTGGGTCACTAGAGCCGCCTAGGATGCTTATCTCATCACATAGATCATCTACATCATTCCTAAGCCCGGCTACATCATCTTCGGCATTTTCAAGGTCTGATGCTGTCTGCGCAAGTGTGCTTTGCGTTGCTGTTAGGGTTGCTTCTGTCTCGCTTAGCTTACTTTTTGTAGTGCTAAGTTCACTTTTAAGGTTTGTATTGTCTTGTTCAAACTGGTCTCTCTCAGATTTAACAGTATTATACCTGTCGCTTAATTCAGTTTCACGATCAACCTTTATCTTTAATTCATAGCTGGTCTCATTTAATCTGCTCTTTTGCAGCTGAAGGTCATCAGTTACCTTCTCCAGCTCATCAATCTTCTCTGCGTAGTTTGTAGATATATTCTCGAATGTGCTCTGGTAGTATGTTGTAAAGCCTGCAAAACACACAAGCGTTGCAATTATTAAGATAAACAATCCAAAGTTAACATCTTTTTTCATTATCATTCTATCACCTGCGCATAAGTTTATTCTCCCTTAACCTCCTTACAAAAACCTCAAGTAAAAATATTATAATAGCAGCTGAAACAAACGGCCATCTGTATGTGGCAAACTCAAGCCTTTTTCTCCTTGAGACTGTTTTTATTGTATCCGCAATCTCATCAGTCTTTTCAGGATCAAAGATATGTCCGCCGCTTGTGGTAACTACATCAACAAGCTCCTGGTTTAGACCAAGTTTCTCATATTCCTTCTTGTAATTCACTGCACCTATTGCATCAGAGTACTCATAAAATCCTGTCTTATCTGTCTCAGCTGTTGCAACATAAAGATTTGCATCAACCTTTGCAAACGACAAGCCCTTAGCTTCTGGGAAATCGTTTGAAACAACTACAATCCTTGTTGGTTCTCCCAGGTTTGTGTCATCTATTGTAACATCGTACCTCTTGTTTCTGCTGACATCGCCAATAACCCAGTTTACAAGCCTTCCTATCAGCTTAAAGTTATTTGCGCTTAGTAACTCACCACTCCATTTCTCTCCATCATCTGTTGATAGGGCAGCAACCCTGCCAAGGCCATACCTCCATATAGTTATTATCGGATAGCCTTCATTTGTCGTTATGATCCTTCTTCCTGTTATTTTCGGAACAACAAAATTAAATCCTGACACCTTGGCTCTTAGTTCAACCCCCCTTGTTATGAAATGCGTGCTGTCAAACATAACCAGGCTTAAATCCTCCTCCAACGGCTCTGCCGAGCTTCCAAACAGTAATCTGAGATGCTGGCTTTCATCCGGCTCAAAATAAATCCCATTTCCAGTTGCTGCTAAGTTCCTCATAAACTCCTTGTTTGTCTTTTCACCAACTCCTACAGTATATATCCTAACCCCTCTACTGCATAGTGAGTCAGCGTATCCTAATGCTTCCTCCTTTAGCTGAGACATCCCATCTGATATAACGATGATATATTTGCTTCCTCTTGCTTCACTAAGCAATAACTCTGCTTTTTGGAGCCCTGCTAGGATAACAGTACCTCCAACATCCTTTAGAGATGCTATCCTTGATTCAATATCTTTTTTTTCGCTTAATCTTGTCAATGGAGAAACAAGATATGCAACGTGGTTAAATGCAACCACGCCAACCATATCATCCTGTCTAAAGTCATCAAGCATGCCTATCGCAAGCGCTTTCTCAACATCTATGCTGCCAGTGCCAACAGTATAACCTGTACTTTCAGAGATGTCTATCACAATAACGATATTTGCACTTCTCTTCTGCTCCATTTCCGCCTGTCCAACATTTACCGGAAGCAGGGTCTCAAATAATGAATCCTGGTAGCCGCCTCTGTCATAAGAGTTTAATCCTCCGACAACCAAAAGGCCATTTCCTTTCTCAGAGACAAACTCGCTTAGTGAGTCTACTTTGTAGTTTATGTTTTCTATAGGAATATCATCTAATATTATTGCATCATAGTCCAGGCTAGTTGTTGGTACAGTTGTGCCTGCTTCTACATCATATATTGTGTTTAGTATGCTTAGCAGGGGAGAAGATTTCTCTGCTGCATACAACAAACGAGGTCTTGGAACCACCTTGACTGCCTTATAGAAAATATTGTTTTGCTCGAAATAATCCTTTTCACCAACGCCAGTAAGCTTTGCAGTTATCCTATGATAACCCTCTCCTGAAAATCTTTTTGAGAAAGTAAAGTCCTTGCTGCCCTGTGCTTCCGCTCCTATAACTATATCATTATCAACACTAACCTCAATATGATAATTTAATTCCTCACCAACATTTGCGACTCTTACCAGGTATTCATTTTCAGTTCCAACAATAACCTCTTTAGGCCCTACAACCCTGATGCCGACGTCGCTTTTTGTCGGTTTTATATTCAGCATATTGATTGATGTGTTGAGTGTTGACGCGAACAATATGACGTCACCAAGGCTTCTTCCCTCATTGTTGTTTCCGTCACTTATCAATAAAAGATTATCATCACCCACCGCATTCTGTATGATAGCATCACCAATCTTTGATGATTCACCTTCGGCTATGTAAACAAGGCTTACCGGGAGCTTCTCCTCAAGCTTTGTCTTAAGCTCCTCTACATTTACCTCAAACAGTCCAAAAGAGCTTGAATTATCCGCAAGTATCTTCAGGGAAGGATCTCCGGGCAGGGTTATGACTTTTTCAGCATAGGGCGTTGCAATCGCAATTGCAAGGCACATAAAGATTAAGATTCTTGTATATAACAAGAATAATCTAATGCCTCTTCTGCTTCTTACAAATTCCTTCTTTTCTAACTTATTATTAAACTTAACAAAATTCTTGTATATCACAAGAATAATGATTGGTATAAGAGCCATAGCAAACAGAATAACATAGGAATACATCAAGCAGTAGCCGAACCTGCACAGCCTAAGGCTAAGGTTTGGTATCATATGTCACCTCTTCGCTTTATATAAAATAGTTCAATCCATAATAGGAATAATGCTAAGATGACTAATCCTATCTCCAGGCTCATATCAGTCTTTTCACTCTCTTTTCCTGCTGTCAGCTCTGCTTCTGTTTCATCAAGAATAGTCTCGCCACTTACATCTGATTCTGTTTCATCCAATAGGCTTGCTGCAATTGTTTTGCTCTCTAGTTTATACCAGCCAATCTCATCAAAAATAAGCTTTGATGTTGTCATAGTTGTTGACGGTGTTGTCACATCCTGCTCTTTTATCGAAAGCAATGCTCCTGTCTTAAAGTTATAGTCCTCCATACTGCCTGTTCCAACAAGATAATTGATTAGGCTGTTCCAGAATATTGGGTATGCTGGCTGTGTTTTGAAGTTGCTTGTATCGTCGAATATTCCATAATAGAATACAGTTCCTTTTCCAAGCTCGCTGAGAACCATTATCGGCGTGTTACCAGCAGAGGCTATCACAGCAGAGCCTTCTTTGGCAGTTCCTTTGAAATACTTTGAGCTTGTAAAGCATTCGTTATCATCAAACTGCTGTGTGAACTGGTTTACCAAATCAATGCATACAATCGATGGTTCGCTAAGACCATCTATAACTATTGGCAGCATGCCAAGCATGTCAATCTGTGCTAGGTCCTCCTGGGCTGTGATTATCAGCTTTCCTCCCCTGTCATTAACATAGCGCTTTATATCAACAATATCAGAAGGTATTACCTCTGACTTGTCTACTTTGTCTATTATCACAATATCATGGTCTATATTAAATGCATTAATTGTTGGAGGATGTCTTACCTCTAAGTCAATGTCTTTTGAAGCCTCTAACGCGTACATGAGGTAGCTTGTTTTCTCATTTGTTACCAGCAAGGTTCTGATCTTCTTGCTCAACGGCGTGCTTATGTAAGCACTATTATCAATTTCAAAATCGTCTTTTACATCTAACTGAATCATGCTTGTGCCAAGCGGTGTTTCAAAACTCAAAGCCTCAATAGAATTTGCAGCGATTGCCACTGTTTCTTCGTCTAATGCACCGTTGTCCTTAAGAAGCTTTACTGTAACATCCTCTGCTCCATCATTGTAGTTCTTTACCCTGATCTTTGTCTCATATTTGCTTACCTTCATATCAATGATTCCGATATTGCGTGCTTTGTTTGCCAGGTTGATGAACTCCACAACATGGCCTTTTGCCATTAAGTCCCTTCTCATGACAAGGATGTCTGAGCTTTCATCTGAGATAAAGTCGCTTGCAATAACCACCTTGCCTTTTTTGCCTTTAAGGATATCCTTGGCAATTGATAAAGCATCACCAATATTGGTTGTCGTTGCCTTTGGATTTAACTTGGACAATATCCTCAGTGCTTCATCCTTTTTCTCTTCTTTTAATAAAATCAACGGCTGGTTCTCAGCAGCTATTATGCTTATCCTGCCGCTTAATTTTGGTTTGATTTCACTTAAGGCTTTGTCAAACCTTGTTGACATGCCATGCTTTGTGTGCATACTTGCGCTTACATCTAATATCGCTACAGTATTTTCTGAGCTTGCTTTGTATGGGATGGTGATATAAGGCATCGCTAATGAAAAAGCAAGCCCTGCCAGGGTTAAAAACTGGATAAAAAACAGAAAATTCCTCATCAAGGTTCTGAAAAAAGAAGCCTGTATCGATATTCTTTGCTGTTTCATCAAGAACATCAAGGAAGGAATAACCTTATCCTTTACCTTTGGTCTTATCAAATAGAGCAGTATAAATGGAATTAATACAAGCATACCCCATAACCCAAATGGCTTGCCAATCCGCACCATATCTATTATATTCATTTTACCTCTTTTTCTTGTTATTAACCATACTCATTATATTCTTTTGATTGACGAGATCCTTAACAACTACGAGGCAGTTATTGACTTCATACCAATATACCTCTGACTCTAGGTTGATGTTGAGGTCCTTTCTGCCTTCATAAGGAAGAGTTACCTGGCCCTGTTTTGTAATCCTGGCCTTTCCAATGAATTTAACTTCTTTTTTCATTATTAAATCTAATAATTTTACTATTACTCTTAAATTTAATAATTGAGTATTTAAAGATTTCGGTTAAGAATATTATTTATCATTGATCCTTATCACTAGGAAAAAAATTAATTATGAAAATTCCTTTCACAACCACTTAAAAGGAATTTTCATCTTATTCTGGTTCTTAAGAAACAGTGTAGATGAGTTTTGCTTTATAGTAGACTTAAGGCAAAACTCAGAATTATTATTTTCTTTCTATTGATTTTTTAAATTGATTATTTTTTTATTGACAACAAACTTTATAAACATCTATTAAATTACTCCTCTTATGAAAATACTAACATTACATTCAGACTATATTAAGTTTGCACCAACAAAGCAGGCAATAAAGGATGCTCCTAAAGTAGAGAAAGCAGAGAAAGAGGTAAAGGAATGCCTTGTTGTTTTGTCTTCTGTTGAAAAGCGCGACGAAAAAAATCCAAGCGCAGTTGCAAAAAGATTAGTTAAAGAAATAAAGGATATTGCATCGCAGGTTAAAAGCGATAAAATTGTTCTTTACCCTTATGTTCATCTTACAAATGAGCCTTCTAATCCAAAGACCGCAATTCAGGTGCTTGATGAAGCTGAGAAAGAGCTGAAAAAGAATTTTGAGGTTATAAAATCTCCTTTTGGATGGTATAAATCTTTTACAGTTGCATGCAAGGGCCATCCTTTAGCAGAGTTGTCAAGAGAATTTTCGCATGAAGCTGCAGCAGCTAAAGAAGAAGAGACAGAGTCTTTGAAAAAAGAACGCAAACTAACCTCATATTGGCATATCCTGGATACTGACGGCAAGATTCATGATGTTGGCAAGTTTGATTATAAAGGGCATGAAAGGCTTAAGAAATTTGCGTTCTACGAAAAAGAAAAGTCTCGCATAGTCAAGGAAGAGCCAGCTCATGTTGCTATAATGAAAAAACTTGAATTAGTTGATTATGAGCCTGCTTCTGACTCTGGCAATTTGCGCTATTATCCTAAAGGAAGCTTAATCAAAAAATTAGTTGAGGAATATGTTACAGATAAGGTAATTGATTATGGCGGAATTGAGGTTGAGACACCGATAATGTATGATATGCAGCATCCAACACTTTCAAAATATTTGGCAAGGTTTCCTGCCAGGCAGTATCAGATCGAGTCTGACAAAAAATCTTTCTTCTTAAGATTTTCAGCATGCTTTGGGCAATTCTTAATGGCCCATGATGCTACCTTAAGCTATAAAAATCTTCCATTTAAGATATATGAATTAACAAGGTATTCATTTAGAAAAGAGCAGTCAGGAGAATTAACTGGTCTTAGAAGGCTTCGAGCATTTACAATGCCTGATGTTCATGCAATAGTTGCAGATATGAAGCAGGCAATGGATGAATACAAAATAAGATTTAATTTATGCTTGGACACGCTTAATGGAGCAGGCATCAAAAAAGGAGATGTAGAGCTTGCTTTAAGGACAACAAAGAAATTCTTTAAAGATAACAAAGATTATCTGCTTAGCATGGTTAAGAAATTCGGGAAGCCTGTTTTGCTTGAGATGTGGGATGAGCGCATATTCTATTTTGTACTGAAGTATGAACTGAATTTTGTCGATACACTTGATAAAGCATCTGCGTTATCAACAGACCAGATTGACATAGAGAACGCAGAAAGATATGACATTAAATTTATGGATAAGGATGGAAAACTAAAACATCCTTTGATTATGCACTGCTCTCCCAGCGGAGCAGTTGAGCGTGTTATGTATGCTTTACTGGAGAAAGCTGCATTTGATATGAAAGCTGGAAAAACACCAATGCTTCCGTTATGGCTAAGCCCAACTCAGGTTAGGATAATTCCAGTCTCTGCACAGAATCATCTTGGCTTTGCAAAGAAACTCGCTGATGAAATTGCAGGCAATGATATAAGGGTTGATGTAGACGATAATGAAGAGAGTATTGGAAAACGAATAAGAAATGCGGAGAAGGAATGGATTCCGTTTATTCTAGTAGTTGGCGATAAAGAAGCTAAAGCAAATCAGCTTGTTGTGAGAAACCGCGCAACAGGAAAAGAAGAAAAGATGACTAAGGCTAATTTAATTAAGCTGATTAAAGAAAAAACAAAAGATCTGCCATTCAGAAAATTGCCTTTGCCAAACTTGTTAAGCAAAAGGCCTGTTTTTGTGGGTTGATTCCTAATTGGGTCGTATATTCCAATACCCTGCATAGAGCCAATTAGGACTAAAAATCCCAACTATATTGAATACTACGGAGCTCTGCTCCCTTGGGATTTTTTATTACTTAAACCCGCCAAAATGCCTAACTCCTTTCTTGTTCTGGTCTTCTTTCATCAGCATATCAACGACAAATGGAGCAGCTAATAGCAGCCTTTTGTCAATTGTTTTGTCGTTCTGTATCATTATCTGGTATGAATCAGCTGATGTGAAGAACTCTCTTAGAGCTCCAGAGAATATTTTGTTTACGTATCCTGCAACAACGCCATTCTTTCCTGTGATCTGGAAGTTCCATGCAAAGAAATCACCTTTAAGCAGACCAATCTCTTGTCCTTGGTTGTCATAGATGAAGAACTGAGGCCTTACAGCAATAATCTTTTTGTAATAATTCCCTATTAACTGATTATTGTTGTCATAAAGAAAGAATTTCTGCTTGATAAATGCAAATGGTTTCTTTGCTGAGAATAAAAGATTTCCATCAATATCATAGAAGTCCAGCCTGTATATCCTTACTGCTTTTTTTACCAGACTTGTCTTCTCCCTTACCTCTCCAATCTTCTTTTGGTTCGCATCAAACACTTCATAAAGATTAGAAAGCCTTAGAAACCTTACTTGTTCCTTAACAAAAAAGTGTTTATTCTCTAATAGTTTTGCCATATTCATCCCCCCAATTATTTAATCTCAAACTCTTTCCCTTCTTTTAAAAGCTCTACTATCGTATCTGTTTCAAACTCTACCTGCTCTTTAAATCCTTCAGCATCTTCAATTGTACCGGCAATTCCTGCGCCATAATGCATTGGTATTGCAATCCTAGGCTTTATCTTCTTAACAGCCTCAACTGCTTCTCTGTAATTCATAACATAAGTTCCAGAAACAGGAAGCAGGGCAATGTCTGCCTTTATCTTTGACATCTCTGGTATAAGATCTGTATCTCCAGAAAAGTAAACCCTGTGTTTTTCAGCTTCTATTATAAAACCAACTGCAGTCCCTTTTGGATGGGTTGTCCTTGTTACACTATAAGCTTCAACTACCTCAATCTTTATTCCCTGGGATTCTTCCTTATCACCTGGCTTTACAGCCTTAGTTCCGTCAACCCTGCCAGCAACCTCTGGTGTAGAGAATATCTCTGTTGAATCCATCCTAAGCTGGGTTATCTTTTCCCTTGAATAATGATCGTAATGGCCATGGCTGACTAGGATTATATCTGCTTTTTTCCCGTATTCTTCTATCATGTAAGGGTCTATGTAAATATTTTTGCCGTCTGCTTCTATAAGAAAACTAGCATGACCAAACCAGGTTATTTTCATGTTAAGTATAGTTGTATTGCCATTTATATATTTTATCACTAAAACAATAATTAAATCAATAAAACTCATCACTTGGTTTAAGAAAAGACTTCACAATTAGTTGTGCGCTTGGTTGCGTTTTATCACTTTAATTTAAATTTTAAAACAATTAAATCCGAAAATTCCTTTATGTCGCAGGTTAAAGGAATTTTCATCCGCTTTCTTTCCTTTAAGTCAGAGTATAAAGAAATGACGGCGGATGATTTTTGCTTTAATGAGATGAATAAAGCAAAAATCAGATTTATTTTTTTAATGATCGTCTTTGTTGATTTAAAACTATTGATTTTTTTCTATTGATTTCCTTTTATCAACAAAAAAAGCAAAATTTATATACAAAATAACCGAATAAATCAATAAAAGATGAAGAATTTAACGATTAAGCTTGCTACCTTATTTCTTTGTTTTTTCTTATTACTTTCCACTGTATCAGCCGCTCAGGAAAAAGACAAAAACCTGTTAGAGCCTGTAATTAGTTTCTTTAAGAAAATTGCATCAATAACCGGCTTTGCTGCAAAGTCTGATAAAGAAATAGGCATAGAGCTTGAATTCAAGTCAGGAACAAACTTTGACCCTGATGATAATGGTGTAGAAACAATTGATGGAGCTGTTGACATTACTGTAGAGAATACCGAATTTAACTGGGATGTTGATGAAGAGCATTTGTGCACTAAATGGGAAACATATTCAGTAGACGACAAATCAACCACAATCGAGTGCTATGGTTCTGAGAAATGCTGCAATTTTATTGAGCTTGCTCCAATGAGAGATTCCTGGGACTCTATCTTTTATTCAAATTTCTATAGGGATGGTGCTTCTTACAGCAAGAAGATAAGCGCTCAGGTAATGCATATTGACTACAGCCTTGACCCTCAGAACCCTTACTCAGAGATATATAACTCTAAAGTCAAAAAACTAAATGTCAGATTTGAAGAGCCATTGCTTGAAGGAGAACTCTGTGATGGAATTGATAATGATGAAGATGGCCTTATTGATGAAGAGCTTACTAGGCAGTGCGGAGAAACAGATATAGGTTCATGCGAATATGGGGCTGAGGAATGTATTGCAGGAAATTGGGGCAAATGCCAGGGAAGTGTTGAGCCTGATGAAGAAGTCTGTGACAGTATAGACAATGATTGCGATGGCTTGGTTGACGAAAATCTCTTGCAGACTTGCGGAACAAATGAAGGTATATGTGTTACTGGAACTCAAACATGCTCTGGCGGAGAATGGTTAGAGTGCGCTGGCAATTATATCGGACCTTCTGAAGAAGTCTGTGATGGCCTTGATAATGACTGTAATGGTGATATAGACGAGCTTGAATGCGAGTGTGAAGAAGGTGAGGAAAGACCTTGCGGCTCTGATGTTGGTGTATGCGAATCAGGAATCCAGGAATGCTTTTTAGGAAGATGGGGTGATTGTGAACAAATCATTGAGCCTGGTGATGAATTATGTGATGCTCTTGATAATGACTGTGATGGAGAGATTGATGAAGATATTACAAGAGAATGCGGAGATTATTTCCTGGGAGCATGTGAAAAAGGCACTCAAACCTGTGCAGCAGGTGAATGGAGTGTTTGTGAAGGAGCTGTTAACCCGGCGTTTGAGGTTTGTGATGCTGTAGATAATGACTGCGATGGCATTGTTGATGAGTCTCTTACAAAGGAATGCGGAGCTAATGACACACAAACATGCTCAAATGGCAAATGGAGTGATTGCGAGGAAGACAAAAAGATTGAGATCTGCCATGTTCCTCCTGGAAATCCGGAAAATAGACGTACTATTAAAATCAGCATTAATGCATGGCCTGCGCATGAAGCTCATGGCGATACATTAGGCCATTGTAATGGCACAGATATGCCTTGCCCAGACCTTGATGAAGATGGATTTGCAGATATTCTCTGCAATGGCTTTGATTGTGATGATAATAATTCTTTAATCAATCCAAATGCGATTGAATCCTGCAATAATATTGATGATGACTGTGATGGATTAGTTGATGAAGAGCTTACAGAGCTTTGCGGTGAAACAGATGTTGGTGTCTGCTCGTACGGAATAAAAGCATGCTCCGCTGGTGACTGGGGAGAATGCGTTGGCGAGGCAGCCTCTTCAGATGAAATATGCAACAACCTTGATGATGACTGCGATGGAGAGATTGATGAAGAGCTTACCCAGGCCTGCGGAACAAATATAGGAGAATGCGTTGCTGGAATGCAGACATGCTTAAATGGCCAGTGGCTCGAATGTGCAGGTGCTGTTGCCTCATCCCAGGAGGTATGTGATGGACTTGATAATAACTGCGATAGTTTTGTGGATAATGGGGTTACCTGCGAGTGCGCTGATGGCCAAACGCAGCAATGCGGAACTGATGTTGGTGAATGCGCTGCAGGCTACCAGGTATGCGAGAATAATGCTTGGGGTCCTTGTCTAGACAGAACAGAGCCAACAGCTGAGTCATGCGATGGTTTGGATAATGACTGCAATGGCCTGGTTGACGAAGGCCTTACAAAATCATGCGGAAGCTCTGATATTGGAGCATGCACTTATGGAGCACAAACATGCGATATTGGAGAATGGGGTGAGTGTATTGGCAGTATAGAACCAGTAGATGAAGTTTGTGATAACGCTCTTGATGATAACTGCGATGGCTATATTGATGAAGGCTGCATAAAGCCTAAACCTGGTAAAGGCAGAACCAAAGCCAATGTTTCTGAACCGATTGTAATGCCTTCTCCTGGAAAAGAGCCGGTTCTTGGAGGAGGTCCAAGAAAAGAAATCAGGGTTGAGATAGTTAATCCGCCAGGCGCAGTTGATATAAACGATAATCTTTTCCCGCTCCAGGCAGTTGTTGAGAACAAAGGTGAGACTGTATCCGATGTAACTGTAACAGCAGATATAAGCGAGGGATGGAGAGCAGAGGACATTTCTATAGGCTCCTTAAAGCCTGATGAAAAAAAGATAATTATTCTAGAGCTAAGCTCAGAGCTATATTCATTAACAGGCAGAAGAAAGGAACAATCATATGCCCAGGATTCAATTGATATACAACTAAACGCAGAAACCTCAGGAATGGTTGTTGATTCAGCCCAAGTCTCAATTCCATTAAACATACCTGATTTCTCAATGGGTGCAGCTGATAAGGATTACTCTGTTGATAATGAGCTGGATGTATGTTTCTTTATCAACAATAAGAAAAAAGAAGCAAGAGAAATGCTTGAGATTGAGTTTGAGCTTTATGACCAGAAGAATGACCTTATTGTTGATTTCATGACTCCAGTAAAGGCAAAAGAGGATGAAGTTCTCATAAAATGCGAGAGATATAACCTGGAAAAATTTCCATTAAAGCAAAAAATTTATAATACACGCTCATACTTATATGAAGGCGGCTCA
>JAHWIC010000047.1 GCA_019322805.1 Candidatus Woesearchaeota archaeon | reverse complement strand
GAAAATTCCTTTCACTTAGGGCGCATATTAAGCTGGTTGTGTGCCCGGTAAGTTACCGTTAGGGGCGGGACAGTCACGCTGTATATCACTAAGGGGAGGATATATGTGTTAAGCGATAGCTTAACACATCCTTGCGATAAAGGTCATAGTAAGCGAAATTATATAATCAATAGTTTCGCTTACTAAATAGTAAACGCAATCTTTCATAAAATAGTTGCGTTTACTAAATTTTCATCCGCCCACTTTCCTTTAAGTTAGGGTATAAAGGAAGACAGCAGATGATTTTTGCCTGCTGTTGGGACATGAAGCAAAAATCAGATTTATTATTTTTCTAATGATTTTTTTAAATTGATCCTTAATATTGATTTTATTGACAAGTCAGAAAAAGGAACTTCAAAAGATTACTTAAACCAATTAATTATCGAAGAAAAAATATTCTTGAAAAAATCAATTATATCTGTTCCTGAGTCTTGAATTCTTAAAAACGCTCCTACCGGTGTGGCAGTTTCTTGCGGAAATCTATAATCTGCTGTTTTTTCTGCTGTTGACTCTTTGTCACTTGCTCTTACTTTTACCCTATAGATTCCATGATTATCATTAGGAGCCATACTAAAAGAATAAGCGTACAAAGCTTCTGCACCTTGAGCAGAATCTACCGCTGCTTCTTTGTACTCATCTCCAAACCTTTCATAAACCTGTTCTGTTTTATTCACATAGACTATCTTTACTTCAGCACTTTCTACATCATTATAGCCGTTTTTATCGCTTATCTTTGCCTTAATTGTTATATTATTATCATTTAAATCAGCATATATTAATTCAATCACTGGAGGAGAATTCTGTATTTCTATTATTGCTTCTGAAACTACTGCTATACCAGATGGAGAGAATAATAGAAACAAAAGAAACATTATGTACAATGTTTTGTACATCTTAATGGATAATGCTCATCCTCTTCTTTTGAGCCTTCTTACCAAGTGTCTTTTCTCCCACAGGTATAAAACAATTAGCGCTATAACGACCAATATTGCTGCTACTATGATTACTGTCTGCCAGGATATTGGTGCTTCTTTTGGAGGAACATACATATTGTCTCTTGCTCTTTCTGAAACAACATTAACCTTTATTGGCAGACCGCAGGTATCTATTGCAACTGATGTGCCTGCCTGGCCTGATGTTGGTTCGCAGGAAATGCAGAAATTCTCTTCATAGGTTCCAAAGTCCAGCTCTTCAGGAACAGTTACTGTTCCATAAACATCCCTTACAGTGCCTGCTGGGACTACAATTGTGGCTGGATCAAATTCTACTGTTAAAGGGGACTCTTCAGCCAAGTCATAGGTACATGCTATCTCCTGGTTGCTTGCCACTGTCTGGATTTGAAACTTAAATCTCCCGCTTTCTCCTTTGAAAAGGTTTAATTCTGTTGGCAACGGATTTGTAACTCCTGCATAAGCTATCTGTGATATAATCAATATGCTTAATACCCATAATATTGTTTTTCTCATTTTTTTCCTCTCTTTGAAAAAACTTTTTTTTCTAAGAGATACCAGAAATTTGCATAGCAAATTTCTCAGTACTTTTATGAAATTGTTATTCTTATTGTTGAATTATATGTTCCTGCCAATAGCCCTAGCGGAGGAGCAATATGGTAATAAGTGGCTAAGGTTTCATTCAAGCTTGCATCATCACAAGCCCCTGAAACACATATCTGCAATCCTGATGCAGGCTCGAATGTTTTTTGAGTTCCATCTAAAAACACAGGAGCAATCTCTCCTCCTGCTTCACTTGTATGTGAGTTATCATCATCAATCTGGAAGTCTGTGCTGTTTAGGTTCCATGTATCTATGCCTGCTGTTGGATCTGTTACATTCCATAATATATTCAAGATATCATTTCCCCAGTTAGTCATTGTCGCTAAAACAGTGCCATCATTCCACTGCCCAAGAGTTGGGGTGCCGTCACCAAGGGTAACTGCTGATGGGTAATCTATTGCTTTAACTGTTCCATAAGTCCATGAATCAGTTCTTTCTGCATCAGTTGTTCTTTGTCCTGCCTGGCTTGTTGCATTTGCATATAATTTATAATTTGAATCCGGAAGTCTGAAAAATTCAGGCGTGTTATCAGCTGCTGTTTTATTCGCGCTAAATGTATATGTGCATGTGCTTCCTGACCTGGCAATTGAATCAACCTGCCAGCTATAATTGCCTGGAGGAGAGCAAGAACCAGTGTCAAGGCATAAATAGATATAAGCATCACTTGCTGTGTCACAATCATCGTCAGTATCTGTAGCAGTGACCCTTACAGCAACAGTTGCATTAGAGCCTTCTATCGGGTTTAAAGCACAACTAGCTGATGTACAGCTTGAATAAGCTGAACCAGCATCAGTCATTTCAATATTTGTTATATCTGGCAAATAATCATATAATACCAGTGTTGTGTTGTAATATGATGAATTATCCCCATTACCATCAGATGTCCATATGCTTGCATAAACAGTGTTGTTTGCCCATTCTGCTCCGGGGCTTCCCCATGGAATTGCATTGTCTACTACCTCTCCATTTTTATTTGCAGCATCATTATTTTCATATGTTCCATCTCCATAACTGGTTCCAACTCTTATATAATAGGTTAAAGAGTCTGCTGGCCAGCCATCTACACTGCCGTCATCTGAATCAGTTGCAGTCCAGCTTAAAGATGGTGTTTGACTATGCGTTGAGGTAGGGCTTAAACCAGAGGGCGTATTTGGAATGCTGTTAATCAGAGTAAGATTAGCATCTAAAGCAGTTCCATTCTCTGTTCCGTCATTAGGAGTCAGTCTTACATGATAAACTCTGCTTGTTCCTGAGTAAGCTAAACCAGAAACAGAGGCTACAGAGCCAGTTGTGGTTGTTGAATAATATGCATCACAATTATTGTTATCCCTGTTTGATGCAGTAGTTGCAATGCACACATATGTTGTGACAGTATCGCCATCATTATCAGAAGCTGTCCAGTTTATGTTAGGGGTTACATCATGAGTGTCTCTTGGATATGAGCTGTCGTAGCTTGATGCACCATCCTGTACTGTGAATGAACTTGGCTGAGCAGGAGCAGTGTTTAGAATTGTTTCATTTGTTGAATTAACTGCTGTTCCAGCAAAGCTATGCTCATCAACAGGGGTTACCTCACACATCCAGATATCTCCAACCCGAGTATTTGAGCTTGACAAAGTTGAGCCAGTAAAGCTTGTTTCTATCCATGCGCTTCCAGAATAATTATACCATTTGAATGTTGATGTTCCTTCTGAATCTCCATCAGTGGCATCTGAGAAACTATAGCCGCAAGTTAATGTTTGCGCAGATGTTGGATTGTTTGGGGTTATATCAACTGAGCTTGCTGCTGGGGCGTGGTTTACATAGAATGTATGGCTGTAGCTTGCAGAACATTGTCCTGGGCAGGAATCATCATTTGGAGGGCAATCACACACAAAGAAATATGCTGTGTTTGAGTTTGGATCAGATTGCTGCGCAACATAACTGCAAGCTAAACTTGCATCATCACTGTAAGTGCTGTTATGCTCATTACAATACTCTCCTCCAGGGCATTCTCCGCTTGTATTGATCGAATCTGACTTACAAACCCTTAATGAATGATTATCGCTTGCGTCTGTATCTGCATGAGACGCCATTGAGAATGTGATTGTTTCTCCAACATCTTTGTTTCCATCACTGCCTGCATCAGACGTCTGCCCGCTAATTGTTGGAATTGCATCTGTTAATGTGAATGATATTGTATCATTTGCTGTTCCGTTCTCTGTCCCGTCATTCGGGGTTAATTTAACATAATAACTCCTTGAGGCTGTTCCCCATGTATAGTCCCAGTTTGATTCAGATTGATCAAAAGCATACCAGAATACATTATTGCTGTTAAGGGTGTTTACAACAGAACAATCATCTGTATCAGTATCATTTGTAATGCAAACGTAAGTCTGGATTGGATCAGCATTTCCATCAGCTGGCTGAGTCCATGAGAAATTTTGATTTTTATCATGCGTTGTTGTTGGAGTCCATGCATAAGGTGTTGGTGGTGGAGTATTGCCAATAACAAATTGTCCTATTGGTGTTTCCACCTCAGCAAAGATAAAAGGAATTAATAAAGAGAAAATCATAATCAATACTATCCACATCTCTTTTTTCATATCCAAACCTCTCGATTAGTATACCTTTTTGTATACTGATATTTAAATCTTTTGGAAATCTTTGATTTCCAAGAGATACCAGAAATCGCAAAGCGATTTCTCAGTATCTTTTGTTTCCTGTTTTTGCTCTATTCAATCTTATACGCCTCTTTTAATTGTTCAATGATCTTTGCATTATCTGAATGTGCTGGTTCCTCTGCAAACTGTGGTGCTGCAGCTGCGCAGGCAGCAGGAACAGGCTGCTTGTATCCATCTTCTACATTCTCTTCTTCTATTCTCCTGAATCTGTTAACCATTTCATTTAAGCTTTCAGTTAAGAGCTGGTACCTTCTTTTTGGTATGGATTCTTTTGGCAATTCTGGCTCTTCTTTATGAGGTTCCTTTTTACTTTCATGAGCTTTTACTTTTGCTCTTTTTTCTTTCCTGCTTTTCTTTTCTGCTTTTCCTGCCCTGTTTATGAATGCCTTTATGCTCTCTAATATAACCTGGTATCTGCGTTTTGGCTTTTCTGCAGGCTTCTCGAGCTGTTCCTTTGCTTCTTTTTCCTTTAGCCTTGTTTTCACAGCAAATCCATGCT
>JAHWIC010000027.1 GCA_019322805.1 Candidatus Woesearchaeota archaeon | reverse complement strand
GACCAGGATGCGAACTATTATCAAATAAGGGTAGATGAAAGTGGTTATGATAATGAGGTAGCTAAGTTTTATTATGACACTGGCAAGTTTGAGTTTACTATTGAAGCAAAGGGTGGTGTTGAAAGCAGCGAGATGCCTGGCATCATTGAGCTATGCAGTATATTGCACAGAGAGAGCATAGTTGACTATGGAGGAATAGATAGTGTACCGGCAGGACTTAGTGATACCTATTCTGATTATTTTGGTGATTGCGATGCACGTACACCAAAAGTGACAGATTGGATAGAAGTAACCAATGATGAGCCTGATAAGGCAGGCCAATGCAGTTCAGCATGGGGATAATAGAAGTAACTTCTTAGGTTGTCCTGTTTAAGGGATTTGTAACATGAAAAACAAAAGATTTAAATATAATAGTTCCCTTATAGGGTACTAAAATGGCAAGCAAGGAGGAGAATATTTTAGGGCTGTTCTTCAATAATCCTAGCAAACGCTGGCATTTTGAAGAAATAGTAAAAGAAGCAGACATAGTTAGAAGCAAAGCTGATAAATGGCTAAAGAGATTTATTAAAGAAAAGCTGATTAAGCGAGTTAAAGAGCGGAGTAAAATGCCTTACTATATAAGCAATTACGAGTCACCAGATTATCAAAATAAAAAGAGGCTATTTGCGCTAAGAAAGCTTAACGAAACAGGGCTTTTAAATCATTTATCCAGCCTTGAAAAAGCCAAGACAGTAATTCTTTTTGGCAGCTTTACAAGATGGGACTGGTATGAAGGGAGCGACATTGATGTTTTTATATACGGCAATCCAAAAGGTTTAAGTATTGGCAAATATGAAATGAAATTGCATAGAGATATACAGCTGTTTATTTGCAAAGATAAAAAGGAATTAAGAAAACTAGGAAGCGGATTAATCAGGAATATAATCCAGGGAGATATAATCAAGGGAGATATCCAATTTTTGAGTGTTGGTCTACATGCCTAAACATCGCACACAAAAAGAAGCATTTGAAAAATGCAGCAATGATGGAATGTTCTATCCACAAAAGGATATAGATATAGCTAAAATAAAGTCTATGGCAGATATCGCCAAAGGAGACTTTGAATCAGGCAAAAAACTAAAAGAAAACCTTCCAAAAGAAAGCAGGCAATGGAGCAGCGTATACAAACTGTATTATGATTCATTACATGAGCTGGTCGGGGCTTTTTTACGTTTCGACAGGATAAAATCCGATAATCATCAATGTTTATTTGCGTATTTATGTGAGAAGCACCCTGAATTAGAGTTTAATTGGGATTTCTTTGAAAAGGTAAGAACTAAAAGAAATGGAATAAATTATTATGGAACACCTATAACTCAAGATGATTGGAAAGAAGTAGAAGTTCAGGTTAACTTATATACAGCTGCATTAACAAAAGCTGTTGAAAAGAAAATAAAAGAATTTGTTGAAAAAGAGGAGTAATGTGAAATGTCCAAAAAAAACCCAATAACAAGTTCCATAAAACAATCTCTTGCCTTAATAAAAAAGCACAAAAATATAGCTCTAACTTTGTTAATCCTGCAGATAATCTTTCTTGGCTTAATGATTGGCTTGCAGATGAATTATCAGCTAAAGGCTTTTGAGGCTGCCCAGGAAATAATGGATTATCTTGGAGAGCAGGATTTAAGTGACATTGGTGTTGCAGAGGATATTGTTATGGGAAGCAGTCTGTTAGGGGATGATCCATTGATGATTTCCAGAAACTATAGGAAGATTGTCAGCTTAATGGCAAGTTTAGCCATATACAGCTCCCTGGCTTATCTTTTGTTTGGAAGCCTTAGCTGGGCTCTTACAGACCAGTTAATCCATAAGAAGGGCAAAAAGAAATTTCTTAGTTATATGGGGGGGTTCTGCGTGCTTGCAATTGGTTTTTGGGTAATAAATTCCATGCTCATATATTCTGGTCTTAAGGCTATGGTTGCAAGAGCTGTTTCAGGAGCAGGCTTAGGGGCATTTAGCCTCATTTATCTGGTTCCTGCACTGATGGTGTTCTATTTCATGTTTATCTCATTTGCATTGATATCGAAGATTAAATTCAAGGACATATTAAGAAAGGCATTAATGCTCGGAGCAAAAAAAGCAAATATAATGCTCCTTGTATATCTGATTAATTTAGTGATAATAGTCTCGTTGAGTTTGCTTGTGCATTTGTTGAGAAATATGAATCTGGCTTTGCTGTCGCTGGGGTTGATATTATGGGTGTCCAGCTTTGTATGGGCAAGACTTTTCCTGGTTTTGGCTGTGGATAGGATAAAAGTATAAACTTTACTACTCCTCAGTATTAAAAAAGCAAAGATTTATAAAGATGATTATATTATAATGATTTGATTTTGATGGTTAAAATTGATTTAGTAGAACGTGTAAAGGATAAGAAAGAAAAACCTGAAGAAAGAGGAAATGCCCTGATTATGCTGGCAGTTGATGAAAGAAAGGCAGACTTGTTGGGCATTATAGAAGAAGTCAAGAGAGGTTCTGAGCATGAGCTTGGTGATGCACTGGTTAAGGCATTTCCAGAGCCTCATATAAGGTCTGCTCTTGCCAATGCGCTGGGCATTGCTGGCGGGAGAGAGGTTTACGAAACATTGATGAGCCTTGTTCAGGATCCTGAGGAAAGGGTAAGGTGCGATGCAATCCTAAATGCAGGCGAAGTCAAAGACAGCAGGGTTTCTTTTCCCCTTATGAATCTATATCCTTTGGCTGGTTATGAGGAACAACAATTCATACTGCTTGCATTGAGGTCATTAGCTGATCCAAGAACAACTAGTTTCCTAAGCAAGGCTTATGGTGATACAGCTCTTACTGACCTAGCTGACGATGCATGGAAGGCTTCAGCAGATAATTTCAATTTTGTTTATACATTCCATGGCGATGAGGAAAGAAGGGAAAAAGCTGAGAGGGCAATAGGGCAGTTTGTACTTAATTCTTATGATGATATTCCAGAAGATATCTTCCTGAATACTTCATGCAGGCAGCCCCAGACATATGTTGTAACCCGGGGCGTAAAGTTTGTGATTGGCGGATTTTTGGAGGAGCATGTTGATGTGGCTCAAGGCAAAGAGGTGAGGGCTGCTGGAGAAGCATGGTTTGAAAGGCAGGGAGACAGATGGGCAATAACATCAATAAATAACCGGTCAAATGGCTATTATCCCGCAGCAAATTCTTATTGCTGGGTCAGTAAAGCATTAAGCAAAACAGGCATCCAGTTTCCGCCAGGCTTTACAAAGGTGTTTCCTGGCGAAAAAGGCTATGGTTATTGCGATAAAGAATTCTTACAGGATCAACCTTTTTTTAAGGATGCTTAAGGCCTTTTACGCGTTTATAAGCTCTTGGATCAACCTTAACTTCAACTAAGGTATCACCAGATATCTCTCCTCTAAGATATCTCCTGCATAATTCAAAAAGCCTGTGGTGTCCATGTGTTATGATAATTCCAGATGATGGATAAGTGCTTGAATCGCCATAGCGATGTACTCTTGCTCCGGTTATTGGGCTGCGGGGATCATATTTAATAATATCTGCGGTTTTGCGTTTTGCTTGAATGGTTGCCTGCATCGGGTTAAAGGGATGCATTCTTTGCACAATTCTATGAAAATCCAGCTCCTTAACCAGGATATAGAATTTTCCTGGATGCTCAGGATGCATTTCCAGTTCCTTAAGATGCTCATTGCCGTTTTTTATGACGTCAATCTTTTCCTTAGTGATTATCTCCCATTTATCAAGGTGGGATATAATCTGCTCTATCTTAACATCCGCTTCACGTGCAACTGCTGGGAACCTTTTAACCCAGCCTTGTAATGAAGCATGCCTGCACATCCTTTTTGTTGCAAGCAAAAATTTCCTTAAACCTTTTATTTCTCTTATAAGCCTGTAATTCCTTGGATCATCCGGCAGATACTGCAGGATCTTAGCCAGGATAACAATCAGCTTGCGGACATGGCCCTTCCTCTGCTCCGTCCACCACGCAAGTCTGCTTAGGTCAAGCTCATTTAGTCTGAGATTGGCTTCCAATCCTCTTATTATCTCTAAAGCTTCCTCAATTAGATAGAAGTTTCCTGAATCATATTTAACCATACAATTATTAATCAATCGTGTATTAATAAATTTTGTGATAGTGCCGCAGGGTTATTATAGGGTTTACTCTCCATCCCCCTCTCCTTCACCATCACTATCAGAACCCTCTCCTTCAGAGCCTTCACCATCATCTTCAGAACCTTCTTCAGATTCTTCACTTTCTTCAGCATTATCAGAGCTTTCTTTAGCATCTTTTGCTTTGGACACTTTTTTTGAATCAGATTCCTTGGATGATTTCTTTGATTCCTTTTTAGCTTCTTCCTTAACTCTTTTTTCTGCATACTGAAGAGCTTCTTTTAGATCAGCACCCTCTTCAATTGCTCTCATAACATACTCTTTGAATAACGAGCTTAGCTTAGAGCCGTACATGCTCCTGATATGATCCATCCTATACTGCGCTACCCTGACCATATCAAGATATCTTTGATATTTTGAGCGTTCTGAATGAGGAACAGTAATGACAGGAGCATCGTACTCTCCTTTAAGCAGTCCTTTGAAGAATTCATACTTTCCTCGTTCAACTTCTTCTTCGCCGCTAGCAGTGCCTTTAATTCTGCGGATAGCGTGCATGACTATCTCGTGCAGAAATGTATCCTCATCTACAGCCTCGGGGTCAACACCAATAAGCTCTGCCTCTTCTCTTACCATCTGAGCATAATTCTCATTTATGTATAAGGTCTTGCCATCCCTGCTTACTGCAGCAAATGCGCTTTCTGGTATAAATGCTCCATTAGCGCTAATCACGATTCTTTCAATATTATGCTCCTTACCGCCTGAAAGCCTTTCATGCACATCTGTTCTTGAGTAATTGTTTAGTTTCTGTACTGCAGTTTCTATCAGTGAAAGAAACCTTGCAACATCCCTTGGAGAGCAATAAGCCTCAAAGTCTGTTACATACTTTTTTAATCCAGCATGCTCTAATCTTCGATGTAAGGATTGAACAGCTCCTCTGCGAGGAATATGATTATCTGTTTCAATTGCCTTAGAACCAATAGTAGCAGCAACCCATTCATCAAGATTGCGCTTGCCTTCTATCACTTCGCTGCGGTCACCACCAAATAACCTTGCAAACAATGGTAGGTTTGGAAGCTCTATACCCTGACGCTCTGATAAATAAGTAGAAACATTTGATACTGACTTGCCATCAGCAATCCTTTTAGCTCCTGGATAAACCTCTTTTAAAGGCAAAACAATAGCTACATCTAGACCTTCAGCTCTAGGCGAAGTTGCTGGATGCAGTACTGTATTAAAATACATCATTTTGTAACTATTTTAAAGTAGTAAAACTAGTATATAAAGCTTTCGGTTTTGAAGGAAGAAATTAAAAAATAAAGAATTTAGTTATTCTCTTTCGCCTTGTTCAGCCTGCTGGGTCAGTCCCTTGTAATCTTTTGCTGCTTGCCTGTGGTTTCCTAGTAGGCCTTTGTAAAGCTGTGCTAACTGCTCTGGCTTTTTCCTCCTATTTAAAGTTGCTTTCATTCCAGGGGTTAGTAAGTGTTCGTGTGTTTCCATATAGTCTTTGACTATTGCTGTCTGATGATCTAAGTCAAATGGGTCAACACTACTTTCAATTATATGAACATCACGTTTTCCCAACTCGTCCTCCCTAAGTTGGACTTTTATATAATCCAAAACATCAGCCAATTTTCCCTTTTTTGCATCCCCAAAGGCGTCCATGTGGCCCCCTTTTTGAGCACCTTTATAATTAGCTAGTAATTCCTCCACCATTGCTGTAGCCATATGGTCTGGAAGCTCAGTTTTGTAAAGTGATTTATGGTGGTGCTTTAAATAATCGGCAATTGCTGCCTTGAATTTCCTGAAATCCTTTGTTTTTCTTTTTATGATTCCTGCAGAAGGTTTATATTTTTCTCTGGCATCTTCGTGGGCATCAGTAATTTTATCAACATCTTCTGTAGCTTCGAGCCTATCTATAATTTCTGTTAAGGTTAGTTTTTTAGCCATTGAAAATCACCCTATAAATTCTTATAATAATCTTATAATTTCATTATTGAGGATTAATATAAACCTTTCGGTTTTACTATGAAAGAATGGATATAAATCCAAGCAAAACCTTTATATATTACGCAGATTAACTTGGAACTAATGGTAAAAGAGAGTAAGGAACCGAAGAAGGAAGAAAAACCTGCTGAGAAAAAAGCTCCAGAAGGAGCAGCTGCAAAAGAAGAGCAGATTCTTTCAAAGCTTCCAAAAGAGGCGCAGGAAAAGCTGAAAGAGATAAAGAAAAAACTGGATAAATTCCAAAAGAAGGTTCTTGAGAAGTTTGATAAATATGTTATGGGCATTGCTTTGTTGCCGCCGCCAAAGCCAAAGAAAGAGGGCGAAAAGATAGATAAAAACAGGATAAGTGTTTTGGTCCTTGTTGATGATTCTGACAGCAAAAAGATGGGCAAGGCTGAGCTGAAGAAAAAGCTTCTTACGATTATAGACGGAATTGCTGTTGAAATCGATAAAAACATATTTCCTGATGTTGTGCTGCTGTCAGATTTGTGGCAGTCATGTTACGACGGCAAGTATGAGTTACTGCAGTTGATTGCGTTAGCAGCTCCTATCTATGACAAAGGAATGCTTTCAGCAGTCAAGATAGCTGAAGTCCATAAGAACATGGTTCTAAAGAAGTTTGAAAAATATATAGTCAGCTACGTCCTGGCAGGAAGCCTTGTGCAGGGAAGAGCGACAAAAACATCTGACATTGATGTCTGGATCGTGATTGATGACACTGATGTCAAAAAGATGACAAGGGCAGAGTTAAAAGACAAGCTGAGGGCAATCATAATCGGAATGGGTATTGAAGCTGGTGATATTACCGGCATAAGAAACAAGCTGAACATCCAGGTTTACATCCTGACTGATTTCTGGGACAGCCTGAAAGAAGCAAACCCGATTATATTCACCTTGCTTAGGGATGGTGTTCCATTCTATGATCGTGGCGTTTTTATGCCCTGGAAATTGCTGCTTAAGATGGGAAAGATAAAGCCATCTGCAGAAGCAATTGACATGTTTATGAGCTCTGGAGACCAGATGATGCGCAGGGTTGAGTTCAAATTAAAAGACATTGGAATGGAGGATATCTACTATGCATTATTAACTCCATCACAGGCTGCATTAATGCTTTATGGCGTTGCACCGCCTGCGCCAAGAGAAACAGCAGAGCTTATGCGGGAAATATTTGTTAAAAAGGAAAAACTGATGGAAGACAAGTTCATCAAGATACTGGAGAATATCATACAGGTAAGAAAGGATATTGAGCATGGAGTTAAGAAGGGGTTAACAGGAAAAGAAGTTGACGAGCTATCAGCTGATGCAGATAAATACCTGAAAAGATTAAAGAGGCTTTTCTCGCAGATAGAAAAAGGCAGGGAAGAGGAAGATATGGTCCGTATCTATGACAACATTGTTACTATTATAAGGGATGTCCTAAGAATGGAAGGCATTGAAAAAGTAAGTGATGTTGAGATTGTAAACATCTTTGAGGATGAGCTTATTGCGCAGGGAAAGATACCTGCAAAGTTCTTAAGAAGTCTAAATGAGATAATAAAAGCAAAGAAGGATTATGATGAAAAGAAACTAACAAAGCAGGAAGTAGAAAAGGTAAAGACAGAGGCTGGAGCATTTATTAAATTCTTGGTAGAATACATGCAGAGGAAGCGCGGAAGAGAGCTGGAAAGAGCAAAAATCAGGGTAAAGCACGGCAACAGATTTGGAGAGGTTCTATTGCTTGGGGATGTTGCATTCATTATACATGACATTGACCAGGAAGAAAAAGAATTAAGCAAAGCGAAGATTAATCCGGATGGAAGCATTGGAACAACACAGCCAAGTTCTCTAGAAGAATTGGAAAAACTGCTTGCAAAGGTTGAGATTCCTCCAAAAGTGTTTATCAAAGAGCCAATCTTTGAGGACCTAAAGAAAATCTTTGGCAAGGATGTTGAAGTTCTAGTTAATTATTAGTTAATTTTTTCTTATCAATTTAAAAATAATCAATAGAAAAAGTTCAATAAAAAATATCATTAGAAAAATAAAAATAATTCTGAGTTTTGCCTTAAGTCTACTATAAAGCAAAACTCATCTGCTCCTGTTTCTTGATGAAACAGAATAAGATGAAAATTTAGTAAACGCAACTATTTTATGAAAGATTGCGTTTACTATTTAGTAAGCGAAACTATTGATTATATAATTTCGCTTACTATAACCTTTCTAGCAGTTCTTAAGGGAATTTTCAGATTTAATTGTTTTAAATAATTTTAACTAAATAATAAAAAACTGGAACAAGTGCACAACTAATTGTGAGTCCTGAAAGTAAACCTAATGATTGGGTCTTTAATGATTAATGAAAACCTAATGATAAAATAAATATTGATAATCACTTAATATTGATAACATAAGTTTATATAATCATTCGGCTTAACTTTTCCTGAGATGAAGACCGGCTATAAGATTCTTGACGCTATGACTACAAAACCTGTGACTGTTCTGCCTGAAACAAGGCTGCAGGAATGCGCTAAGATCATGGCAAAGGAACATGTTGGCGCCTTGATAATAAAAAGGGATAATATCCTTCTTGGTGTGATAACTGAACAGGATATTGTAAGGAAGCTGGTTGCAAAAGGTGTTAACCCGGTAGATGAGAAGGTGGAGGATTACATGGAAAAAAGTGTAGAAACTATTGGCCCTGAGGTTGACATCTATGAAGCTTTGGTAAAGATGAGGGATTTGAACATAAGGCACCTGCCGGTTGTTGAATCTGGAGAGATGGTTGGTTTATTAACATTAAAAGATATCCTTAAGATAGAGCCTCAGCTTTTTGACCTTTTGGTAGAAAGGTTTGTGATAAGGGAAGAGACAAGAAAGCCAACGCACCATATGGCAAAAGAAGGCATCTGCCAGGGATGCGGCGCATTTTCAGATGAATTAAACAGCATTGGCGGCTCTTTACTTTGTGATGTCTGTGCTAAAGAGCAGAAGAAGGTATAGCTGTTTCTATTCGAAACCTTACGAAAATCGAAGATTTTCTAAGGTCCTAAAATTGTCTTCAGCAATTTTAGAAACCTTTATATATTGACTTGCCAATAAATCCAAGTAAATGAAAGCGCATGACATTTTTACTACGTATCCCACTCCTACGGTGTTTATAAGATACAAAGGAATCTGGGATATGCAGGACTTGTACCAGACAATGGTTGACTGGTTTAGGCGCAGGAAGTTCAAGTTCTATGAGAGAATCTACAAGCATAAGCATCCAAGCCCTTTTGGTGTAGAGAGGCAGTATGTCTGGAGAGCCACAAGAAAGGAGTCTGAGTACAGGCAATACCAGATTGATATCTATTATCATACGTATGATGCGCATGATCTCGAAGTTGTTATGCCTGACGGCACTAAAAAGACATTCACCAAAGGCAGGCTCTGGATGGAATTCAAAGGCCAGATGAACCTTGACTGGGAAAAGAGATGGAATGAGAACGTATTTTATGCAGAGCTTAAGCATTTTTTCAACAATTATGTCGTAAGAAAAAGGATGGAAATGCTGTGGTGGGATGAGTTATGGTACAGGGAACTGCACAAGCTGCATGAGATAATAAAAGAAAGGCTGAAGATGGAATCCCAGGAATATGAATCCAGGTACATGACAGGGGTGCATACATAATGCCTTTAAAAGTAACAGATGTCTATGACAAGCCAGGAACCCCCACTGCTTTTATCAGGTACAAGGGAATCTGGGATATGCAGGACTTGTACCAGACAATGGTTGACTGGTTTAGGCGCAGGAAGTTCAAGTTCTATGAGAGAGTCTACAAGCATAAGCATCCAAGCCCTTTTGGTGTAGAGAGGCAGTATGTCTGGCGTGCAGAAAGAAAGGAGTCGGAATATATGCAGTTCATTGTTGATATCTATTACCATATCTATGATGCTTACAATGTTGATGTTGTTATGCCTGACGGTGCAAAGAAAACAATGGTCAAGGGAAGGCTCTGGCTGGAGTTTAAGGGAAATATACAGTATGACTGGGAAAAGAGATGGAATGAGAACGTGTTTTATGCAGAGCTTAAGAATTTTTTCAATAAGTATATCTTAAGAAAAAAGTGGGAGCAGATATGGTTCCATCAGCTGTGGACAAGAGAGATACACGGATTGATTGCATTGGTCAAAGAAAGATTAAAGATGGAATCTGAGGGCTTTGAGCACCGCTATAAGAGCGGCGTGCATAAGTAAAATCGAAAGAAATATAAGTCCATTATCTATTAAATAAAGGTAAAATGTCTGATTTAAGGATAATTGTTGACCATATGCAGTTTGAGTATAAAGGCCTGTTTGACCTAAATAACCTTTTCAAGACTGTAGATGCATGGCTGTTTGAAAGAGTCTATGAGAAAAGGACTAACAAGAATTTTGAGGAAAACACTCCAACAGGCAAGTTCATAGAATGGGAGATAGCATCATGGTTCAAGGCAACTGATTATATCAGGAATATAATAAAGATAAGGATGCTCTTTTATGACCTAAAAAAGGTAGAGGCTACAAGAGAGAAAGAGAAAGCAAAGGTTACCCAGGGAAGAGTGATCATGTATTTTGACGGCTATATAGAGTTTGATTATCTCCATTACTGGGACAGGCATCCTGTACTGCAGTTTTTAAGAACCCTTTATGACAAATTTATTTTCAAGGCTTATACAGAGAGGTTTGAGCAAAGGCTTACCTATGATGTGCACCAGCTTTATGAGCTGATTGAGAAGCACTTTAATGTTTACAGGCATTACAGGGTTGTTACAAAAGTTCCGCATTTTGCTCATTAAGAATTAATATGAATTAATCAATTTAAAAAATCATTTGAAAAAATTCAATAAACGAAAAATAAAAAAATCCGATTTTTGCTTTATTCACTTCGTTAAAGCAAAAATCATCATCTGTCCTTCCTTTATGCTCTAGCTTAAAGGAAATGAAGGTGATGAAAATTCCTTGAGCGCAGTTGTGAAAGGAATTTTCAGAATGATTAATTGTTATTAATTAAAAATTAAAGAATATAAACACAACAAAATGCACAACTGATTGTGATAGATGAAATTTGACCTAGTGATAAATAATATTGATTAAAAATTAATTAAAAAAGAGGTTTTGAATGACAGACGAGAACAAGATAGTTGTTGATGGTCTTAGGTTAAGTTATAATGGAATATTTGATATTGTTGAGTTCTATAGGGCAGTTGAGGACTGGATAAGGGAAAACGGCTATGAGAAAGAGATAAAGAAGAAACTTGAGCACGTTCTGCCTGCAGGAAAAAACATTGAGTGGCATATTGAGATGTGGAAGCAGGTTTATGACTGGGCAAGGATTGTTGTAAGCATGCGAGCCTTGTTCAAGAACATAAAGGAAGTAGAGATGGCCAAAGGCGGCGCCAAAAGAAGGCTGAACGAGGCAGAGGTTCTTATAATATTCGATGCATGGCTTGAGATGGACTTAGAGGGAAGATGGCAGCAAAAAGCCCCTTATTATTTCCTGAGAACACTGTTTGATAAGTATGTTTACATGTTTTGGGGCGAGAAAGAAAAGCTGACAGGCCCCTTAACAAAAGATACTTATAATCTGCATAAACGGCTGAGAGCGTTTTTTGAATTGTATAGATATTGAGGTGTGTTTAAAATGAAGGTTGTAATCATAGGTGCTGGTGAATCAGGGAGGACCCTTGCAAATATGCTGTCGTCAGAAAAGCATGAGGTTTCTTTGATAGAAAAAGAGGAGAAGATTGCTGAGGATATAGCAAAGGCAATCGATGCATTGGTTATAAAAGGCGATGCCACAGAGTATTCTATTCTGAAGGATGCCGGCATTGAAAAGGCAGATGCCGTAATTGCCTTAAGCAATGATGACAAAACAAACCTTATGGTCTGTGAGATAGCAAAAAGCTCAAAGATATCTAAGATTGTTTCAAGGGTCAACAGCCCAAAGAATGAGGAGCTTTTCACAAAACTCGGGATTACTTCTATTATACCTATAGTCAGCTTAGAAATCACAAAGATAAAGAACATGCTTGAGCCTGGCATGGAACGCGTTATAGCTGAACTTGGAGAAGGTGATGTCCAGGTTATAGAAGCTACCTTAGGAGAAAAAAGCAGACTAATAGGTAGGAGAGAAGCTACCATAAAAGGGGCTGTTATTGGAGCTATTTATAGAGAAGGGGAAATATTAATTCCTGAAAAGGAAGCCAAGCTAAAAGAAGGGGATGTTCTTGTAATAATCGCAAAATCAAAGGCCATTGACAAGATAACAAAGCTGATTTCAGGAGAATGAAAACTGTCTTAAGGTACCTTGGTTGGGTGTTGATCCTCTCTGCAATTTTTAGGATTGTTCCCATAATTGCTGCTTTATACTATAATGAATCAATTACTTCTTTCATTATTGCAACCTTGATATCAATAGCAGCGGGTATTTTCTTCATCAGGCTTTCTTATCATATTGAAGGAGAGGAAGGGCTTACATTAACCGGAGCTTTGGTTCTTACTGCATTATCATTCCTCATCATTCCGGTTATTGGCGCTATATCTTTTCTGAAATTGTTTAACTGGAATATACTGAATGCGCTTTTTGAGTCTGTGTCTGGCTTTACAACAACAGGATTTAGTGTTATGGGTAGCCTAAGCGAGGTTCCGAAAAGTGTTTTGCTCTGGCGCGCTGAAACCCAATGGATTGGCGGGATAGGCATCATTATGGTGTTCTTGTTTATCTTTTCCAGGTTAAGGGTTCATTCGTATGAGTCTGCAATGATGAAAGGTGAAGCAACACAGTCACTTTACCAAGCCCAGGGTTTTTCTGAAGAGCTTGAGCCAGGAGCAAGGAGAACAACTATGAACATACTGCTCATCTACAGCACATATACAATCCTAGGAATTGTTTTGCTAAGTTTAGTCGGCATGCCTTTCTTTGATTCAATAGCTATAACCTTTGCTTCGCTTTCTACAGGAGGCTTTTCTGTTACTGATTCGTTTTATACCAATGGGCTGCAGCTTATCATTATTTGTTTGCTGATGGTGCTTGGCTCGATCTCATTTATGACGCATAATAACCTGATAAGAAAGCGCTTTAAGGAGTTTTTCCTGAATTTTGAGCTGGATTTCTTCTTGATTATCTTAGCAATATTTGCTGCAATAGCGATAATAATACTGAGAACACCCGGGATGATTTTATTTAACCTTATATCAGCGCTCACAACCACTGGTTTTGCGTATGGTGATATTAGCGTGTTGCCGCACTTGATAATCTTCCTTATTATGGCTTGTATGCT
Organism: Candidatus Woesearchaeota archaeon; assembly: GCA_019322805.1. Taxonomy (GTDB): domain Archaea; phylum Nanobdellota; class Nanobdellia; order Woesearchaeales; family JAHWIC01; genus JAHWIC01. The sequence continues at coordinate 2,974 of JAHWIC010000027.1, read as the reverse complement.
GATTGGCGGCTCTGTTGGAAGCACATCAGGAGGAATTAAGATATTCAGGTTATACACAATAGTAAAGGCAATACCCTGGTTTATTAAAAAGCTTTCAAACCCTCAGACGGCAGTTATTCCGTTCAAACTAAGGGGGAAGGTAGTAAAAGAGGGCTTTGTTCTTATGGCTGAGATATTTATTACATGCTATGTATTTATCCTCTTTATTGGCACACTTATATTTATGATGCTTGGTTATCCATTCCTTGACTCTGTATTCCAGATAACCTCTGGTTTAGGCACAGTTGGCTTGTCTACAATGAATCTGGCATCAGTGCATTGGATTGGAAAGATTACCCTAATGATTGCAATGTGGCTTGGAAGACTGGAGATATTTCCTTTGCTGGTTTTGATTAATAAGGTGTTTAAGAAATATTAAATGCTTTACATACCGGGCATTTTACCTTGAAATTTCTTCATCAGTTTGTTGATGTCTCCTTTGCCGTGCATCACAAATTAAAATTTGGGTTGTGGGTTTCGCATCGAAAAGCCATAAAGGCTTCGCCTTTAATTTCGCTGCTCAAGCCCACTTACATACCGGGCATTTTACCTTGAAATTTCTTCATCAGTTTGTTGATGTCTCCTTTGCCTTTCATCATCTTGACTAATTTCTTGCTCTGCCTGTACTGCTTTATTAAGCCCCTAACTTCGCTTACAGAAACACCTGAGCCTTTTGCAATCCTATCTATTCTTTCGCTTGTTATGATTTCAGGGTCTTCAAGCTCTTCTTTTGTCATAGAGCTCATGCAATGCTTCCATTTCTCAAGCTTTCCTTCCTGAACCTGCAGAGCATCTTTCGGGAGCTTTATCTGCGAAAATCCTGGAATCATCTCCATTAGTTTTCCGATAGAGCCCATCTTTTTCATTGCAGACATCTGCTCGTATAAATCTATAAGATTATATTCTCCTTTCAGGAATCTTTTTCCAAGGTCCTCAGCCTCTTCCTCAGATATTGCTCCTTTTGCTTTTTCAAGCAAAGCCTCTAGGTCGCCCATCCCAAGCAGCCTGCCAACAAATCCCTGAGGATTAAAGCTCTCCAGGTCATCAAGTTTTTCTCCGACACCAATGAATTTTATAGGAGCTTCAGTTACTGCACATGCTGATAAAGCCCCTCCAGCCTTGGCTGTGCCGTCCATCTTTGTTGCAACAACACCGGTTATATGGCATGATTTATGGAACTGCTTTGCTTGCGGCTGTGCTGCCTGCCCGATATCAGCTGAGATTATCAACAGATTTTCATTAGGTTTTATTTCGTTATTAACCTTTTCAAGCTCTTCTATTAAATCCTTGGATAATGCATCACGACCAGCAGTATCTATTATAAGAACATCATATTTTTTGTACTCATCAGAAAATTCATTCCATATTTTAATAGGGTCTTTTTCTTTTTTATCCAGGAAAACAGGAACATTTGCTTGCTTTGCAACCTGCTCAATCTGGTCCATTGCTGCTGGTCGATGAATATCAAGGCCAACTAAGGCGACACTAAAGCCCCTTTTAGTAAAGAATTTTGCAAGCTTTCCAGCTGTTGTTGTTTTTCCAGAGCCAAACAAACCAACAAGCATGATTTTGAACGGCTTTTGTGCAGGCTCAATCTTATGGCCTTCCTTGCCTAAGAAATTCACAAGCTCTTCATAAACAATATTGATGAGGTGCTCTTTTTTTGTCAGTCCGCCAGGCGTTTCTTCTTTAAGTGCCCGGTCTTTTATCTTCTTTGTGAGCTCAAAAACAAGCTTAACATTAACATCTGCCTGCAGCAGAGCTCTTTGTATGTCTTTGATCAATTCATTGATTAGTTTTTCATCTACAAAAACAGCTCCAGCTATCTTTTTCAAAGTGCTCTTCAATGAACTGCTTAATTTATCAAGTACCATTATTAGACGAGAAGATATTCTAATTTAAAAAGGTTAGTAAAAAAAGACCATTAGAAAAATAATCAATTTAAAAAAATCATTAGAAAAAATTCAATAAACAAAAAATAAAAAATCCGATTTTTGCTTAATGCCCACATTAAAGCAAAAATCATCTGCTGTCATTCCTTTATACCCTAGCCAAAAGGAAAGAAGGCGGATGACAAGATTGATTGATTTTATTTCTTTTCCTTAGAACCAGCTTCACTTAAGGTTGATTTTACAGCAGCCAGCTGACTAACCTGCTTTTCATGAACATTGCTAAGCTTTTCAAATCTTTTCATTAACTTTCTAAAGGAGTTAAGATATTTTCCTTCTTTGATCTTTATATCGCTAAGGCCTGCTATCTCCTCAATAAGTTTTTTCATCTGCGCTATTTCATTATCACCAATCTTTGTAATCCTATCCAGTGCATCCATCTCTCTTACAATATTCTTAATCAATACTAGCTGCTCATCTTCCTCAGCCTTTGTCTGGTCTAGCTCATCTTTTGTCTTGTCCAGTTCTTTCTTCACTGCTCTTTCATCCCTTAGAACAACATCCAGTTTCTTGTTTAGAATCCACATCCTCCTGAACAACAATATGACTATGGCTAACAGAACCACAACTAACAGGCTTGAGATTAGGTATATCTCTACAACAGGCAGGTCAATGCCGAATACAAACATCTATGCACCTCTTTTTGTGAAAAAGCTCAGTATGAAATCCTCGAATGACCACTTCTTAGCCTCAAATTCACTAAGGTCAACAGTTGACCTTGACCTTCCGGCAACATATGCCTCGGTAAATACTGAGCCGCCTTCATATAAGTATGAGCGGGTATTATAAATTTTTTGCTTTAATGGAAATTTCTCCAGGTTGTATCTCTCGCATTTTATGAGAACTTCATCCTCTTTTGCTGTTATCGGAGTCATAAAATCAACAATAAGGTCATTCTTCTGGTCGTAAAGCTCAAACTCAATCTCAAGCATTTCTCTTGCTTCTTTTTTCTTATTGTTGATAAAGAAACACACATCAAGGTCATT
>JAHWIC010000026.1 GCA_019322805.1 Candidatus Woesearchaeota archaeon | reverse complement strand
GGAAAAGACAAAAAAGATAATTGATGAGATTAAAAGCTTAACAAATAAAAATATAAGAGATGATTCAGGCATTAGTATTAAGCCAATCTCTAAATTCGGAACTGAGCGTATTGTGAAATTTGCATTTGAATATACAGGAAAAAATAAAAGAAAAAAAGTAACAGCTATTACAAAATCAAATATAATGAAGTTCTCAGATGGTTTATTCCAGCATATTACAGAAGAGGTTTCAAAAAAATATCCTGATATTGAATCTGAGCATAAATTAATAGACAATATGTGCATGCAGCTGGTTCAAAAACCAGAGCTTTATGATGTCTTGGTTCTGCCTAATTTGTATGGAGACATTATTTCTGACCTATGCGCTGGTTTGGTTGGTGGCTTAGGTGTTGCGCCTGGCGCTAATATAGGAAAAGATTATGCAATCTTTGAAGCAACACATGGCTCTGCTCCTAAATACAAAGGAATGAATAAGGTAAATCCAACTGCATTAATACTTTCTGCAGTAATGATGCTAAGACATATAAATGAGTCAGCCTTAGCAGATAAACTTGAAAACGCAGTTGCAGCTGTAATAAAAGAAGGAAAAGACGTAACATACGATCTAAAGCCAACCAGGGATGATCCAACTGCTGTTGGAACCAAAGAAATGGCTGATGCTGTAATAAAGCAAATGAGTGATTGAGATGGATGAGGATTTTGTAAAAAGATTATCCGAACTTTCAGAAAAATCAAGCATGATTAATCAGGAGTTATACGATAAATATAATGTAAAGCGTGGTTTGCGTAATAAAGACCACACTGGTGTTTTAGTTGGGTTAACCCATATTGGAGATGTTATTGGATATAAGGTAGTTGATGGCGAGATAATCCCAGCAGAAGGCGATTTATTGTATCGTGGAGTAAGCATAAAGAACCTTGTAGAAGGTTTTCAAAAAGATGGACGCCCTGGATTTGAGGAAACTATTTTCTTGTTGCTCTTTGGAAAGTTGCCAGCAAAAAATGAGTTAGAGAAATTCTCAACTATGCTTTCTGAGTTAAGAGACCTTCCAGAGAATTTTACAGAAGATATGATATTAAAGTTGAAAGGAAGGGATATAATGAATATGCTTGCAAGATGTGTGCTTGTATTATACACTCTTGATAGGAATGCTGACGATATATCAACTCTCAACATACTGAAGCAAAGCATAGGACTTATTGCTAGATTCCCCACACTAATTGCGTATGCTTACCAAGCTAGAAGATATCATTATAATCATATGAATCTTTCAATAAGACATCCTGAAAATGGATTAACTACTGCAGCTAATCTCCTTTATATGGTAAAAGGCCATAAGAGATACACAAAGCTTGAAGCAGAGCTGCTTGACCTTGTGCTTGTGCTTCATGCTGAACATGGTGGTGGAAATAACTCCACCTTTGCAACCAGGGTTGTGAGTTCATCTGATACAGATACATATTCTGCAATAGCTGCAGCCTTAGGCTCTCTTAAAGGTCCTTTACATGGCGGTGCAAACCTAAGAGTAACACAGATGATGGAAGACATAAAGAAGAATGTTAAGGACTGGAAAGATGAGAAAGAAGTTTCAGACCATCTGCTTAAGATATTGAAGAAAGAGGCTTTTGGCACTTCAGGAAAGTTATATGGTTTTGGCCATGCAGTTTATACTTTATCAGATCCGAGAGCAGTTCTTTTAAAGGAAAAGGCTCGCGAGTTGGCAAAAGAAAAAGATAGAACGGATGAATTTGAGCTGTACGAACTTATAGAAAAGGTAGCTCCTAAGGTTTTTGCTGAGTTTAAAGGAACATCAAAGATAATCTCACCTAATGTTGACTTTTACTCAGGTTTTGTCTATGATTGTTTGCGTATACCCATGGAATTGTACACTCCTTTGTTTGCAATGGCAAGAATAGCTAGCTGGTGTGCTCATAGAATAGAGGAAATCATTAGTTCAAGAAAGATAATAAGGCCTGCTTACAAGAATGTAACTGAAGGGGTTGAATATGCTTCTTTAGATGAAAGGAAATAATTAGTTAAACCCAGAACTCTTTATTATTTCTCTCTCACTTGTTATCAACAAACCTTCAACATTCTCTAGGCTTTCAATTAACTCTAAACCTTTTTCAGGCCCCAGAACAAACACTGATGTAGCTAAAGCATCTGCATCAATTGCGTTATCAGTTATAATTGTTACTGAGATTAACTCTGTTGCAGAGTAACCAGTTCTTGGATCAACAATATGATGGAATTTCTTATCTGGCTCAAAATATCTTTCATAATCACCAGAGGTTGCAACTGATTTATCATTCAGCTTTATTATAGCAAGGTACTCATTCTCTTTTCTTGGATTTCTTAAGGCAATTGACCAGTCTTTTGTCTCTTTCTTGCCTATAGCTCTTATATCTCCACCAGCATCCACTAAGGCGTGCTCTATGTTGTGTTCTTTTAGCACTCCAATTGCTCTGTCAATAATATAACCCTTAGCTATTCCGCCGAAGGTTATTTTCATATTTTTTCTCAATCTTATATCATTTCCATCAATAATCATATGTTCATAACCAACAATCTTTAGTGTTTCTTTTATCTCTTCATCAGTTGGAGGTCTTTTGTTTATTTCAAAGGATTCTGTGTATAAATCCAGGATTGGCTGGACTGTTATGTCAAATGCTCCATCACTTAATTCAGAATAATAAATTGACTTCATTAATAAGTAAATTAGTTCGTTATTTGCGTCGTTGAGATAGCCTTTTTCATTTAACATATATGCTTCTGAAGTGTTCTTATATATACTTAGAATACCCTCAATAAGTTCAATTTCATTGAAAGCGTCATTTATAGCCTCAATGGATTTCTCTTTATCCAGGTCAAGAACCGTTATCTTTACAGAAGTTCCCATTAATTCTTTTGTTTGGCTTGTTTTTGTTAGATATAGGCTGTTACACCCACTAATTAACAAAATTACAAACAATAAAGCTGTTAATCGCTTCATGGAATGCATAGAGTTGTTACCTTTTTATAAAATTTTGCTAAGTTTTTTCAACACCGTCATTAGGTAGCAAAAACTTTAAATAATGGACTCAAACCTGCATTTTCATGCTTAATTTAATAAGAGGTGTTCATCCTCCTGAGCGTAAACTATCAAAAAAGAGCGAAATAAAACAGGCAGAAATGCCTAAGAAAGTAGTTATTCCTTTAAGCCAGCATACTGGAAAGCCGTGCAGTCCAATTGTAAATGTCGGTGATGAGGTAAAGATCGGCCAGAAGATTGCTCAGGCAGATGCTTTTGTTTCTGCACCAATTCATGCTTCTATTTCTGGCAAAGTTACTGAGATTGGTAAAAAGCCACATCCTGGTGCAGGAGAGGGCATGGCTATAGTCATTGAATCTAATGGAAAGATGATCTGGGATGAGTCAATAAAGCCAAGAGAGAATGTTGAAGCTCTTTCTTCTAAGGAATTAATAGAGATTGTTAAGCAGGCTGGAATTGTTGGTATGGGTGGAGCAATGTTTCCAACCCATGTGAAATTCTGTCCTCCTGAAGGCAAAAAGATAGATACAATAATTCTTAATGGTGCTGAATGCGAGCCTATGCTTACATGTGATCATAGGCTTATGTTAGAGCATCCTGATGAGATTATCAAAGGGTTAAAACTAATAATGAAGATGGCTGGTGCAGAAGAAGCTATTATTGGAATTGAAGGGAATAAGCCTGATGCAATTAAGGTCATTACAGAGAAAACAGCTAAAGAACCTGCTATAAAGGTTGTTGGATTAAAGACAAAATATCCTCAAGGAGCTGAAAAGATGCTCATTTATGCTTTAACGCAGAGAAAGGTTCCTTGCGGCGGGCTTCCTTTGGATATTGGTATTATTGTGAATAATATTGGAACAGCCAAAGCAATACATGATGCTGTTTATCAAATGAAGCCTTTGATAGAAAGGGTTGTAACTGTTACAGGAGATGTTAAAAAACCACAGAATCTGCTTGCTAAGGTTGGAACAAGCTTTTCTGAATTGATAAAACAATGCGGTGGAATTAAAGGAGAGCCTGCTAAGATTATTAATGGCGGTCCAATGATGGGAATTGCGCAAGGGACTGATGAGGTTCCGGTTCTTAAAGGAACATCGGGTATATTAGTCCAAAACAAAAAGAGTTTAGTTGAGGAAGAGGAGAGAGTATGCATAAGGTGCGGTAAATGTATAGAATCATGCCCTATGGAAATAATGCCAACAACAATAACAAATTATGCAAAACATGACAGAATTGATGATGCAGAGGAAAATAATGCAATGGATTGTATTGAATGTGGTTGTTGTGCATATGACTGTCCAAGCAAGATTCCTTTAGTTCATTGGATAAAGTATGCGAAAGCTGAGATTAGTGAAAAAAGAGCCAAAGAAAAGAAAAAATGAATAAACTAGTTGTTTCGGTCTCGCCTCATATAAAGTCCAAGGAAGATGTAAAGAGCATTATGTGGCTAGTTGTTCTTGCCTTAGTTCCGGCAATGATTGCAGGGATTATATTCTTTGGAGCTCGAGCATTTTGGGTAATTCTGCTAAGCACTTTATCAGCTGTTTTAACAGAGTATATAATACAAAAATTAACTAAAAAGGAAATAACAGTAACTGATGGAAGTGCTGCTGTAACTGGTGTTTTATTGGCTTTAGTTATCCCACCTTCAGTACCTTTATGGGTTCCTATTGTTGGCTCGTTCTTTGCTGTAGCTATTGCAAAGCATGCTTTTGGCGGCTTAGGATTTAATATATTTAATCCTGCTTTGGCTGGAAGAGCGTTCTTAGTTGCTTCATGGCCTTTGCTTATGACAACTTGGCTTTTGCCTGATGGAGTTACAGGAGCTACTCCTCTTGGAGTCATGGCATTGAAGGGTATAAATGATTTTAGTTATGCTCAGCTTTTCCTTGGCAATATTGGAGGAAGCTTAGGAGAAACATCTGCTTTAGCAATACTCCTTGGAGCAGCTTTCTTATTGTATAAGAAAATCATTGATTGGAGAATTCCTTTGTCTTACTTAGGAACTGTTGCTGTGTTAATGGTTTTACTAAGACAGGATCCTTTATTCCATCTGCTTGTTGGTGGTTTAATGCTTGGAGCATTCTTTATGGCAACAGATTATGTTACAACACCAATAACAGCAAAAGGACGCGTTGTATTTGGAATAGGCTGTGGCTTGCTGGTCGTGCTTATAAGGCTCTTTGGCTCTTTACCAGAAGGGGTTGCATTCTCAATCCTGCTAATGAATGCTTTTACACCTTTGATTGATAGATATACAAAAACAAAGCCATTTGGTTTTGTGCAAGAGGTTAAAAAATGAAGAGCGAGACTCCAAAATTAGTATTAACCTTGGTTGTTATCTGCGTTATAGCAGCAGCAGCTTTGTCTATTGTTTACAAAATAACCTATCCAAAGATAAGAGCAGAAGCTGTTAAGGAGATGAGGGCTACGCTGGATAGAGTTTTGCCAGAAGCAACTGCTTTTGATGAGCCAGGTGTTCCTGAAGAGATTCTTGAGCAAAAAGAGGGTGTAAAGGCTATTTTTATTGGATATAACCAAAATAGAGATATTACTGGTATAGCTGCTGTTGTTGAAGGGGCTGGCTACCAGGATTATATTCAGCTGCTGGTAGTTGTTAGTGCAGATTTGAAAGAGATAAAATCAATAGAGATCCTAGACCAGAAAGAAACTCCTGGTTTAGGTTCAAGGATAACAGAGAAAGAATTCCTTGACCAGTTTAAAGGAGAGCTTAAGGAAGAGTATGATGCCATAACAGGCGCAACAGTTTCATCTACAACTATAATTAATCTAGTTAATAAGGCAATTGAAGATTTGGCTAAGATAATTGAGCCAGAAGAGGTTGAGGAAGAAGGAACTAGTGAGGAAGAACCTTCCGGAGAGGAAGTTGAAGAGGCTCCTGAAGAAGAACCAGAAGTTGATGCAGAGACAGAAGCAAGCCCTGAATGGAATGGAACACCAACACCAGGATGGAACGAAACATAGAAAATGAGTCAGCAATTGTTTAAGGATTTTGTAAAAGGATTATGGAAACACAATCCAGTATTTAGGTTAATCCTAGGTATGTGTCCAACATTAGCTGTTACTAATGTAGCAATAAATGGATTGGCTATGGGCTTGGCAACAAGCTTTGTTTTGATATTTTCTGGAATTGTTATATCCTTGATAAAGGATTTTATACCTTCTAAAGTAAGGATACCATGCTATATTGTCGTGATAGCAAGCTTTGTTACAATAGCTGACTTATTTATGGCTGCTTATTATCCTCCAATACATGCTGTTCTTAGTATTTATGTTCCTTTGATTGTTGTTAACTGCATTATTTTAGGCAGGATGGAGGCTTTTGCAGGGAAGGTGCCTTTGAAAAGAGCTTTTGCAGATGCTTTTGGAATGAGCCTTGGCTTTACATGGGCTCTTATTTTGCTTGCTTCTGTCAGGGAATTCCTTGGTTTTGGCACTGTTTTTGGTGCAACAATACTTGGAGCCTGGTATCCTCAGGTATTGATGATGAAACTGCCGGCTGGTGCGTTTATAACTTTGGGTTTGTTGATAGGATTGATGAATATTGTTTCGAGGAAGAAACATGTTTAAGGAATTATTGGTAATATTTTTTGGAGCAGCTGTTGTAAATAATTTTGTACTTTACCGTTTCTTAGGCATATGCCCTTTTATGGGTGTTTCCAGAAAAACAAGGTCAGCTGTTGGGATGGGATTGGCTGTTACTTTTGTCATGGTTATTGCAGGAGCAATAACCTGGGCTATTTATCATTTTATCTTAGAAAAATTTGGGCTTTATTACCTTCAGTATGTTGCTTTTATTCTTGTGATAGCTTCATTGGTGCAGTTTATTGAACTTTACATGCGTAAGAATGTAGAGGATTTGTACAAGGCGTTTGGAATTTATTTGCCATTAATCACAACTAATTGCGCAATACTTGGTTTGGCTTTGTTGAATATTTTAAAAGGATACAGTTTTGTTCAAAGCTTAGTGTTTTCAATTGGTGCTGGAGCTGGTTTTACTTTAGCTTTGGTTATAATGTCTGGTATACGTGAGCGTTTGGAATTAGCTGAGATACCAGAGCCATTAAAAGGCGTTCCTATTGCTTTGATAATTGCTGGCTTACTTGCTTTGGCATTCGGAGCATTCACAGGTATGTTAAAATGAGTTGGGTAGGTATAGTAGCATTAGGATTGATTGCAGCAGCATTTGGATATGGCTTAGCTTATGCTTCAAAGAAGTTTGCAGTCGAGCTTCATCCTAAGGTTGATGAGGTTTTGAAAGTCCTGCCTCATGCTAATTGTGGTGCTTGTGGTTTAGCTGGCTGTAAGGCTTTTGCAGAAGCTGTTGTAGCTGGCAAAGTGCCTGTTGACGGCTGTGTTCCTGGACAGAAAAAGGTTGCTAGGAAGATAGCAGAAATACTTGGCAAAAAAGTAGAGGTAAAAGAAGCCAACAAAGCAAATCTTTATTGCAATGGCAACAAAGAAAACTGCCCTGATAAATTTAATTATAAAGGGATTAATACTTGTGAAGGGGCTATGTTAGTTGGTGGTGGACAGAAAAACTGCAGTTATGGCTGCTTAGGTTTTGGTGACTGTGTAAAAGTCTGTCCTTTTGATGCGATATCTATGGGCAAGGATGGTTTGCCAAAGATTGATAAGGAAAAATGCACTGGCTGCGGTAAGTGTGTTGAGACCTGTCCAAAGGGAATCCTTCATTTAGCTCCTGAAAAGTCTAAGGTTCATGTCAGGTGTTCTTCAAAGGATCCTGCAAAAGATGTTATGAAGGTCTGCAAGGTTGGCTGCATTGCCTGCAAACAATGCGAGAAAGCATGTCCTGTTGATGCAATACATGTTATTGGTAATTTAGCTGTTATTGATTATTCCAAGTGCATAAGTTGTGGTAAGTGTGTTACTGTTTGTCCTAGGAAGATTATCCTTAAGCAAGACTAAGGTCTTGCGCAAGGACTAATCTGGAAAAAATGCGAACGGGCGAGCATTTTGACAGATAATTGAGAAGGTTGAGGTTAAGGCTTAAGCTAATTCTGTAAAGATTTATATAATGAGTTCACTTCACAATAGTAAAATGAATGACTTGCTTGATAAAGCTCTAGAAGTAAGAGAGAAAGGAATCAGCAGACCACCAGAACAATATAGGATAAGAGTTACATATCCGCCATTAGCAACAATAGAATCAACAGTAGATGAGGAGAAAGTTAGAAGTTCATTGCTTTCTGGAGCAGTATACATCCATTATCCTTTTTGTTCTAATAGATGCGGTTCTTGTCACTTTGAACTTTATGAGGACCCTGAAGGGTATGCAGAACTTCTTATTAAAAATATTCTTATGTTAAATGTGGAGCCTACATCACTTCATATAGGAGGGGGAACACCCACTTCTATGGAGGATAAGGATTTTCATGAGCTGCTACATTTCCTCTTTTCCCATACCGGTGGGTCTGGTATTGAGGTTACAGTTGAGACAAGGCCTGATACATTAATGGAAAAAATCGATGTTCTAAGGAAATATCAAAAATGGATTACAAGACTGAGCATTGGTGTGCAGGATTTTAATGATCATGTTTTAGCTGCAATAAAAAGAGGGCATACTGCTCAACAGGCAATAGCTGCTATTGATGCTGCAAGAGAAGCTGGCTTTACAAATGTGAATATTGATTTGATGTATGGTTTGCCAGACCAAACACTGAGGGATTGGGAAAGAAATCTGGATATGGTGCTCAAACTAGAAGTACCTTCTGTTACGACATATCATTTGGATATTAGGGAGGATAGACCTGTTCATGACTTATATCAAAGAGCGCCATACAGATTTCCTGATGAGGATGATAACCTATTAATGCATGTCAGGGCTGTAGAAAGATTAGAAAGCGCTGGTTATGTCCAGGATCCTGTTGACTGGTTTGTAAAGGGAGAAGAGCATGGGTATAGGCATCAGCATCAAAAATGGGCTGAAGGCAGAAATCTGATTGCATTTGGCGCTAGTGCTTACTGGTTTGTTAATGGCTGTGTCGGGGAAAATCTTCCTTGGCGAGGTGAATACGAGTCTGCTGTAAACCAGGGAAGACTGCCTATGCTAAAAGCAGAGAAACTTTCTATTGAGGAAATAATGGCAAGAATGGTTGTTTTTGGGTTGAAAACTAGAAATGGAGCAAATGTTAGTACTTTCTTAAGATCGCGTATGCCTTATGTTCGAAATGTTTTAGTCCCTAATTTAGAGAAAGCTGGTGAGATTGGTTTGATAGAAAAGGATAATGGCTGTGTAAGGTTAACTGATGTTGGCAAACTTTATGCAGATGAAGTCAGTGCTATGTTCTTTACACAAAAAAGAAGAGAGCAGACAAGGGGGAATATGTACTTGTATTAACCACAACCTTTATATTTATCTTACTTCTTTATTTTCTTATGACTAAAATAGTAATCATCGGCCTGGGAGCAGCTGGTTTTGCAGCAGCTTTAGCAATAAAGAAAACAGACAGAAAAGCTGAGATCCTTTTTATTGATAAAAAGGATTATGACTTAATGCATCCATGCGGTTTGCCTTATGCTCTCGAAGGAAAGATTCCTTTAGATAATTTAAAGCATTCAATTGGAGCAGAACGAATGAAGATTGATGTTAAGCATGAGTCCGAAGTAACAATACTTGACACCAAAAAAAAGGAAGCGATAACAAGCAAAGGAGATAAAATAAATTATGATAAACTGATAATTGCAACTGGTTCTTCTGCTTTTGCTCCTCCTGTTGAGGGTATTGAGAATTGTTTTGTTGTAGATTGCCCAGAAAATGTTGAAAGGCTTGAAAAAGCAGCAAAAAAAGCAAAAAGAGCAGTTGTTGTTGGTGCAGGTGCAATTGGTGTTGAAACAGCATGGGCTTTGAAGGAAAGAGGTTTAGCAGTTACAATTGTTGATATGCTTCCAACAACATTTCCAAAGACTATAGATCAAGATATGTCAGCTATTCTTGAAGAATATTTGAAAAATAATAATATTGATTTTAACTTAGGAAAGAAATTAGAAAAGATTGAGAAAGATAAAGTAAGGATTGAAGGAGAAGAAATCCCTGCTGAGCTTATTGTTATGGCAACTGGCGTGAGAGCAAATATGAAGATTGCTGAGAAAGCTGGAATAAAATGCAGCAAATTTGGGATAATTGTTAATGAAAAAATGGAAACATCTGCAAAGGATGTTTATGCTGCTGGTGACTGTGTAGAAGGCGTTAATATAATCAATAAAAAACCTTATGTCTGCCAGATAGCTTCTGCAGCTTACAAGCAGGGCAGGGTTGCAGGAATTAACACAGCTGGTGGAAAAGCTGTTTATCCTGGTGCAACTGGAACTTTTGTTTCTGTTATTGGTGAAATTGAGGTTGCAGCAACTGGTTTTAATTCGTTCTTTGCAGAGCAGAATGGTTATAATGTTATTGTTGGAAAAGTTAAGGGTTCTACTTTACCAGACTGGATGCCTGGTGGAAAAGAGGTTACTGTAAAGCTCCTTGCAGACAAAAAAACAAAGAAGGTAATTGGCGGCCAAGTGGTTGGAAGCGGAGCTTTTGCAAGGATTAATGTTATTTCAACTGCAATAAAAGCAGGATTTACTTTGCAGCAATTGTTAGATACTGAGTTAGCTTATTGTCCTGCTGTTTCTCAAGTACAAGATGTTTTGACTTTAGCTGCAGAGCTGGGTTTAAGGAAATTAAAGTAAAGCTTTAAAATACTCAGGCTTTTGTTCTTTCTCTATGCAAAGAAGACACCCAGACTGGTTAAAGGTTAAGTTACCTGGTGGAGAGAATTATGCTAAAATAAAGTCACTTTTAGATGAAGAAGGGACTCATACTGTTTGTGAGGAAGCAAAATGCCCTAATGCTGGTGAATGCTGGAATAGAGGAACAGCCACTTTCTTGATTTTAGGTGATACCTGCACTAGATACTGCGGTTACTGTAATGTTAAAACTGGAAAGCCAGGTAGTTTGGATCAAGAAGAGCCTAAAAAAGTTGCAAGAATCATTAATAAACTTGGTTTAAAGTATGCTGTTGTTACTTCTGTTACTAGAGATGATTTAAGGGATGGTGGCGCTTCTATCTTTGCAGAAACAATTAATGAAATTAGAAAATCAAATCCGGAATGCAAGGTTGAAGTACTTACTCCTGACTTTAGATTCAAGCAAGATGCAATACAAACTGTGTTAGATGCAAAACCAGATGTATTTGCACACAATATGGAGGTTGTAAAGTCGTTATTTCCACAGCTAAGACCCGGCGGAAATTATGGTCTATCATTGCGATTCTTAAGAAAAATAAAAGAACTTAACCCAGACCAGAAAACTAAATCAGGCATAATGGTTGGTTTTGGTGAGAAAAAAGAGGATATTGCTAGTGTTATGCATGATTTAAGGCTTGTAAAATGTGACTTCTTTACAATTGGGCAGTATCTGCAGCCAAGTGTTAATCATCATCCTATTGTTAAATACTATACTCCGACTGAATTTAAGGAACTGGAAGAGTTCGGGTATAAGATGGGATTTAGTTTTGTAAAATCAGGCCCTTTGGTAAGGAGTTCTTATTATGCTGAAGAGGCTATGAAATAAGGCAAAGATTTAAATAATAATTGCTACTTTCTCGGGGTAAAAATGCTAGGATTACCGAGAGTAATAGAAGTTGAAGAAAAGAAGCTAAAGGACGCTTTGTCTAGAGCACAGACCAGGAAATCAAGGGAAGCGAAACTTACAGAAATTGTCAAACAATCTCCATCTGGAGACGGTTATGCAGCTCCAGGTGGAAAAGAGGACCCATGTCCTTGCGGAATTTTAGAGTCAGCAAAATCGCATTTTGCAGACACTTTACGCGCTCCAGCAAACCTTAGTGAAGAACTTTGGCCCTTATATGAAGCAATGGCATCTTACCTTTTTGAGGAACTGGTTCTTGTTGAGGAAGGCCTATTGGAAAGATCATACAGCCTTATGCCTAGACGTATAGCAAGACCTTCTGACGCAGAGGAAGAAGCAACAGTTGACCAATATCTTCAGCTATACGCTGCTATAGTGAATTTTAATGATGAGTTTGTACTCTATAAAGAACATATGTATGGAGTTGAAGCAGAGAAAAGATTAGCTGATGAAGAAGCAAAGAAAGTTCAAGAACAACTTAGGAAGAATTGGCATGCGCAGCGGACAGGAATTATGACTCGTAAGGAATATGAAGATTCAAAAACAAGTCTAACTGAAGTTATTAAGAGAAGCGATTTGATATCTGTTGCACTAGAGAGGAAGAAATATCATGCAGCACATCCAAAGCTTGGTGAAACTTACAATAAACTCTTAACCTTAGCTAGTGATTTAGGATTAGATAAACACTTGACATTGACTGTTCCTATTCCTCCAACACTAGCACAGGTTTCTTATTATATTCCTGCGTTAAGGGCGCAGATTGTACCTTATGCTTTAGAGTTTAAGATTAAGGAAGCAGCTTAAATCATAAAGCTTTAAAACACAACTTTCTTCTTTGATTTTATGCAGTTTAGATTAATCGATACAGGCTATAACAACGCAGCCATGAACATGGCTATAGATGAAGCTTTATTAGAAAGCAAACTTCCTGTTCTAAGAGTTTATCAATGGAAACCAGCTGCTTTGTCACTTGGTTATTTTCAAAATATTAGAGATATTAACCTAAAAGAGTGCAAAAAAAGAAATGTTGATATTGTCCGCAGGATAACTGGCGGTAAAACTGTATTGCATGATAAGGAATTGACTTATTCTTTTATTATAGATGAGAAATCAATGCCAAAATCAGTAATTGAATCTTATAAAATCATAAGTAAAGGCATTTTGCATGCTTTGAAATCATTAGGAATCAATGTATCAATGAAAAAAAGTGTTAAAAAAAACAAAAATAAATCTGCAGTCTGCTTTAATGAGCCTTCTTATTATGAAATTGTTGTTAATGGAAAGAAAATAGTTGGTTCTGCACAGACAAGAAGGAAAGGTAAGTTATTACAGCACGGTTCTATACTTTTGGATGTTGATTATGATAAGCTAATCTCACTGTTTAATATGGGGAATAAAGAAGAGATTATTAAATTGAGTAAGCAGAGGATCACTTCAATAAAAAAATTCAATAAAAAAATATCACTAGAAAAAATTAAAAAATATTTGAAACAAGGGTTTGAGAAGAATTTAAAAGTTAAATTATTTGATGATGAATTGACTGATAATGAGATAAAACTAGCTAAGAAATTAGCAAAAGATAAATACTCAACTAAAAAGTGGAATCTAAAATGACAACCGTTATGGCTTTTGGAAGTTTTGATGAAATACATCCAGGGCATTTATATTATTTGAAAAGAGCAAAGGCTTTGGGGAAAAGCCTTATTGTAGTTGTTGCTAGAGACTCTTCTATCGAAAGAATAAAGAAAACAAAGCCAAAATATAATGAGCATGAAAGATTAGAGCATGTTAGAGAGCTTCCATATGTTACCAAAGCTGTTCTTGGCGGTGAAGGTGAGGACCATTTGAAGATAGTTGAGGAAATTAATCCTGATATTATAGCGCTTGGTTATGACCATAAGATAACTGTCAGGGAATTGAAGGAAGAACTAAAGAGGAGAAAGCTTAATATTGATGTTTTTAGGATTGGTGCTTATAAAGAAGACAGGTATAAGAGCTCCAAGTTAAAGTAATTCTGCTTTTTTTATAATATAGTGGCCTATTGTTTCCTTCTCAATATCCCTGACTGCTTTCTTTATCACTAATCTTTTCTTGAATAATGAGCAATTAAGAACAAGGCTCTCAAATTCGCCGCCTTCGCCAGAAAGGTTTATGTTGTATTTTTCTTTAACTTCTTTTAATCTTCTCAATAAATCTTCATCAATAATCTTTCCTAAGAACTCCTTGGTAGTTAAACCGTGAGCTGCTATACCTACAATAATAAACTCAAATTTGTTTTTAAGCAGCTCTTCCATATATTTCTCCTGGTCCATTCCCCATAAAGGGGTTAATGATGCTAAATCAAGCTTTTTGCAAAGCTTTTCTATTCTGCTTTTTTGATAAACAGAGGCTATTGCGCCAGAAACAATCCCTTTGATTTCATATTTTTCCTTTGCAGTAAGAAGTGCTCTTTTCAGATCTTCAAGTTCTTTCTCCTTTTCGCCTTTGGTGCTCTCAAAAACCAGGGGCAGTTCCATTGCTTTTGCCTGAAGTCCAACTAAATCTACGTTTGGCACATGGAACATATAAGATTCAGGATTTTCAGATTTCATACTAATTAAACAAGTTAACTCATGCGTTTTTGAGGCCAGATAAGCAGCATATAAACTGTCTTTTCCACCGCTGGTTAAGATACCAACTTTCATATGATGGAGATATACTACTCAATTTATATATTTAATCCCAAATATCATAAATTTTATATACCTCAGAAAAAAGCGACTTCATATGAAAACTGCCTATAACAATATCATAAGAGGAATAAGAAAATACTTCAAGGAAAACAACTTCAAAAGAGCAGTTATTGGACTAAGCGGCGGGATAGATTCTTCTTTATGCGCTAAACTAGTTGCAGATGCTATTGGCTCAAAAAATCTGTTGGGACTTATAATGCCTGATAAAGGGGTTACATCCCGGGATAGCATAGATTATGCCAAAAAACTTGCAAATAAACTTAAAATAAAACATGGGATTGTTACAATAAATTCTTTCCTTAAACCTTTCAAAAAAATGCCTTGGAAGGAAAACCAAATTGCAGTAATAAACACAAAAGCAAGGATAAGGGCAAATATCCTGTTTAATTATGCAAATACACATGATGCAATAGTTGTAGGCACAACAAATAAGTCAGAGTGGTTATTGGGTTATTTTACAAAATATGGTGATTCCTGTGCTGATATTGAGGTTATTGGTGATTTATGGAAAACAGAAGTGTTAGAGCTAGCTAGATTCTTAAAAATACCAAAGGAAATAATTGGAAGAGAGCCGACAGCAGAGCTTTTCCACGGCCATACTGATGAGAAAGAGTTAGGAGCAAAGTATGAAGTGATTGATGAAATATTAAAGCAGATTGCTGCTGGGAAAAAACCAGAAGGAAAACTTGCAAAAAAGATCATGGAAAGGGTAAAGGTCAATGAGCATAAGAGGAAGGCAGTACCGATAATAAAAAAATGACAACAGGCTTATTTGTAGGACGGTTCCAAACCCATTTCTTTTCCAAAGAAATGAGCAAAGAAAGGGTACCATCTTCGCAAAACTTCGTTTTGCTCGATGGCACGAATTAAAATGACAACAGGCTTATTTGTAGGACGGTTCCAACCATTCCACAAGGGACATCTAGCAGACATTAAAGCTGCTTTAAAGGAATGCGATGAATTAATCATAGCGATTGGAAGTTCTCAGCATTCTAATGCAGCTGATAACCCATTTAGTTTTGAAGAGAGAGTTAGAATGATTGAAGATACTTTAGCAGCAGAAGGTATTGAGCACTATACAATATTTGCAGTTCCTGATATAAATGATGACACAAGATGGGTTGAGCATGTTGAGACTTTGGTTCCTAAATTTGATATAGTTTATACAGGAAATCAGAAAACAGACAGATTATTCAAACAAAGATACCATAAAGTCAAAAGGGTTGAGATGGTTCAAGGTGTTAACAGCACAACAATAAGAAAAAGGATGATTAGTGATAGGGGCTGGCAGAGTTTAGTTCCAGAACAGGTTAGTGATTATATTAAGGATATTGATGGTGTTAAGAGGCTGAAAGAGGTTTCTGGGAAAAATGTCGAATAGAACTCTTATTTTATTATTCTCTCTATTTATTATAGGATGTGCCACCACCCCCATGTATAATGATTATGGTTTTATGATATCTTATGCAAGTTGTGATGAAGTAGGTGACTCAGTTTATAATCTTACTTGGGGGATTCAAAATAAGAATTCTTTTGATATAGAATTACCTGTGCAGGTGGATGCATCTTTCATTTTTGTGCCAGGAGAGAGTTGGCAGCTTTTTTCCTGTAATCTAGAAGGAGAATCATCTCAGTGTTTTAAAGAAAACATGAGTTTTGAACCATCTGAAATAAAAGAACGTTCGTATATATTTAGAGGTGTTAGAGAATCAGCTAAGGATGTTATATTGATTTTAATGTCAGAGCGTAAAATTATCTCAAAATTTCCTGTAAATTGCTCTACTTACTAAAAACCCCTTTCAAAAAACCTTTCTTCTTACTTTCTTTCTCAAACTCTTTCAACAATTCTTTCTGTTTCTTGCTTAATCTTTTAGGAACTTTAACAACAATCTCTACTTTTTCAGTACCGCTATAATCGCTGTTTAAATGAGGCATGCCTTTTCCGTCTAAT
>JAHWIC010000046.1 GCA_019322805.1 Candidatus Woesearchaeota archaeon | reverse complement strand
TGATTTAATGGGTCTCGAACCGGGGACCTCCGCCGTTCCAAACACCAAGCTATAGCTTGCGCATGTCGAGGCGACGTCATAGCCACTAGACTATGAGCCCTTACGGTCTAGTAGGGAAAAAGGGTATTTAAATCTATCTGTTTGGAAAAAGGATAAATCAATATGGCCCAATCATTAGAAAAAAATTAAATCTGAAAATTCCTTTCAGGACTACTGTAAGGGAATTTTCATCTGCCTATGGTTGTTTAGAACTAGAACCAGATGATTTTCGCTTTATAGTAGACTTAAGGCGAAAATCGGATTTATTTTTTTCAACTAATGATATTTTTTTATTGAATTTTTTAATTGATTGAAAAGCCTCTGACGAGAATTGAACTCGCGACCTTTACCTGTTTGTGTACTATATATACCAAGGTAACGCTCTACCACTGAGCTACAGAGGCGTGGTGCGAGGGAGGGGAATTTCGTGCCATAATCCTTTCGGATTAACTGGTGTTCGAACCCCCGGATCCACTAAGGAACAGGATATCTTAAGGTACAACCTTAAGTGCTCGTGTGGTTCTTAAGTCCTGCGCATTTGACCAGGCTCTGCAACCCTCGCGTTAGATTTTAGAGAGGATATGCTTTATATAAACTTTTTGGAAAAGGAACTTTTCCAAAACGGTCTAGAAAACGTAGTTTTCTAAAACTTTTTGTTAAAGCAAAACCAAAAATTATAAATAAATCAGCCCAAACAACTGGTTTATGGAAGAAAAACAAGAGCTGGACAACCTTGCGCAGGCATTGGTTAAACAAGGTTTAGCTGCTTCTTATGCAGACGGACTGGAAAAAGCCAAGCAGATCATGGGGATAAAAGAAGTTATTGAAAAGAAACGCAGGGATTTTCTTGGAGAGAATAAAGAGGAAGTAGATAAGGCTGTTGAAAAGATGACTACTCCGCAAAAAGAAGAGAGCAGAGAAGAAATGGTTGAGCATATTAAGGAGGAAGTAGTTGAGGTTAAGGATGTCATCAAAAAGGCAGAGGAAAAACCAGAGCCTGAAAAGGTTGCGTTAATAAAAGAAAAGGTTGACAATATCAGGGATGAGGTTAAGGTCGTAGAAAAAGAGATTGAAAAAGAAAAATCAGAAGACGGGAAAAAGGATTCCAAAGAAAAGGGAGATAAGTTTAAAGAAGAAAAAAAGATCGATATAAGCGAAGTATTTGATTATAATAAGAGGTAGTCTTCTAACCAGAAGTTATTTTTTTAGTAACTGAGCTCGGATAAATTTATTTGGGCTCAAATCAGCAATTTTTTGAAATATATACTCCAGAATGAAAAGCTTTAAATATAATCGATGACTACTGCCAAATTAATACATATAACCTACATTATAAAGTAAAGAATATCGGGGTGGTTAAAAAATGAAAAAGACTTTTTTAGGTGTAATATGTTTGATGTTGTGTGCAATTCTATCCACAGTGGGGTATGCCGCAATAGTGGCAACTCCTACAAGTGTCAGCGCAACTAATGTTTTTGCTGGCGAGAATATAACTGGAACAGTGATTCTTACAAATACTGGTGGATCTCCTGTAACTGTTACTTTGCCCGTAAGCATGACAGTGCTGGGTCCAGAAAGTCCAGCTCCGATTATTTATGTGGCCTATAAGAATTCAACAGGATATCCTCTGGCTGGAAGCACAGTAGTACCTGATAATAAGTCAGTGACTCTAACTTACATCCTTCATGGCCTGCCTGTTACTACACAAGAAGGGGCTTATACAGGAACACTAAGGCTTGGGGATACTACAAATTATGTTGACCTGCCATTCAATTTAGGCATTCGCGGCAGAATGTATATTGATGATTTGACTATTACTGTAGAAGACCATATTAATGACGATGAGGATGATGACGAAGGTATTGAAAACGGCGATAGTGTAAAAGCAGAGATAGTGCCAGGCGCCACAGTGACCTTTGAATTTGAGATTGGAAATGGTTTTGATGAGCTTGAGATGGAGGATGTAACAGTTGAGGTTACAATAGAAGACATTGATGATGGTGATGACATGGAAGAAGAGAGCGATGAATTTGAGATTGGTGATGATGACACAGAGGATGTTGAAATAGAGTTTGAGATGCCTCTTGAATTAGAAAATGGGGATTATGATGCAATAATAATAGTTGAAGGCGAAGACGAGGAAGGCAATGAATACACCATAGAGTGGGAAATCACACTTGAGGTTGAAAAGGAATCAAGCTTCATATATATAAAACAAGCTGAGTTAACGCCTGCTACGATATCATGCGGCGGAACAGTATTGCTTGATCTTGAATTAATGAACCTTGGCAGCAATGATGAAGATGTAACATTAGAGATAAAGAATGTGGACTTGGGCATTGACATAGCAGAACCAGAATTTGAGATTGAGGAAGACATTGATGAATGCAGCTTTGAAAAGACATATACCCTTGACATTCCTGAGGATGCAGAAGCAGGAGCACACACACTTACAATTAAGGCATTCTATGACAACAATGATCTGAGCATGAATACTGTTGACCTTGTTGTTGAAGAGTGTGGAGCAGCTACAACTACAACGCCAACAACTGCTACAACTACAACGCCAACAACTACTACAACACAGCCTGACCAGACAGTAATAAACCCGCCAATAATCACGCAGCCTACACAAACTTCAGTGGAAGAAGAGTCATTCACAAGCACACCTGCTTATATGTGGATATTGATTATAGTTAATGTGATTGCTGTTGGTGTGATTGTAACATTAATAGTCAGGAAGTTTGTTCTTAAAAAATAAACTTTCTTTATTTTCTTTTCTTATTTTTCTTATTCTAAATTCTTACTTAATACTATGATATATTGCCAAATTATGCCAGCGAGTATTATTCTAGAACAAAGATATACTGGTAAAGTGTAACTACTCAACTATAATAAAAAGATAGAAAGCTTTAAAAAGGATATTCGATTTCCGCACTCATAGATAATGA
This sequence comes from Candidatus Woesearchaeota archaeon, assembly GCA_019322805.1. Lineage (GTDB taxonomy): Archaea > Nanobdellota > Nanobdellia > Woesearchaeales > JAHWIC01 > JAHWIC01. Next base: position 1,898 of record JAHWIC010000046.1, on the reverse strand, counting down.
ATTCGTTATTTGGGGGTACATAAGTGAAAAAGACTGCATTGCTGTTATTTCTAGTCCTTTTGCTAATTGTGAATGTAGCTTTTGCTGCTCCTATAGTAAATGAATGGCTAGCACCTTTTGATTCAACACCGGTTTATCTAAAAGGGGTTCAAAACGTACAGGTTAATGTAACAGATACTGCTAATCCTATCAATGCTGTTCTTCTTGATATTAATGGCACAAATCTTTCAATGAGCCAGAATGGTGATATCTGGTCTTATCCATGGAACACTGATATTTATAGCGAGGGAGTTTATAATTTCAATTTATTTGCTAATAACAGCATAGGTGAGAATACCACTTCTACATTAAGTGATATATATGTTGACAGGACGATTCCTGCAATATTCAATGCTATTAGTGGCGCTAATCCCAGAGATTATGTTGCTGCTGGAGCTGGTTTTAATGCTCTTGTTGATACTACTGACCTAAGCCCGATTAAGAATGTTACATGCGTCCTGGATGGCTCTATTGTTGAGGCTGTTTTTGTAGCAGGAAACCAATATAGCTGTGCTTTAACAGCCCCTACTGCTGAGAACGATTATACAATAACCTTTAATTCGGAGGATACTGTTGGAAACATAAACACCACAACTGCTGATTTTACAACAAGGATTACAACAGCTGCACAGATTTCTGCAAATGCAATCGTGATTTCTGACTTAAACCAGTCAGATAAAGAAGGTGTACTAATCACTGCTAGATTAACAAATAATGGCAACAGCCCAATGCACGATTCAGTTGTAGAGATTGATCCTATCGAAAGTTCAATAGGGACATCTACTGTGTATGTAAAACCCTGCAATAAAACGAAGCTTGATGCTGGCCAGTATTGTGATATTATATTCAACCTAACAATCAATGGAGGGGTTCCTCCAAAAGACTACATAGTCTTCTGGACTGCTAACTGGACAGACAATAATTTTGATACACAGACAAGGACGCCTTATGACGAAAGCATCATTACCGTACTTTCAAACCCTATTGTTGAAGTGCAGGATAACCTATCCTTATCAGTGAGCCATGGAACTAATGCTACCCAACAAATAGGGATAAATTCTACTGGAAACGACAACCTGAGTAATATAGGAATTAGTTATACGCAGATTAGCCTGCCTTCCAGCTGGGTGAATATTCAATCCTCTTTAAACAATATTCCTGGAGGCTCTAGTGGTCTATTTGATCTAACAATAGTCGTTCCTGAGTTTGCCTATCCTGGAACATATGCAGGTAGATTGACGATAAGTGCAACAGGCGCAACAACAGAATACATTGATCTATTCGTAGAAGTTGTAGAAGATAACTCATGGACAGTGAGCCCAATAAATATCGATGCTTATGTAAAATCAGGAACTACTGGTTTAGTTGGTACTTACTCTGTAAATAATTCGGGAAATATTGATCAGAACTATAATATGAGCTATAATGGAACATTGTATAATTATATCATGGACGATGCTTTAACACCTACAAGTTTAAATGTGCCTAGGAATAGCGTAAGAACATTTTCAATTTACATCGACAAAACAGTGCCTTATAACAGCTATCTCTTAAACATAGATGTTGCAGGAAAAAATTCAGTTCATAAGTTCAATACAATGAACCTATACGTTGATGATAATGCTCCTTCGATAACCATCACTAATCCTGCCAATAATGCAGAGGTTTCAGGTTTGGTCGAGATAAACACAACTGCAACTGATTTAATGCTGCAGGGAATTGTTTTTGAGATTAATCCAGTTGGTTTGTGCAATAACGGTTCGACACAATCCGGAATAACAACCGGCATTTCACTAAATGACAGCTATGTGTGGGATCCTTCAGGTTTCTGTGATGCGCAGTACACAATAAAGGCAACA
>JAHWIC010000007.1 GCA_019322805.1 Candidatus Woesearchaeota archaeon | reverse complement strand
CCTGAGAATTGGTAGCCTGCATGAGGAGCTATAATACCTAAGATTTTCTTGTCTTTTCTTTTTGTTGGCAAATCTCCTGGCCCGAACTTAGAATTAAAGCATTCATTAATCTCTTTGTCTAATGCGTCAAAGGTTCCTGCATAGAATTGTCCTGCTACTATTGGTTTTCTTGCCATAAAAAAAGAATAAGGAAAGAACTATAAAAAACTTATGTACCTTCCTGCCAGCTTGCAAGATATTTCTTTTGCTCTGCTGTCAATTCATCAATCTCTACATCCATTGCTTCCAGCTGCAATCCTGCAATTTTATCATCTATTTCTTCTGGCAGCATAATTACCTCATTCTTGAGCTTTCCCTTGTTCTTTGCAAGAAATTCACATGCAAGTACTTGTCCGCAGAAGCTTGTTGACATAACCTCGCTGGGGTGCCCTTCTGCAGCTGCCAGGTTTACAAGCCTTCCTTCTCCGCATAGGTATATCTTCTTGCCGCCAACCACATATTCGTCAAGAAAAGGCCTTACTCTGCGCTCAGAGCTTGCCATCTTCTTAAGCCCTTTTACATCAATCTCAACGTCAAAATGGCCTGAGTTGGCAAGAACAGCGCCATCTTTCATCTTCTTTATATGCTCTGGCCTTATAACGTGCTTATCTCCAGTTAGTGTGCAGAAAATATCACCTATTTTGCATGCATCTTCCATCTTCATTACCCTAAACCCGTCATAAGCTGCCTGCAAAGCGCAGAAATTATCTACCTCTGTAACAATAACCTTTGCTCCTAAGCCTTTTGACCTCATAGCAAACCCTTTTCCACAGCTGCCATAGCCAGCTACAACAACATTCTTGCCTGCAAAAAGTATGTTTGTTGCTCTTATGATGCCATCAACAGTGCTTTGGCCTGTCCCGTAATAATTATCAAGAAGGTGTTTTGTCTTGTTATCATTGACTGCTATAATCGGATACTTTAGTGCCTTGTCTTTTTGCATAGCCTTTAATCTTATTATGCCTGTTGTAGTTTCTTCACAGCCGCCGATTATCCCTTTGATAAGGCCTGGGTGGTTTTTGTGCACCTCAGATACAAGGTCGCAGCCGTCATCAATTGTTATGTGCGGCTTAAAGTTAATAACATTTGTAATATATCTATAATAATCCTCATTTGACTCTCCTTTATATGACCATACCTTCACCCCCTCTCCTGCCAAAGCAGCAGCAACATCATCCTGTGTTGATAAAGGGTTGCAGCCAGTAATTGCGACATCTGCACCTCCGGCTATAAGGGCCCTTACAAGAACCGCAGTTTCTTTTGTTACATGAAGCGCTAATCCAATCTTTATTCCTCTTAGCGGCTTTTCTTTTTGAAATCTCTTTTTTATCTTTAGCAAAGCACCCATCCTTTGCTCTGCTATTTCTATATTCATCTTTCCTTGCTCTGCAAGATTAAGATCCTTAACTTCATAATTTTCTCCAGTATCCATAATATCACCATCCAAAAGATTGATTTCCAGCTTTATATACTTTTCGAGAATATAACCCATAATTGTCCAAAAAAATAGCAAAAAGTTGGACAAAATCCGAAAAATATATAAATAAGTTGGACAAGAGCAGTTTTAATGAGTTTAGACAAGAAGGACTTAGCAATTATTAACATTCTAAAAACAGATGCTAGGCTCTCTATAAGGGATATAGCCAAGAAAACAAACATAAGGCCAAGCACTGTCCATCAGCGCATTACAAAACTAAGAAAGGATGGTGTAATTGAAAAGTTTACTGTCAAACTAAATAATTCTGCTGTTGGTGAGAATTTTATTGTTTTTATGATGATTAAAACAAAGCCGGATGTTATTCTTGATAATAAAGTAATCAGTAACAAACACGTTAAGGAAGTTTTTGGAACAACAGGAGAGTATGACCTTCTGCTTAAGCTCAAATTCAGGGATGTTCAGGAGTTTAATGATTTCATAATCAAATTCCGCAAGGAGCAACAGGTTGTGACAACACTCACAATGGTCGCAACTGCTAACATAAAGGAGGAATTATCATAGCTCATATTTATTTGAACTGGGATATTTGGCAATACCCCCAACAATAGAATTTTCGAATTCTACCAAATATCCTGGTTCTTTTTATTTTTTTATCAATATTAAAATAATCATTAGAAGGGATATCAATAAAAGAAAAAAATAAATCTGATTTTTGCCTTAAGTCTACTATAAAGCAAAAATCCTCTACAGTGCTTCTTAAAGAACCAAACTAAGATGAAAATTCCTTTATCTTGGTGGTGAAAGGAATTTTCAGATTGATTTTTTATTGTTTAATGGTTGTGCAATATTGATTTTTATTCTCTTTTGCCAAAAATCTTAGTCCCGATCCTAACCATTGTAGCTCCTTCCTCAATAGCTATTTTGTAAGAATCAGACATTCCCATAGAAAGAATCTCCATATCAACATTAGGAATGCTCATTGCTTTTATTTTATCAAATAAGTGCTTCATTTCCTTAAAATAAGGCCTGTCCTTTTCAGGATCATCAAAATAAGGAGCCATTGTCATGAGTCCTTTTATTTTGATATTTTTAAGATTGAGATTTGATATCTCTTTTATTAAATCAATAGTTTCTTCAGGCATAACTCCACTTTTAGATGCCTCTTTAGCAATATTAACCTCAATTAAAACAGGCATTATTTTTGTTGTTCTCTTATCAATCTCTTTAGCAATTTTAACAGAATCAACAGTTTCAATCATATCAAACAATTCTACAGCTTTCTTTATTTTGTTTGTTTGTAAATGGCCTATGCAGTGAATCTTTACCTTTTCTTTCAATTCGTTATACTTTGATTCCGCTTCCTGCACATAATTCTCTCCAATGATTTCAATTCCAGCTTTAATTGCTTCCTTTATCTCTTCAACACTTCTTGTTTTTGTAGCTGCAACTAAAGTTACACTAGAAGGAATCCCTTTTTTTATTTGTTCTATATTCTCTTTCATAGACATCTTATTTTTTTGTAAATTTTATTTGCGGCTTGTTTTGGTTTAATCTTATCAGAATTGATTATTATTTCAGCCTTCTTATTAATTTCATAAGGAACATCAACACCAATAACCTGGCCAAGCTTTGGGTATTTTTTCTTTGATTTTTTTCTTTCCAATGCTTTTTTGTACATATTTGCAATAACTAAGCCAGCTTTTCTTTTACTTTCACGCTTTATACAGACATTGAGAGGGCATTTAAGATATACTTCAATGAAGTTTTTGATCTTTTTTCTTGCATAATCTCTGTATTTCTTTTTGTGAGCTGTTGCATCATAGATAATATTATTCTTCTTGATTAATTTAATTCCCTCGTCGGTAAATTTTCTGTAAACAAAATCTCTTTCTTTATCACTGTATTTTGGTTTTTTAACATATTTCTTTCTTATTTTATCTAATCTTAGAATTTGAGCTTTGATCTTATTCTTGTTTAGAATCTTAACTAGTTCTTTTGCTATAGTCGACTTTCCACTTCCTGGTAAACCAGTGATCCAAATTGCAAAAGCCATTTTATCTCAAATAATGATTAATCTTCTTATAATCAAACTCTTCCTCATCCAAAACAGCATTGATAAAATTAAATATCTTAGACCTTGTATTATCGCTCTGCCCTTTGTAGAAGGTTGGATGTGCTACAACAACTCCTCTAAATGCGAAAAACAAAGGCGCGATCTTATTTACCCCATAATCTTTTGTCTTACTAATATAGGTATCCCAAAATATTTCAAACAATTCCTTGAAAGGTCCAGAAAAGTTACCTTTATGCATTAGAGCATACCAGATATAATTAATACCCAGTGAGGTAATATCATCAGCTGGTTCTCCCCATAGTTCTCTGCTTGCGTCCAATACCTTAAGCTTATTGCTGTTTCTAAAGATTATATTTGCAGGGTGAAAATCACCATGCATTCTGCATAAGCGGTTGTGCTTATCTTTTATCTTTTCTCTAAAAGCAACTGCTCTTTTTATTAAATCTGTAATATCTTCCTTGCTAAGCCAATCTACCCTGCCTGGATAAGTATCCAAAACCCCGATCAGCATTTCTCCATTGCCAATAACATCACGCGTATGTCTTCTATGAATTGACTTAGCCATGTCTTCGGGGCCTTTGAATTTTTTCTTGTGTAAATCAACTAAATAATTCGACAAGAACAAAGCCTTTTTCCTATCAATCGTACCTAAGTGGCCCTTCTTCAACAGTTTGTCCAGGTCTTCTTTATAGTAAGTCCCTTGTGCTTCTTCAACAAACTGATAAAAGTCTTTACAGCCACCAATAGAAACAATCTTATTCTTAGACAAACCAACAACGTCTATTGACCTAATATGGTTAGGTATTAAGCCGGATAAAGCGTGCTGCAGGATAAAAACCTTAGCCCTATCAGATGGATAATCATGAGAAAATCCAACAGGCCTTTCTACTCTAAGAATGACTGTTTTCAGCGCTCTATCAACCATATAAATAATCTTATAGCCAACACCATGCCAGCCAGAACCAAGCTTTTCATAAACTAGAATTCTTACCGGCTTCTTCTCTTTCTTCTCTAAATATTTCTTAATAACTCGTTCAGGAATCTTTTTACTTAACATAAACATTACCTCTTTTTAAAATTAAATAATTTCTCAGTGATTGCCGTCCTTTACCTTCTCAATAATCGAGTGATCGATTGAATCAAGTCTCGCACCTATTTTTTCTACAACCTTGGCTGCCAAATAAGAGCCTATATTGCCGCATTGATTCAGCTTATAGCCATGGGTAAGCGCATAAAGGAATCCCGCTGCATACATGTCTCCAGCTCCGGTTGTATCTAATGGCTTCACGCTGTGAGGTTTGATTTCATGCAAATCTTTGCCGCTTTTTACAAGCGACCCTTTTCTTCCTAGTTTGAGAATTGCAATTTCAGCCATATTTGATATTTCATTAAGAGCGCCTATTACTTCCTTGCCAGTCAGGGCTTTTGCTTCATCCTCATTTGCAAAAACAATATCAGCATATTTCTTCACCAATCTTCTTAGATCATCCCTATTCCTCTTTACAATTCCTGGATCTGCCAAGTCGATGGATATCTTTACTTTATGTTTGCTTGCAAAATCCATTGCATGCAAAGCCACTCCCCTCAGATTAGGATCCTCTAACTGGTAACCCTCAATATGCAACACTTTGCTCTGCTTTATGTCATCAAAGAATAAGTCTTCTTTTTCAAGTTTGATAGAAGCTCCTAGGTGAACCGCAAAGGTTCTTTCAGAATCTGGTGTGATAAACGTTATTGCGTGTCCTGTTTTATAGGTATCTATTTTCCCAATCTGGGATTTTACCCCACCATCCACCATCTTTTGTTCATAAATTGCACCATCCCTGTCCTTCCCAACCTTACCACAAAAAACTACACTGCCGCCAAGCAGAGCAATGCCATATAAAGAATTTGCACAAGAACCTCCTGGCGCTATCTTCATCTCAGAATGTTTCACTTTATCAAGAATCTTTTTTGATTGCAGCTCATCAACCAGATGAAACTGGCCCTTTTTCAAATCTAAATCCAACAGCTCATTTGGATGTACCTGTATAAGAAAGTCCATTATCGCAGAACCTATGCCAAAAACGTCGTATTTCATGGCAAATCTAAGAAAGATAAAGAGAAGGATTCTATTTAAAACTTTGCTAATTAACTAAAAGCAACCAAAACATTTTTAAAGAGGGGGTGTTTACTTTATATGAACAAAACGAAATCTCAAGGTTTTTATTCATAGCTATACGCCTGAGAGTTGATTTACAATGAGAATCGGAATTCCAAAGGAAACAAAGAGTAATGAGTTTAGGGTAGCTTTAGCTCCGGATGATGTAAAGAAACTCGTTGAATTTGGTCACAAGGTTACTGTTGAAAAGGGTGCTGGTAAAGGAGCTGGCTTCAGTAATAAAGAATACATAAAAGCAGGAGCTAAACTTAGTAATCATGTTTATGACTGTCCTATGATTGTAAGGGTAAAAGAGCCTCCTCTAGATACAATAAAACAAGGTCAAACAATACTTGCTTACCTCCATATAGAAAAAGATCAGAATCCTCAATTGCTTAATACATTATTGGACAAGAATGCAACCAGCTATGCGTATGAAGAAATAAGGGATAATTTTGGAGAGCGATTAGTTAATCTTGGTTTTGAAGCTGGCATTGTTGGGATGTACGAAGGATTAAGGTTATATGGAAAGGTGCTTAAAAAGAATGGCCAGAAAGATATTTTCAAATCATTGCCTCCAATAAAAAAATATGGCAAGGAAAAATCATACAGCTATTTATCAACATTAAATCTAGAAACAAAGCCAGTTGTGGCTATTATGGGTAATGGCCGTGTTTCTGCAGGAGTGCGTGAAGTGCTAAAGCAGGCAGGAATAAAACCATTAATATTATGGAGAGACAAAACACCCTTTATTGAAGATTATCTTCCTTATGTTGACATTCTGATAAATGCTGTTGTCTGGTATCCAACAGACCCCAATATAGTAAGAAGAAGTATGCTAAAGCTTATGAAAAAAACATCAGTAATTGTCGATGTATCATGCGATAAGGATGGTGCTGTAGAAACATGCATTCCAACAACATGGGATGCTCCAATCTATGAAGAGGAAGGAATCACACATATGTGCATTGACAATCTGCCATCAGCAATCCCGCGCCAATCTTCTATTCATCTAAGCACTATGATTCTTCCTTATGTTCTTTCTGTTGCAAACGGTGAAAAACTCAAAACAGGTTTAATGACAATGGCTGGTATATTTGAATACGTCAAACCTGAGGAGCAGACAAAATTAAGCAGGTTTATGTTTGCAAAAACAGAAGCATTGGTTTATGAGTAAAGTTTTTATAGGCTTATCTCAACATTTCTTTTATGGCTAGAAAAAATTCTAAAACACCCAGAAAAGCAGGGAAGAAGGTTCTCATTGTCAATAACGGGACCCAATACATGCAGGAATTGCATAGAAAAATAAGTGAGCATGCTGGTGGTAAAGCGGACATAGATACTGTACATGTGAGTGATGTAAAATCCAAGAGTCTATCTGATTATGATGCTGTTATTCTTTCCGGAAGTTCCAAAAGAAGGTACAACGACCCAAATCTGAAATATGTCTTAGACAATTCAAAAGGAGCTGTGATAGGTATTTGCCACGGTCATCAGGCTATATCTCACTATTATGGAGGTAAGGTTGAAGATTTAGGGACATATCAAAGGGGGTATAAAAACATTAAAACAAAATCCGGAGAAGCCAAGGTTTTTAAAAACCACAGATATGCAGTTACTCACCCAGGTTCATTAGAAGTTCTTGCTGAAAGTTCTGTTCAAGATGCAAAGGGAAAACAAAGAAGGGTTATAGAAGCAGTAAAACACCCTAACAAACCGCATTATGGGATACAAGGGCATCCTGAAAAAGGTGGCCATGCACAAGAGATGTTATATAGTATTTTAAGTAGAATTTATCAAAAAGCAGCATAAATCATATATCCCTAACCATCTTCACAGAATGGTCCTTAAAACCAAGCTTGCGGTAAAAATCAAGAGCAGCCTTATTTGATCCATATACCTCTAAAGTCAATGCAGTCGCATCTTTTGACTTAAACCAGTCAATGAGGGTATCAGCTAACTTTTCGCCCAATCCTTTATTCCTAAACCCTTTTTTAACGTAGACATTGCTTATATACCCTGTTCTCTCATGGCCCAAAATATGCATTGAGCGGAATATTTTTCCAAGCGCCATGCCAATTATCTTGCCATACTCAACTGCAATAAAAACTGCCCTCCATTCGCTGCTTAAATCTTTTTTTAAATATAATTTATAACGATCAGCAACTTCATTAATAGGAACTAACTTCTTATTAAACTGCCTTGCCTCTACTCTTGACTCCAACTTAAGCTCAAAAAGCTCGTCAAAATCATCCATTGTGGCTTGTCTTATCATAACCATTTTTGACTAACTATCTCCCGTATCAGATATTTTGCAAGATTGAATTTCCTCACTTTAGGAAAACCGGGGAAAGTATTAACCTCAATAACAGTAACACTCTTGCAGTCAACATTAGGCATTATATCGACACCAGCAAAATTTAGATTCATTGCCTTTGTTGCTTTTATTGCATTTTTCACAGCTTCCTCAATTATTCTTGGGGGTATGCTATGCAAGAATTTTGAATTTTCACCAGTTGCTCCCTGCGATATATTTGTTGTTATCTCTTTAGTATCATTGCTTCTAGGGTAAATATAAAGTACCTTGCCAAAGCATACATAAAGCCTTAAATCAAATTTCCTCCCTTTTAACAACCAAGGATTGACAGTTTCTTCTATAATTATATCCTGCTTCAATAATTCCCTCAAAAACCTTTTATTCCCTGTTATTTCCTTGAACGTCCATCCATAATCTGATTTTTTGCTTATTATCCTGCCGCTCCTAAATCTGAAATTAGTAAACCATCTATCCTTTTCAAGATAGGTAATCCCTTTGCCCATCGAGCCGTATCTGACCTTAACAAAGAGTTTTTTTCCTTGGTCAAGAAGCCCGGTAATCTTATCCAGGTCACGAGTAAAATAGGGTTTTGAAACTTGTACGCCTCTGCCTGACAGCAGCTTTTTAGTTGCTTCCTTGTCCCTGTCAAGGCTTATTCCAGCCGGATGATTAACATAGAAGATTCGTTTATCAGGGTAAAAGCTGTTTATTTTATCGTAGATTATTTTCCAAAACTCCTTGAACTTATTATAAAAGGATACATTTCCATAAACTCCTTTGTAAATTTTTGTCTCAATCTTTTTGTCCCAGTAAGTAAAAGGGAAGAAAAAGAAGATAACCACCTCCCTTGCCTTTATCTTAGGCAGTTTGTCTTTTAATATATCGGCATAATCCACTGATTTAAACCTGAATCCATACTTAGAGAATAGCCTTCTCTGCCTGTAAAACTTCTTATATGAATCCCAGTCCCTTAATTCTCCAACAGCTAATAAAGTTTTCATCATATTTTTGGACAATTTTTTCGTTTATATAGTTTTGTTCTCCCATAGATAATTGAATTCATCCAAATATTTTTGAGAAATGTCTTCATCATGAATAATCAACACATTTTCATCATTCTTTGTGTTTGCAGCCTGTGTCGGGTTATAAGAGCCTGTAATCACCATCTTCTTGTCTATAATAAAGACCTTGTGGTGCATCGTCTTTGGGTTATCATCAAGCCTAACATCAAGACCAAAATCTTTTAGCCTTGTAAACTGGCTATATCCACCACGCTGTCTTTTTTCAAATATCCCTTTGATAGTCACATTCTCCAGAAAAAGTAAAGTGTCTGCTATTGGCTCGCTTGTAAAAGTAAATGTCATAAAATAAACACTTTGATTCGCTTTCTTTATGGTGTTAGCAACTCTAGCCTCGCAGTAATCTTCAGGGCAAAAGAAATTTTCAATCTTTATATTGTTTAGATAAATGGTTGGGCGCTTAACTCTTTTGCCAGAGCCGAAATTAAGATTCCACAACTCATCAAATTCTTTTTCGTAATTTTCTGCAAGATATTTTGAATAAAGAACAATAACATTGTTATTATTGTAGTCATCTCCATTATATGTGGGATTGAAGCTTCCAGTCCATACAGCCTTTCCGTCAATAACACAGAATTTATTGTGGGTTAATTGTTTTGAATCATCAGTCCTTATTCTGCTTCCATTTAATCCGCCAATATTGTCATCATCAATGACCAACTTAACATCTAAGTGTTTGCTTTTCTCAGCCAAAGCCAAGATAACATTGCTAAGGTCAAGATCATAAAAAGCACAATGAACCGAGGTTTTTGCACTATTAATAAAATCAACCAGATGATCACTGCAATTATCTCTTGGGCAAAAATAAATCTCAACATCCTGGCTGAATTCTCTTGGAATAATGTTGGCTGTATTGCTGCATCCAATAACCAAGAATAACAATATTATTGCAAACCTTCTCATTTTCTAGATTCAGAAATGCTTCGCGATAATGAAAACCTTATCTCTGGATATTTCTTTTCAAGCCTGTTAAGAATATTTGTTATATTTTTATCCTTCTTATTTGGCTCGAATTTGATATTATTTATTTTTGAGAACATCACAGCTTCATTATCAGTAATAACATCAAGTATGCTTATTTGTTTGGGCTTACTTCTCTTTTTCCCAAAGAAAATATTCTCTAAAAATGCTGACAATTCATCATCCAGCGTCCATTTGACTGCTTTTTTATTTGTCTTATCTGCTGAGGTTCTTAAAAACAGTTTAACAGGCAGCTCCTTTATTATTTTCTTAATCAGATAAAAGGATAATTCATCTGCTATAAGAATCCTGTCTCCTTTCCTGAACAGTTTATTCAGCCTTATTCTTTTTCTAATCCTCTTTTCGATTATTCTGCAAAAACAGTCTTTGCATACAGGCTCTAAGCTGGCCAGACGTACCAGCTGCTTTTTTCTTTTGCATTTAATGCATCTCATCTATCTTTTCCTTTTCTTCCTAACATGACGCTTCCTGATTTTCATAAGAAATCCAACAATAAGTCCAAGCACAAACCCCCAGATAAAGATGAGTGTTCCATGGATGTATATTTCAGGAATCTTAAATCCATGTCCCTTTTCTTTAAAGTATATATCAAGGCCGCTGAGCTCAAGAGCGTATTCTGCATAAAGCAGTGCTGAGTATTTATCCTCCTCTTTTAACGAGTTTGCATACTCATAATAAGAATAACCTAGTACCGGAAATATATCTTTATTCAGCTCCCTGATTATGTTCTTCTTTGCAACATCAAGTTTTTGCTGCAGTAAAATATCTACCTGCTCCTCTTCAATATCAAACATGCTTAGTATAACATCTGCTCCTGCCTTTGCCTTGCTTGCCTTGAAAAGGCATAAAGCATAATTGCCATCATAAAGGTCCTTATTAGCCAGGTCTATGCCTTCGCGTGTTGATTCCAATGTTGATGGGGAAAGAAACATACTGACATATTGGTGCCTCTCTTCCGCCTCAGCTATCTTATTCTGGCAGGATTCCTTAAGAGCCTCTTCATTCAGGTTCAGTTTTCTGCCAGAATGAGCAAGAAATTCATACCAAGAATAAGCAGAATATATTCTTTCCATCCCATAGGCAAGATAATACGTGGCCTTGCTGTCATTGATATTCTCAAAAGCCAGTTCTATATACTTTTCAGCTTCTATCAGCCTGTCGGTAACAACCATAAAAGTCTCTAAATCAGTTATCGTCTCAATCTTCGAGTTGTGAAGGTTTTTTCGTAAATTAGCTAAGTCTCTCTGTGCAACGTTTATTATCTTATGTATAGCTGATTCTGTCAGATTCTCCAGGTCATACAAAGCATTTCTATATTTCACATTAGCTCCATAGCAGTAGGATGCAGAAGTGTAATACAGCCCTTCATCAAATGCTTCCATGGCAGAGCTATAAAGCTCGTCAGCATTTGTCAGATTGGTTTTGTTTTCAGGGTCAAACTTTGCTATTTCCAATTTTAGCTTGTCACTTTTTCCGCAAAGCATTTGTGATAAGCCCTTCATTGTTTCAGCATAATCTGGGTCAATTGAAAGGTTTCCCACTTCTTTAATCTTTCTCCCAGTAAACAAGTGAATCATATCATCAATTGTCGATGCCTCTAACACCTCAATGCTCTTATTGTCAGTATACCAGCTTAGGTTTAATGTTTGGTTAGCTCCAGAAGACAATATAGCTCCCTTTGGTATCAAAACCTTCTTTAAACCTGCTCCTGTTGCTGCATCAATCTTTGCTTTCAAACCGCCAACAGTGCCTATTATCCCGCCAGAGTTAATTGTTCCAGTAACTGTTGCACTCTCGTCTACTGGAATACCATCCAATAAGGCTATTGTTAAAAATGTGATAGCAGCACCTGCTGAAGGCCCGCCAACTATTGAAGACTCGGACCTTATTGTATAGAAGAAATCAAAATTACTGCAGTCTTCATCAAGATAATCGCAGGCTATCTCCTTTGCAAACCTTGTGGATAACTGTGTATCAACCTTTGTCAAAGGAAATGTTTCCAGGAAAACCCTGCCAGAGCCGTCAGTAATCTCAAGGTACAAATCAGCAATGCTTCCATTAAAGCCATCTTTGGTTTCCTTAACAGCCAATAACCTCATATGCCCCTGCTTGGCAAAGCCTATAGGCGCTAATAGCAGGAACAGCAAGAATACGATATATGCTAATCTTTTCATAGCCTATAGAATTTATGCATTCATTAATATATCTTTTTATTTTGGATATTAAGTCAGGTTTCCAACATCCATAAGATCATTATAATAAATCAATTTGAAAAAATTCAATAAAACAAAAAATAAATCTGATTTTTGCCCCAAATCAATATCAAGGATCAATTTGAAAAAATTCAATAACGAAAATGAATAATTCCGATTTTTGCTTTATTCCTTTCTTAAGGCAAAAATCGTTGAAAACCACCTTCGGGGGTTTTTAACGTGCTCAGAAATCATACCTAATGAAATGGATAAGTATGATTTCCGACACATCTACAGTGTTTCTAAAGAACCAGAATAAGACGAAAATTCCTTTATTTTAGTTCTTAAGGGAATTTTCATAATTATTTATTTTCTATTGACTATTTTTTATTGAATTATTTCTAATGATAAGACCATATTGATTTTTTATTTATCCTGATTATAAAAAAACCTTAAGAACTTTACTTAATTTTAGAGCAAAGTTTATATATTAGGTTTTTGAATATAAAAATAAAAAAGAGGGATATCATGAGATATAACATTTATCTGATAATGGCTGTATTTCTGCTGTTATTGCAGCCTGTAAACTCTCAGCGAGTTGTAGATTTTGACAAGGACAGCATCCCGGACAATCAGGACAAATACCCTTTTGATTATGATAATGACGGCTTGCCTGATGATTGGGAAAAAACCCATGACGGCCTAAGATGGGATATAAATGATGCGCACCTTGACCGCGATAATGACGGCATCTCAAATCTGCAGGAATACAGAAAAACCCTGATAAAAAAACCACCCATTACAGAGCAGTTAAAGAACATTCCTTTAGAAAAGGTATTGTTGATATCATTAATCATCGGGATTGTATTTATAGCAATAGGTATCGTGCTTTATCTTCACAAGAAAAAAAAGCAGCCAAAAAGGATACACTACCATCCAATGCATCATTACAGGCCATCAACAAGGCCAATGAACACTAATATTAAAAAATAAGGTGTTTGGAAATAGATGAAAAAAATATCTTTTTCAGGTTTTCTTAAGATAATTCTTCTAATAGTTATTAGCTTGGTTTATATTGGGCAAGTGTATGCTGCAGACCCTCTTCCTACGGCTGATAGTATAGTTATACGAGTGCGTGAGGGTACTTCAAGTGGTACTATTTTATATTCCAAACAATGCCCTACCACAAATACTTGTGAACTTATGGTAGGTAGTGATAGTGTTCAGCCTCCTATAGAGGTTTGCATTACAGAGGGAAGCAAATACTTACAGGCAGGATCTAAATGTGTTAGTGGTCTGGATGTGGGACAGGTTTATACTAGAGGATATGGTACTATTTACACTGTAGACTGGGATAATGACCCTCTTGATTGTGCGTGTATTGGCGGAACCTGGATTGATTCAGCAACTTCTTGCGGCTCATATCCTTGCCCGGGTGGACAATGCTGTGGTGATGATGGTCCAATTGATGATTTCTCTGGAAGCGGCACTTGGGAATGCTGTATAAATGGAGATTACCATACTGATGGCGATGTCCACCGTCTATGCTGCCAAGCTTATGAAGGTGACACAGATGGCTGCAGTAATGGTGACACAAATTGCTGGATGCCGTTTCAATCAAATTGCTGCGGTGACGATGGTGGTATTGAGGATACTTGGTGTGGTGGTCCTCCTGCTGGAGCATGTATAGATGGGGTATACAGAGAAAATATTGACGGTTACGAATATTTATGCGAGCAATGTAATGGATATACCTGGATTGATGGTGCATCAGGAACAGGTGCTAGTTGCTGTGGTGATGATAGGGGGGATGATGATTTCTCTGGAGCAACAGGCACTTGGGACTGCTGTGTAAATGGAAATTACCATAATGATGGCGATTACCACTATGTATGCTGTGAGGCTTATGAAGGAGACACAGACGGCTGCAGCAATGGTGATACAAATTGCTGGATGACGATTCCATCAAAGTGCTGCGGCGATGATGGTGGCATTGATGATACTTGGTGCGGCAGTGTTCCTGATGGAGCATGTGTGGATGGAACATACTGGTCAGCAGCAGCTAGTATAGATGATTATCCTGAAGTATGCAAATGTATAATTGATGGGTATCCTCTCTCAGATAACTGCGAGACAAATGGGGAAGCAGGCTGCTGGGACGAAACTGGCTGCTGTTATGAAGATAGTGATGATTGGTGCGATGGCACTAATGCATGCCATGATGGTGTGTGGTATAGTGACCCTGCTTCAGACAGTGCTGCATGCAATTGTTTTAACGGCAAGGGCTGGGATGCTGTTGATTGTCAAAGTCTGCCTGATGGCACTCCTGACTGCTGGGCTATTGAGAAAGGTGATTGTTGTTATGATACTGACGATACCTGGTGTGATGGTACTGCTGGAGCATGTGCAGCAGGGGTATATAGAACAGACTCAGAAACCAGCCAAGAAGCTTGCCAGTGCAAAGGAGGGTACATTGACTACTATGGCGTTTGCTCAGAAGGAGACAGCAACTGCTGGGCTCCTTTTATAGGTTATTGCTGTGATGGAACTGATAATGTGTGTGATGGTACTGCCGGAGCATGCGTTGGAGGAACTTACCGAACCAGCCCTAGTTATGGCGGTGTTTGTAATTGTTTAGGTGGTCATGCTTACACAGATACCTGTGATATCCTGCCTGAGGGTACAGAAGGCTGCTGGGCTGCTAGTGCTACTGACTGTTGTGATGATCTTAGCGATAATTGGTGTGATGGACAGCTTGGAGTGCGTGGAGCGCTTGGAGCATGCATAGATGGGAAATATTACTCACTTGCAGAAAACCGCCAAGAAACCTGCCAGTGCAAAGGCGGCTACCTGCCTGATGACACTTGCTTCTTAGCTGGGCAGTCAAGCTGCTGGGCTAGTGATGCAGCAGGCGGAACAGGTGATTGTTGTTATGAAGGCGATGATGATTGGTGTGATGGAACTAGTGGAGCATGCGTAGCTGGAATCTATCAAAATGATGGAGATACATCTCCAGAGGTATGTGGGTGTTTAACAGTCGGAGTCATAGCAGCAGATATCTGCGATTATGACGGTGAAGCAGGCTGCTGGGATGAAACTGCCTGCTGTTATGAAGCTAGTGATGACTGGTGTGATGGCACTAATGCCTGCCATGATGGTGTATGGTATAATGAGCCTTCTTCGGACAGTGCTGCATGCAATTGTTTTAACGGCAAGGACTGGTTTGCCAGTGATTGCAGTAGTGGTGCTCAGGATTGCTGGGCCAGCAATGCAGGTGATTGTTGTTACGATACTGATGATACCTGGTGTGATGGACAGCTTGGAGCATGTTATGAAGGAACCTATCAAACCACTCCTAGTAATTCTGCTGCTTGTAATTGCCAAGGCAGTCATGATCCTCTGGCCACTTGTGATAGCCTGCCTGATGGCACTCCTGACTGCTGGGCTAGTGATGCAGCAGGCGGAACAGGTGATTGCTGTTATGATACTAATGATGATTGGTGTGATGGAACAAGTGGAGCATGTGTTGATGGCGTATATCAAACAGACTCAGAAACCAGCCAACAAGCTTGCCAGTGCAAAGGAGAACACAGCTACTCTGGCACCTGCTCAGAAGGACAAACAGGCTGCTGGGAAAAGTATGGAGGAAGCATGAACTGCTGTGATGGTACTGATACAGTATGTGATGGTACTGGCAATTATGCTGCCTGCATTAATGGATTCTATCGAACAGAGGGTGATTATGATCAAACAGTCTGCAGCTGCGGAGGTGGTTACTGGGATATAGGTGGTGAAGCAATAAGTTCTCCGGATAACCTCTGCTGTGAAGATGATAGTTTTGAAGAAATGTTAACAAGAGATGCTCATTCATCAATGGATAATGGATACATAGCAGATCCAACAGATGATGCTTGCTGCTCTGCAGCAAATGACTGCGTAGATGATTCAGTGTGTTATAATAGCGGACCAACAGCGCATGATGCTGATGATGATGGTGATGTGGATTATTGTAATTCAGGAATCTGGTATGACTGCTTTAGTGATATCCAATGCCAGGACGGATATCAATGCGCAAACTATAACTGTGTAGCCTGTATTCCTGGAACTTGTGGTGCTGGTTGTGTTGGTCATGATTCTGATGGAGACGGCTTAATTGATGATTGTGATATAGAAGGTAGTGATGACAGCATTATGGGTATTCAAGATAAGTCATATTATAATGAGCCAGTGGATGAAGAATGCAATGATGGTGTAGACAATGATGGTAATGCTGGCTGTGATTCTGATGGCTGTTTGTGCACAATGGACAACAATTACTGCGGTAGCGGAAACCATTTATTAATTGAATTAGATCCAAACATAGGTTGTACCTGCACAACCTGTGAAGAGTGCGGCGGTACTTGGTGGGATTTAAATCTATGTGATGAGGCTGAATGTCAAGGATGCACTGGCAACTGCCATTTTGATGAAATAATACCTGGAGTAAGTGGTTCTTGCTGTACTGACTCAGATTTAGATGGTGTTTGTGATGATGCCCCAGATATATGTCCTGGCCATAATGACAGTGCTGATGCTGATGGAGACACAAAACCTGATGGCTGCGACAAATGCGGAGCTGAGAGCGACTGCCCAGACCAGGACTGCAGCAATGATGATGATAATGACTGTTCACCTGATAATGTAGACTGCTACCCTGGCGACCCAACAAAAGGAGATGGAGATTTATCAGGGGAAACAGAATCCTGCGGAACTGATGATTGTTACGGTGGCACTTATTATAAGTTTACAGATGCAGAAATATATTGCATCAATGGGGATTTTGTCTGGAATTGCTCTCCTGCCGAATTTCCTTACATAGAGACTGACCTGGATGGTGATGGATATGACAATTTCTGCGATTATGATGACAATAATCCCTGCACAAAGGAGTATCCTGGCGGAGATAATTGTGATTTCGAAGGATGCTTAGACGATACTGAAGACTGCACCAACTCCTGTCCTGGCCCTGATGCAGACTCTGATGGCATACCAGATGATTGTGATATCTATGGTGATGACCGCGACAATGATGGTACACCAGACAGCTTTGATTGTTTCCCTGATGATTCATTAATAGGAGAAGGTGATCCTTGTCCAACAACAATGTTCTGCGGTGATGATGGCTGCCGTGAAGGCAGTTATTTTGATTTTACAGATTGTGTTGAGATATGCGGTAATTTAACTGATGGAGTGTGTGGTTGTGAGTGTAGTCCTGCTGCATTGCCTTATGATGGATTAGATGCTGATAATGATGGATATGATGATTATTGTGATAATTATCCTAATGACCCTTGCTCTAAAGTAACCCAAAGAGATAATTGTAGTACAGACGTATGCATGGATGACCTTACAAATTTCTGCAATAATGCCTGCAAAGGCCCTGACTCTGATGGTGATAATGTGACAGATATATGTGATTCTTACCCTGGCGACCCATGCTCTATAGCTCTGCCAGAAGATAATTGCGGAAGACCGGGTTGTTTAGAAAAAAGTAATGTTTACTGCAATAACTGCAGCAGCCTTAATGACGCTGATGGAGATAATATAATTGATCTATGTGACACTGAAAACACCTTGCTAGATTGTACTGATAGTATAGACAATGATGGAGATGGCACTTGTGACGAATTAGGTTGTAATGGAATGGATCCTGACCAAGGATGCGCAGAGCTATGTGAAAGCTGTGAAGAATGTGGTGCAGGAGCTTTTGATTTTTGCGGCCAGACAGAATGTGAAAGCTGCGGCAGCAACTGTCATTATAGTTTCGGTTTAGGCCTGTTTAATGACTGCTGCATTGATTCAGATTCAGACACTGTTTGCGATATATACGACTTATGCCCTGACAAGGATGATAGAATAGACGCTGATGGGGATGGTATGCCCAATGCATGTGATTATTGTGAAAACGAGCCAGCCCTAACTGTCCCTTCAGAGGTGGAAGAAATAACATGCATTGATGGTATAGATAATGATTGTGACGGCTCAACTGACACTAATGACGATGACTGCCAGTGTCCACTGGGAACAATGATGTGCAGTGATGGTGTATGTAGTGTGGAATGCGAAGAGCCATTAGCATGCAATAATAATAGCGTATGTGATGCAATAGAATCATGCGATTGTGCAGACTGTTATTTTGAGCAAGGCAGCTGCAGCCAAGGTGCAATATGCGATCCAGAAACAGGGTTATGCAGCAGTGAACCAGATCTAAGCACAGAGCTTTGTGAAAGTTATGATCCCTCAACAGACCAAGGCACTTGTAATGTTGGTGAAAGAAATTGCTGGGCTTCAGAAATCCCTCTGGATTACATAATAGTTGGAGATACGAGGTGCTGCGGCGATGATCCTGAGGAAACCTGGATGTATAAAAGCAATATTGATTTAGAGCATGTTCTGGTAGAATACACATGCTATAATGGAGAATGGCGCAGCCTAAGGGAAGTAGGCATAACCTATTATGATGTGGGTGTAGAATAAACGATGAAAAAAGGCCAAATCTCGGGGGAGCTTCTGAGAAAGCTGATTGTAGTAGTGTTTATCATAATAATCTTAATAGCCGGGCTTCTGGGCTTGCAAAAAATTGAGGAAAAGAGAGACCAGGTAGAGACAGTTATGATCAGGTCTGATGTAGAAGAGGTTATAGAAGGGAATATTGATGTTGGAGTCAGCACAATCGAGGAAGTTGGTTTGCCGGAAAATAAGGATTTATGCTTTGCTGACCTAAGCAAACGCGGCAAAATCCTGAACAGCTCCCAAATAAATAGGTTTCCCATAATAAAAGACATCCTGGAAAGTGGTGTTGAGGAAAACATATTCATATTAAGGGATGATGAGATAATAGATTCTAGTTATGGGCGTGTTTGTCTTGATGATTATCCATATTTTGTATGCACTGAATTCTCGACAAAGCCCCTTGACGTTTTGCTCGAAGGCAGAGGAAGGTGCACCTCCATATTCTTTGAAGACGCAGTTGTTTCTGGAAAAAACAAGAAAGATTTAGGGAAATATGCGGAAAAAATGGTTTTCTTTATACCTTATGAAAAAGGGAATTGGAAAAAAATCATAAGGCTCGTACCAATTGCCATGTGGAATGAGGAGGGCAGTCTAAAAAGTCATCCATATATTGTGTATAGTGCAGCCCCATCGTCTGAATTAGATAACGCTAAAGTCAAATCTATTTTAGATGATAAAGGTTCGACTAATGCAACAGTTTTTGAGAGCCCTTATGTTGTTGAAGAGCAAAATGGATATACAATAAACAAAGCAACCCTCACAGATGAGTATTATTTTTCCTTCTGGAAAGAATACTCTGATATTGTATTAGTTGACCTAAATAATAAAGACTCAGCATTGATTTCTGCTCTGTACGCTGCTGAATTAAATGCACCGCTTATTTTTGTCAATTCCAATAATATAAAAGATTATAAAGAGTATATAAGAGAGAAAATAATCCATGTGATTGATACAATAGACGAAATGGAAGAACTGAATGTTACCAGCGAAAAGATATCTTTATCAGGCAGCAAACTAAGGTCGCAAGTGGTTAGTGATAGGTTCAATATGTTAAAATCTAAAATTGACACAGATTGATTTCTTACCCTACTCCAGCTTCTCAGTATACCTGCACCTAGGATATTGGTCGCAGGCAATAAAAGAACCATATACAGAACGCCGCACCTTCAGCTTTCCCTTGCCGCATTTAGGGCATGTCTTAACTATCTTTCCTGACTCAATATCTTCCATCTCTTTAAGCTTTTCAGGAGGATAGCCCTTGAGCTTTGCAGGGCATCTTGGATTAATGCACGCAATCTGGGGCCCTTTTCTTTTCTTGATTACTTGTATCTTAGGCATTCCGCAAGCTTCGCATATTTCCTTGGTAGGCTTTACCCGTGTTTGGGGTATAGAGAATAATGTTTTACAGTCAGGATATTTATTACACGCAATAAAATGGCCAAACTTCCCACGCCTTATAAATAGCTCTCCCTCTTTGCAATTAGGGCATTTCCCAACAAAAGTCATTATGTTTCTTGTTTCCCTGGTTGCCTTTAGAAGTTCATCTCCAATATCCTTGAGGTGCTTATTAAACTCATCAACTATCTCTGTTACAGCTTTCTTAGATTCATCAATAACATCTTCTGGCTTATACTTGCCTTCACTTATACCCTCCATCTCTTCCTCAAAATGCCTTGTCAAAGCAGGCTCAACAATCTTTGGAGAATGTTTCTCAAGAGTTTCCTCTGTTCTTATTCCAAGCTCTGTAGCTTGTATTGCCTTTCCATCAATAAACCCTCTATCATATAACGTCTCTATTATTGAAGCCCTTGTTGCTTTTGTTCCTAGATTCTCTTTTTCCAAAGCCTTGATTAAAGAAGCTTCTGTATATCTTTTTGGTGGTGTGGTTTCTTTGTCAAGCTTTTCTATCTTTTCTACGTTACAGATATCTCCTTCCTTAATTTTAGGAAGCTCTTCTTCCTTTAACATAACATATTTGCCATATAATTCAAACCATCCTTTCTCAAGTGTTGTTGTTCCTTTTGCAATGAAGTTTTCCTTATTACAGTCAAGATTGACAATCATTGTCTCTCTTGTTGCAGGATCTCCAAACACTGCAAAGAACCTTCTCACAATCAAATCGTAAACCTTTCTTTCATAATCTCTCTTGAATTTAGGAATAATTCCGGTAGGATATATGGCAGGATGCGCAGGGTCTGTTTTTTTGCCGTTATTTGGGCTCAAGCCTGGTTTTTTCAATAAGAAATCTGTTTCCTTCTTGTACGATTCTTGTCTGGAAAGCTTTCGCAGTATCTTTTGATAGTCAATCTCTTTTGGTAATTGCTGGCTTGAGGTTCTTGGGTAAGATATATATCCATTTGTGTAAAGCTCTTGCGCTGTTGAAAGCGTGTTTTTTGGAGAGATATTCAGGCATTTATGAGCCTCAATCTGCAAAGAAGTTAAATCAAAAGGAACTGGTGGCAATGACTTGAATTGCTTCTTCTCAACCTTAGTTACTGGCGCTTTCTTCTGGTCTTTGCATTTATTGAATATATCTTCTGCTACTTTTCTCTCGAATATCTTTCCTTTTTCATGCGAAGCTATTATATTGCTTTTATTTATATCTCCAGTTAGCTGTATTTCCCAATAAGGCACTGGTTTAAATGCCTGGATTTCTTTTTCTTTATCAACAACAAGCTTTAATGCAGGGCCTTGTACTCTGCCTGTAGACATAAGCTTGAATGAGCCTGTTGATTTAATTGAAGCTGTTAATGCCCTTGAAAGGTTTATGCCAAAGAACCAGTCCATCTTATGCCGTGCTTCACCAGCATGAGCCTGTCCCCAGTCCAGGTGGGCAGATGCATTATTATACGCTTTTATCAGGTCCTCTTTAGTTAAGGTAGAGAACTTCATCCTCTTCGCGTCTTTTTGTTTGCACGCATACCTGACAACATTCAGCCCAATAACTTCTCCTTCAATATCATAATCAGTTGCTACAATAAACTCATCTGCATCCTTAGCTAGCCTCTTTATGTTCATAAGGTATTTTCTTGAGAAAGCTGATTTCCTGCTAATGTCTGCGGTAGGCTCCCAATCAATATCAAAGACTGGATAATCACTCCTTTTTCCGCTTTTCTGCTGCAAACCATATAAATGGCCAACTGCACAGGCTACGATAATTTTTTTGCCTTCATGAGTTAATTCATAATAAGGAACTTTATCCCTTGTAGATTTCTTAATTGCCCTATTATCTGCCAATGCATCTGCTATTTTCTTTGCTGCATTTGGTTTTTCTGTAATGATTAATTGATACATAACTTTTGAAAACCAGGGTTTATTTAAAAAACTTTAGAATTCCTCCTTTTTTTATTAAACTGTGCTTGCACCATACTTTGTCATTTCTGTCTGGATAGTCGTCGACAAAATGAGTGCCGCGGCTTTCTTTTCTAGCCAAGGCTGAACTTGCTATTAATTTTGCAACAATCGTCCTATTCCTTAATTCAAGGATTTCTTTGTTTATGCCTTTATCCAGTAATTTACTGGCATTTTTTTCAATGATTTTGATGTTTTTTAGTGCAGAATTCAAGCTTTTTTTGTTTCTTATAATGCCTACTTGATTCCACATTAAGTTCTTCAGCTGGTTCTTCAGCGTGTTTATTTTTTTATTTGATTTTTTATTTATTTTTAAATTCTTTATATTGATTATTTGGATATTGTTTTTATTTATTGAATTTTTTAGTTGATTATTTAACCTTGATCCAAAAACAATACCGTCAGTTAATGAATTTGACGCAAGCCTGTCAGCACCATGCAAACCAGAGCAAGATGCCTCACCAATTGCATAAAGATTTCTTATATTTGTGCTCCCCTTTAAATTAATCTTGACTCCGCCGCACATATAATGCGCTGTTGGTGCAACTGGTATTGGTTTTTTTGTCAAATCTATGCCATATTTCAGGCATATTTTGTATATATTAGGGAATCTTTTCTTTAAATAGCTTGAACCAAGCTTTGTTACATCAAGATAAACGCATTTGCTTTTTGTCTTCTTCATCTCAACTAAGCTAAACTTGGATACAACGTCACGAGGCGCTAGACCTCCATCTCTATGATAGCCGGGCATATACTGCTTTCCATGCTTATTCCTTAACACGCCTCCTTCCCCACGCAAGGTCTCTGAAATCAAAAAGGTAGGATCTGACTTATATAATCCGGTTGGATGAAACTGCACAAACTCCATGTCCTGCAAAGCAGCGCCTGCATTATAGGCAATAGCAATTCCATCACCAGTTGCAATCTCTGGATTGCATGTGTTTGCATAAATCCTTCCAATTCCGCCTGTTGCTATGACAACTGCTTTTGCAAAAATCCGAATTATTTTGTTATTTTTAACATTAAGAACAACCGCACCAAGGCACTTGCCTTTTTCAACAATCAAATCAACTGCCATATGGTTTTGATATAACCTTATTTTCCTGCTTTTCCTAACATTATCAACCAAAACATTCTCAACCTCTCTTCCAGTAATATCTCCTGCATGAACTATCCTTGATTTTGAATGCACTGCTTCCTTGCTAAGAGACAACTTGCTGTTTCTATCAAACTTCACACCTATTTTTTCAAGCCATTTTATCTCTTTAGGAGCATTTCTAACAAGCAGTTCTACTGCTTTTTTATTGCATAAGCCGTCTCCAGCCCTTAATGTGTCTCTTATATGCAGCTTAAAGCTGTCATCCTTTCCAAAAACAGCTGCTAATCCGCCCTGAGCATAGAAGGTATTTGATTCCCTGGCTTTATCTTTGGTAACTGCAATAACATCTGCAAATTTTGAAGCCTTTAACGCAAAACCTAGTCCGGCAATACCAGAACCAATAACCAAGACATCAGATTTCATTTCTTTATAATCTCTTGTTTAATATTCAAAGACCTGGATGAATGGGTTAGATAGCCTAAAGATAAAACATCAACGCCTGTTTTAGAATATGCTGCAATATTTTGAGGATTTATACCGCCAGATGCTTCAAGCAGTATATGATCATAAAGTTTTTTTCTTTTAAGCTCAGCTACAATCAATTTAATCTCCTTTGGACGCATATTATCAAGCATTATTAAACAAGGCTTTCCATTTGATTTTGCTTGCAGTTCCTTAAATTTCTCTGTTGCTCTTATTGCATCCTTTTTGTTATCAACCTCAATCTCTACAAAGATTCCTTTTTTCCTTTGTTTCCATGCTCTTTCTAAAGCAACGCCGATTGAGTCTTTGATCCCTTCTCGTCTCAGTGCAGTCAAATGATTGTCTTTTATAAGAATAGACTCCCACAAAGCAAGCCTATGGGTTAAGCCGCCGCCATCATAAACCGCTTTTTTATCCATATATCTCCAATGGGTTTTTCTTGTTGGAGCAATCATCACTCTTCTATTAGTTTTTTTGATTAAATTATAAGTCAAAGTCGCTATCCCGCTCATTCTTTGCAGGACATCAATACCAGAACGCTCAAGCTTAAGAAGCTCTTTTTCTCCACCCTTTAATTCAATAAGCTTGTCTCCTTTTTTCATTAGCTGCCCATCTTTTTTGAGCTGCTTTACCTTTAATCCATAACTTCTATACAAGAAAGTAGCTTCCTCAACACCTGCAACTATTCCTGGCTCTCTCGTCCTTATAATTGCTTTAGCAATAGGATCTTTTTTACCAAGCACAGCATTGCTTGTTACATCTCCAGTTCCAATATCTCCTTTTGTCTCATCAACAATAAACTTCTCTATCCATCCTTTATACCTCCTATTCTTCAAACTAAGCAAATGCCCTCTTTGGAATGCCTTCAAAAGTGTTTTCTCTCTGTTCATCTTAATCAATACCAATCTCCAACATTCTGTCCAATGCTCTTTTTGCCTTTAGCCTTATGTTCTCAGGAACCTTGATTTCATATTTACTTTCCTTTAATGCTTTATAAACATTTTTGAGATTAACGGATTTCATAGCAAAACAAACCCCTGCTGCTGGGTAAAACTTCTTTCCGGGAACCTCTAACTTGAGCCTATTAGTCATTCCTTCTTCTGTTGCAACAATAAATTCCTTTGCCCTGCTTTTCTTTGCATATTTAATCATCCCCCCTGTACCGCAAACATGGTCAGCAAGCTTCAAAACATTCATAGGGCTTTCTGGATGCGCAATTACCTTTGCTTTTGGCCGTATCTTTTTTGCTTCCTTAATTGTTTCTGCAAGGATTGCTGCATGCACATAACAATATCCTTTCCATGGTATGATCTTTTTCCTTGTCTTTGTCTGCACATGCTCTGCAAGATGCGTATCCGGAACAAAGATTATCTCTTTGTTAGGCAATGATTCTACCACATTAACCGCATTCCTGGATGTGCAGCAGATATCAGACTCTGCCTTTACCTCCGCGCTGGTATTGATATAGCACACAACAGCAGCTTTTGGGTGTTTTTTCTTAAAGCTCCTTAAAGCAGCTCCATTAACCATTGCAGCCATCGGGCATGTTGCTGCTTTTGTCGGCAGCAAAACCTTCTTCTCAGGATTAAGGATCTTAGCTGACTCTGCCATAAAATCAACACCGCAGAAAACAATAATCTTAGCTCTTGTTTCAGTAGCAGCTATACTTAAGTCTAAGCTGTCTCCGATAAAATCAGCAATCTTGTACATCTCTGGCCTTTGATAATTATGTACTAAAATAACTGCTTTTTTCTTTTTCTTTAGTTTCCTTATTTTATTTATGAGGTCTTTTTGCATTATTACCTGAAGTAAGTAGTGTACAATTTAAATGTTTTTATTTTAGTTTATTCTTTTCTATTTATCACTATTAATTTTATCACCAGGTGTACTTTTAGGATACACAATTAGTTGTGCACTTTGTTGTGTTTTTATCACTTTAATCTTAACTCTAAAACAATTAAATCTGAAAATTCCTTTCACAACTAGGATAAAGGAATTTTCATCTTAGTTTGGTTCTTTAAGAAACACTGCAGATGATTTTTGCTTTAACGTTGGGCATCAAGCAAAAATCAGATTTATTCTTAATTATTGATTTTAAAATTGATTATTTTATTAATTGATAACAAACTATAAAAATGTAAAATAATAACTGGCATATATGGATACCAAAATTATTGACAAGATAATAAATTCACTTGCAGATGATCCTGCTGTTGACGAAGAGGTATGCCCTTATTTCTCTGACAACAGTTACAAGCCGGTTAAGGTCAACAAAGAAAACTTCCATTCATTAAATGGTGGAGGAAAAGGAAGGATTTGCTTTATTGATGGCGGAAATGCTGAATTGATTAAATCAGCAAACAATTCCCTGCAATTGATTCGTATTTATTATACAATATATTCAGGAAATAAAAGGATTAGCTCTAAAAAAATTGAATTCTTTGTATTGATAAGCTCTGAAAAGAAAGATGGCAAAGTAGTTTATAGTGCCAAATTCTTTGAGGATATTCTTGGCTTTGGTGAATTAATGATTGACCCTTTTGACGAAACAATAAAAACAGGCATACACCAGGCAAAGATTACAACTGTTGGCGGCATTATAAGAAGGTTTTCTGAGCTTAAGGTTGCTGCTGATGTTGTTAACGAGCTTTCTGCCAATGACTTAATCGTTTTGGACGGCTTATTGCAGGCTTCTGTAACTGATGAAAGCGCATATCTTAATAATTTATATGCAAAAGCCTCTTCAAAAGGCGTTATTGTTTCTGGCCTGAGCAAGACAAGCACTTTATTAGCAACTAATGGAATGTCCTTTGTCAATATTATTTCATCGCTTGCACCAAAAGGAAAATGGTATTATCATCCTGTCGCTGAAATTAACAACCCAGCTCACCAGGCAGATATATCCTTTATCAAGCTCAATGAAAAGTCCAGGTATATTTTCAGGTTCGAGCTTTACAAAAAACAACAATATGACCTAAACAAGATAGTAAGCCTGCTGGAAAACAACTCAAGGGACCCTGTCTTCATAGGCTATCCATACGGCTTGATAGAGGCAGACAGATTTGCAAGAGTCTCAAACCAAGAAAGGGACTATCTCAAAATAATTCTACAAACAAAACTAAAAGACAAATGGGATGGCTTGAACATCCTGAATGCCCATGACATTCTTGACAGGATAGGATAACTATTCAATGACACAAAACCTCCAAAAAATTTAAATAGTTAGCATTCTAGAATAGTTACTGAGGTGGTATTATGGCTAAAAAGAAAAAAAGCTTGTCCAAATTAGGAAGTTGGCTCTTTATTCTAGGGGTGATTGCTGCTGTAGTGATTGGCTTAACAGTAACAGATATAACTAAACCAATGACGGCTACTTTGATAGTGATTGGATTGATAGTTGGTTTAGCAAACATCAAGGCAAAGGAACCAAACCCATTTTTTATCGCAGCTATATCTTTAGTAATAGTGGCTACTCTTGGGAAAGACGCGCTGGGAGCCTTAGATTTCATCGGCAGAATTCTAGACGCGATAGTGCTGATAATTGGGCCGGCAATTGTCATGGTAGCTCTAAAAGTAGTTCATGCTTTAGCTAAAGGCTAATTTTTCTTTTTACTTTTTATCACAAATTTTATAAATAAGCAATACAAGGATAGGTATATGTATGATGTTATTACAGTGGGTTCTGCAACAGTTGATGTTTTTGCCAAAACTAAAGTCTCTGAACTAATAAAAATAACGGATTCAAGAGGAGAAACAGAGTTGCTTGCTTACCCCACTGGCTCTAAAATACTTATAGGGGAGCTTGAGTTCACAACAGGCGGCGGCGCCACAAATACTGCTGTTGCCCTGGCAAGGCTCGGCCATAAGGTTGCCTGCATCTCAAAAATGGGTGCACGGGGAAATGCAGAAAAAATCTTAAGAGCCCTAAAAAGAGAAAAAATAGACACTTCCCTGGCAGTTTGTTCCAAAAAAGGACGTACTGGTTATTCAATCATCCTGGACAGCCTTAAACATGACCGCACAATCCTGGCTTTCAAAGGCTCAAACAATGAGCTAAAATTCTCAGAGATAAACAAGAGAAAGCTGAAGACAAAATGGTTCTATTTCTCCACAATGATGGAGGAATCATTCAAAACCCTTGAAAAACTTTCAGAATTTGCTGAAAAAAATAAAATAAAGATAGCGTTCAACACCTCTGAGTATTTAGCAAAGAAAGGTCCAAAATTCCTAAAGAATATCCTATCAAGAACAACGTTGTTTGTATTAAACAAAGAGGAAGCTGGTTTAATTGTCGGCAAAGGAAATGAAAGAGAACTATTAAAAAAACTGCATAACCTAGGGCCTAAGATTGTAGTAATAACAGACGGCAAACATGGTGTTCATGCGTCTAATGGAAAAGGCATTTATTTTCTGCAGCCACATAAGGTTAAAGTAGTTGAAACAACAGGTGCAGGAGACGCATTTGCATCGTCTTTCTTATCCGGGTTGATAAAAAAGAATGATATAAAATTTGCACTAAAACTTGCTTCTGCAAATGCCGAATCAGTCATAAGCCACCATGGTGCGAAAAATAAGTTATTAACATACAAGGAAGCCTTAGCAGACGTAAGGGAAAACCCCACAAAATTAAGAAAAACTTATAAACTGTAAAGATTATACAAATGTTAATGGCTGAAGAGCATAAATGTCCTGCCTGTAATATTGCAATAGAAATAAATGATGTGGATCATTATCTGACTTATATCTGCCCTTATTGCGGCCACAAGATCCATCTCTAGTAGCCATACTTTCCTTTCAAAGGAACAAACATAAAGCTGCCTAATGATTCTGTTTGTAAAACACCTTCTTTCTTTACCCCCTTTATCATTGTCTGGCCAAAAGCAGAACCAACAGGAGCTATTATTATGCCATTGTTCTTAAGCTGTTCAATCAAAGGTGGAGGAATTCTAGGGCAGGCAGCAGTGACAATAATTTTGTCATATGGCGCCCATTTCTCATAACCCTGGCTTCCATCCCATTCAACAACAACTGCATTTTTAATTCCTGCTTTTTTCAGATTATCTTTAGCAAATTTCACTAACTCAGGTATTATTTCAGTAGTAATTACTTTGCCCTTGCTGCCAATAACCTTTGCAATAATCGCAGCCTGGTACCCAGAGCCAGCACCAACCTCTAAAACCTTATCACCTGGTTTTAATTCCAAAGCCTGAGTCATTATCATAACAGTAGTTGGCTGGCTTATTGTCTGGCCTTCTCCAATAGGCAAAGGGTAATCGCCATAAGCTTCTTCAAGAAATCCCTTTGTAATAAATTTCTCTCTTGGAACCTTCCTAAATGCTTCTAATAGTCTTTTGTCTTTGATTAATCCGCTGTTCTGCCAATAAGCTATAAGGCTTTCTTTATCTTCCATGGTGAGAATGCGAGATATCTTTCCTGTGGTAAAGCTCTGGCTTAAGAATCTCTCCAACAACCCTTATCTCTAAGCAGTTTGTGGTTTTTATATTCTTAACATCATGATTAAATACTACTATAATTAGATCATTTAGGTCTACAATTTTATTTTTATATGCCGAAGAAAGCGCATTATATAACATGCCTCTCTTAGAGCTGTTGTCATACTGAAAAACGCCTCTAACAATAGCCATCTTCCTCATAACTGACAGATTCTTAGATAATGCAAAGATTGGTGCTTTTGGACGATATTTTGAGATAATAACAGGAGTAAATCCTCCAACTGTTGGAGCAAATAATGCCTTGATATCCAAAACATCAACAAGCTCAGCAACCGATCTGGATATTGCCTCTGGAATTGATTTCTTTTGAATTTCATAATCTTTCCTTTTAAGTAGAGGATCTGTAATCTCTATAATGCAAATCATCTCGCGAACTGCATGCATAGGATATTTTCCAGCAGCTGTTTCCTCGCTAAGCATGACAGCATCTGCCCCATCAAGGATAGCATTAGCAACATCAGATACCTCTGCTCTTGTTGGCCTTGTTGCGTTAACCATTGATTCAAGCATCTGTGTAGCTACAATAACTGGTTTGCCAAACTCATTTGCTTTTCTAATAATCTTTTTTTGTATTATCGGAACTCTTTGAACATCCACATTAAGCCCAAGATCTCCTCTTGCCACTAGAATTCCATCAGAAACCTCAAGTATCTCGCCAAGATTATGAACTCCGTCAGGATGCTCTATCTTAGCTATCACAGATATATTTTTGCCAGCCTTCTCTATCATAGATTTAACCTTTGCAACTATGGATGCTTTCTTAACAAGAGAAAGAGCAATGAAATCTACTCCTTGTTTTATTCCAAATTCTATGTCCTTATAATCCTGTTCAGTTAAATCAGGAAGATTTATTTTTGCTCCAGGTACAACAAGGCTTTTTCTGCTTCCTAAAACTGTTTCAGATAATGACAAGCATTTGATAGAGTCTTTTGTTTTGGATAATACCCTTAATTCTATCATACCGTCATCAATCAGGATTATATCGTCTTTTTTTACACCCTTTGGAAGGCTCTTACAGTCCTGCTTTATAATGCCTTTATCTGTATCAGTCCCTTTAGTGCTTAATATCACAACCTGCTTTTTCTTAATATGGAAAGGAGACTTTAGCTCATCTGTCCTGATTTCAGGGCCTTTTGTATCAAGCATAATTGCAGTTTTATTAGAGGCACTTCTTACTCTCTTAATAACATCTTTATGATACTCATGAGTTCCATGAGAGAGATTAAGCCTGATAATGTCAACTCTATAATCAATTAACTTTTTTAGTTTATCATCCGAATCTGTAGCAGGTCCTACTGTGCAAACAATTTTGGTAAATCTCATCAACATCACTTTAGATGTCATTGTATAAATATGTTTTTATTTTGAACATATTTATTACCATATACCGATAACTTTATATAATTATAACTTATAAAATATGTAGAAAAGGGGTGTTAAAATTGAAAAAAGATAAACAGAAGGCTTTCATTCTGGAGTTTAATGAACTTGGGATAGAAGATGTTCCATTAGTTGGTGGAAAAAATGCTTCTTTAGGAGAGATGTATCGAAACCTTACAAGAAAAGGTGTTAATATACCTAACGGCTTTGCTGTTACTGCTTATGCTTATAGATATTTGATTGAGAAAACAGGCATTAAAGATGAGATACGAAGAATTCTCAAAGACCTTAATACGAGCGATATGAGGAATTTAGCTGAGCGCGGCCATAAAGTAAGGGCGCTTATTCAAAGTGTAGACCTTCCTGAGCCGCTAAGGAGGTCTATCATAGGTGCTTACAAGAATCTATGCAGGCAATATGGAAGAACCAATACTGATGTTGCTGTCAGAAGCAGTGCTACAGCAGAGGACTTACCTGATGCAAGTTTTGCTGGACAGCAGGAAACCTACCTTAACGTTAAAGGAGAAGGTGCCTTGATTGAGTCATGCAAGAAATGTTTTGCTTCATTATTTACTAATAGAGCTATATCTTATAGGGAAGACAAAGGCTTTGACCATTTTTCTATAGCATTAAGCATTGGGGTGCAAAAGATGGTTAGGAGCGACAAAGCATGCTCCGGAGTTATGTTTTCTATTGATACTGAATCAGGCTTCCAGAATGTTGTTTATATTACAGGAGCTTATGGTTTAGGAGAAAATGTTGTGCAGGGTGCAGTAAATCCTGATGAATTCTATGTTTTCAAGCCTACACTAAAGCAGGGCAAGAAACCAATACTCCAGAAAAAGGTCGGCGCAAAAAAAATCAAGATGATCTATGATGAAGGCGGCAACAAATTAACAAAGAATGTCCCAACTACTGATGAAGAAAGGAAAAAGTTCGTTCTGAATGATAAAGGAATCATAACCCTGGCTAAATGGGCGTGCATCATTGAAGACCATTACAGCAAAAAGGCAGGCCATTATAAGCCAATGGACATGGAATGGGCCAAAGACGGCCAGACAGACAGGTTATTCATTGTGCAGGCAAGGCCGGAAACTGTAATGAGCCAGAAAGACAAAACTGTCCTAGAGGAGTATATTCTGCAGAAGAAAGGGCAGGTCATTGTAGAAGGAAGAAGCGTAGGTGAAAAGATTGGAGCAGGCAGGGCAAATGTAATCAAGGATGTGCATGCTATTGGCAGATTCAAAAAAGGGGAAGTTCTAGTTACAGACATGACAGATCCTGATTGGGAGCCGATAATGAAGATAGCTTCTGCTATTGTGACTAATCGCGGAGGTAGAACCTGCCATGCAGCTATTATCTCAAGAGAGCTTGGCATACCCTGCGTTGTAGGAACAGAGATTGGTACTGAAAAGATTAAGGCTGGTGTGCCTGTAACAGTCAGCTGTGCTGAGGGAGAGGAGGGTTATGTGTATAAAGGCAGGCTGCCATTTAAGGTCCATAAAACAAATATAAAGAACCTTAAAAGGCCAAAAACAAAGGTAATGATGAATGTTGGCAATCCTGAACAAGCATTTGAATTTAGTTTTATACCAAATGATGGTGTAGGCTTGGCAAGAGAGGAATTTATAATAAATGAATACATAAAGATACATCCTAGGGCTTTGATTAATTTTGACAAGCTAAAAGACAAAGAAGCTAAAGCAAGGATAGCTGAGATGACTTTTAACTACAAAGATAAGAAGGAATACTTTGTTGATAAATTGTCCCAGGGAGTAGCAATGATAGGAGCTGCGTTCTATCCTAAGGATGTTATCGTAAGAATGAGCGACTTCAAGAGCAATGAGTATGCTAATCTGATTGGCGGAGCAGAGTTTGAGCCTAAAGAAGACAATCCAATGATTGGCTGGAGAGGTGCTTCACGTTACTATGATGAAGACTATAAAGAAGGATTTGCCTTGGAATGTAAAGCAATGAAAAGGGTACGAGATGAGATGGGTCTTACAAATATTAAGCTAATGATACCTTTCTGCAGGACAGTTGAAGAAGGAAAAGCAGTACAAACTGAAATGAAAAGACACGGCCTTGTGCGCGGCAAAAACGGACTGCAGATCTATGTCATGTGCGAGATTCCTTCAAATGTAATGCTGGCGGATGAATTCAGTAAGATATTTGATGGGTTCAGCATTGGAAGCAATGATTTAACACAGTTAACCCTTGGCCTTGATCGTGATTCAGAATTAGTAAGCCATATCTATAATGAGAGGAATGAAGCTGTTAAGAAGCTGATTGCATCGGTAATAGAGAAAGCTAAGAAGAATAAAAGGAAGATAGGAATCTGCGGCCAAGCTCCGTCAGATTATCCAGACTTTGCTCAGTTTTTGGTGAAATGCGGTATTGACTCCATATCACTAAACCCAGACACGGTCATAAAAACAACGCTATCTATTTTAGAAGAAGAGAAAAGACTAAGGAGATAATTTTTTATTTTTTGCCGACTTATTTTCAATATTGATAAAAAAATATATAAATTAATGGAAATTTGCGATAACCATGGCAAGGGGCAGACCAGCAAAATCAGAGATAAGGCAGAATATTGTAGAGATTCTTTTCTTTATAAAAAGAGGATACGGCTACGATATTTATAAGATTTACAGAGAAGTATTTGCGCCAGTTACTATGAGAAGCATTTATTACCACCTCAAAAAAGGCCTGCAATTGGAGGAATTCAGGATTGATAAAATAGAGAAAGTTAAGGGCGATTACAGCTGGGGTCCCGAGGCAGAGAAGATCTACTATACTTTAGGACCAAATGCAAAAGCAACTGGTAATGAAAAAATAAAAGGATACTTAGAGAAAAAGGGAGGTAAAAATGAGTAAGCTCCTGGTATTACTATGCATATTTGTTCTATTAGCTGGCTGTATTGTAATTAAAGATGATGAAGAAGAAAATAAGACAACCAGACCAGAAATTAACCTATCCTTTGATTTAGAAGAGGAAGAAACAGAAGAGCCAGAGCCTATAGAGGAATCAGCAACAAAACCAGACCTAGAGATAACCCAGCTCATTTGGGGTACCTTATTCCCTAAGGTCAATGAAAACAATAGATTGATTATAAAAGTGGTTAATAACGGTAATGCCTCTGTTGATGAATTCAACTATAAGGTAACCTTGTTTAAGGGCTATGATGCCTGGAAAGAAGTAACCTTTGTTTATGAAGATGTTTTAGAGCCTGGAAATATAACAAAGATAACAGAGATGTTTGCTTTTGATGAAACAGGCCAGTTCAAAGCAGAAGTCTACCTGGATTGGGATAATTCAATAAAAGAGCAAGGGGAATTGAATAACTATAAAACAAGTTCTGTAATAACTGTCTCTGAACCAGGGCCGGAAGAAAGCGAAAATGAATCAGAAGAAACAAGTGAAGGAGAAAATGTAACTCTTGGAACTAAAAATTGTGTTGATAGCGACGGTGGGATCAATTATAATGTAAAAGGCCGCTGCGTAGATGACGGCCCTTTTATTCTGGGGATGGATGACTACTGTGAGAGTAACTTCGAGTTAATAGAGCTCTACTGCACCAACAGAACACAAAGATGTAGGTTTGCTGAGCCTTATGAATGCTATTGCAAGAATGGTGCCTGTGTTTAATTCTTTATAAGTTCAACAACACCATAAAATGAAGAAGGACAAAAAATCGCAAGCAACAGGAAAGATATTCATCTTTATATTCGCTGCTGTAGTTGCTGTTCTAATTCTTATAATAGGGTATAGATCAATTGGGAGTATAAGTGAAAAAAGCTTTGAAGCAGAGTTCACAAGGTTAAAGGTAGATATGAAAAATGATATGGCAACCCTGATGACCGAGTATGGTTCTATTCAAAGGTTTAGTTATAAAGTGCCAGAAATCATTGAAAAGGTGTGCTTTGCTGATATAACTATGAAGGACCCCAACACTATCGGAAACAAAAATATACAAGAATTTCCACTGATAAAAGATAATGTTGAATCCGGATTAAGTAATGTCTTTTTTATCTTGAGGGAAAAAGCGCCGGTCATGGAAAATTTTGGTCCAATAAAGATAAGCAATAACGCAAGATTTGCATGTTTTGATGTAGAAGATGGTTCACTTGAAATGAACATGGAAGGTGCAGGAAGAAGTATAATTATACTCAAGGAGTTTGTTAGCTCTTTAGATATACCTGCCGGAGGAACAATTGGAAGAAGGGTATTGGGTTCTGCAGATAATGTAATGTCATTGACTATCCCAGCTGGAACAAGAGTAACAAAAAACAATCAGCCAGTAACACAAATTTCCATCGAGCTTATTCCTTTAGCTGGCATTTACGGAGCCGAGGCTTTGAAAACTGAGCTATACAAATTCAAGCCTGATGGAGCTAGATTCTCAAATCCTATTAAGCTGACAATGGAATTCTATCCGGAGGCTATGGATGGATGTCCAGAAAGCCTTGTTTTTTACCAGCATGATGATCAAGGCACACTAAAGGCTAAGATAGATTCAGAAAGTATAGATTGTGAAGAGAATACAGTTACTTTCTTGATTGACAGCTTCAGCAGTGGAGGTGTTGGCCCTGACGACCCAGATATAGTTGTAGGAGAAGATTACACGGCAGGTGATGCTGACGGAGATGGTGCATCAAATGATATTGATGAATGTCCTGATACTCCTTCTGATGAAATAGCTGATAGTGTTGGTTGTTCCTGCACACAGAAGTACTGTTTTGATGATAATCCATGTACTGATGATGAATGTGATGCTGGAACTGGTGAGTGCATTCATGTTAATGATGATAGTAAGTTTTGCGGTGCAGGCAAGGTTTGTAGAGATGGCTTATGCCTAGATGCAGAAGGGGAAGCAATCTTGCCTGTCTGCGGAAATAGTGTTTGTGAAGAAGGAGAAGACTATACAACCTGTCCAGAGGATTGTCCTTCTCCTGCTGTGTGTGGCAACCAAATTTGTGAAAGGGGTGAGACATTCGATAATTGCCCCGATGACTGCCCCAAACCCGAAGAAATAGACCTTATGCTTTTAGGAAAAGCTTCTGACAGGAGTGTGATAACTGATATTGCTTCATGGAATGGTAAGCTGTATTATGGAACGACTGACCACAGTTCCTGCGATGAGGTTGGAGAGGTTTATGAGTATCCTTGCGCTCTTGCTGGCGACACTTGCACGCCAATAGGCGATTATGATTATTTTGACCAGGAGGGAATGAAAAATGTAAGGTACGGAAACAATAACATATTGGTTCCTGGCTTAGACCCTGAAACTGATAATAAATATGAACTGTTTGTTTATGACGGCTCTTGGAACAGGCATAAGATTAAAGAAGATCCTGGAGGGCATCTGGTAGATGCTGTTTATTTTGACGGCAAATATTTTGTTTTAACTAATTACGGGTTTATAGTTGTTAAATATATAAAAGACTATGGTAATGAAGGTAGTTGGTTAAATTTTGAAGCTGATACTTATGAACAAAAAATAGAGCTTGGTGTAGCTAAACCTACTAGTTTAACAGTATGGAATGATGTTCTGTATATACTGGGGCCGAAACAAATGGATTGCAACCCAAAAACAGATCCGGATTGTGAGGTAGAATATTTTGTTTGGAGATATTATGGTGAAGGCAGTGTTGAAGAATACGATTTGATTCCTTATAATGTTAATTTTGGCATGTCAGACGAGTTTAAAGGTGATTTGTTTGTTGTCGGGTCAGGAGGAGGTTTGTATAAGACTTCAAATGGAGTAGATTATGATGTGGTTGAGTTTTTTGAGGATTTTGTCCCTTCTTCAGAAGAGGAATCCAGGCAGATATCTGATATCGCTGTTTTAGGAAACAAGATTTATGTTTCTGTTATGGTAGGCAAATTTGGAATTCCAGGAACATTTATATGCAATGAGGAGGAAATGAGCCTTAGTTCTGCTTTAATAAACGGGTATGAAATATATTCATCAGGAGATGGAGGTAACTGGAATAAAGTCTATAATAAATCTGTTTTTGTTAAGAATTATCCTGATGTAAGATTTCCTATGGAGCCATTAGACGGGAAATTGTATGTTGGAATGAGCGAATCCGTGGAATATAGGGGAAAAGCATTCTTATTCACAAACCTGTATGTTTATGAGCCTGAAATAGTATGCGGTGATGGTATTTGCGGGGAAGGTGAAACAGCTGCGGACTGCCCGGAGGATTGTGGTGGAAGAGCTAAAAAAAGCCTAACTTTGCCTGCCTGCGGTGATGATGTTTGTGAAGATAGGGAAGATTATACAACTTGCCCTGAAGATTGTCCTTCTCCTGCTGTCTGTGGGAATGGTATTTGTGAAGAAGGTGAAACAGCTGCGGACTGCCCGGAGGATTGTGGTGAAGAAGTCTGCGATGGGGTAGACAATAATAACAACGGCTTAATTGACGAAGAACTAACAAGAAGCTGTTATGACGGTCCGACTGAAACATTGGGTATTGTAGAATGTACAAATGAACAAAAAGCCAGCAAAGGAGGATGTGAATCCGGGGAAGGAACCTGGTTTGAATGCAACAAGTCATGTTGTGATGCAAGCGGTACATGCATAGATGAATATTTTGATGGAACAGGATGCCTCTGCCCTTTTTATATAGAGGAGGTTATATGTCCAGTAGGTGGGCCATGTCCCGAGCCTGAAATGCAAGAGATTGAAGGACCAGAAAATGGGTGTGTCTGTGAAGAAGCACTTGGGGAGTGCAAATCAGGATTCCAGATATGTGAAAATGGTGAATGGAGTGAATGCCATAATCAAATATTACCTGCAACAGAAATATGCGATGGTTTAGATAATAATTGTGATGGGGGAATAGACAGCATTAACGGTGTTCAGTTACAGGTTGTTAACGAAAACAATAGGCAGTCAACATGTGAGAACGGAATATGGGTAGAACAAGGTTGTTTAGAAGAAGAGGATTGCAGTAACGGCCTAGATAGTGATTGTGATGGTTTAAGTCCTAATGAAGATTATGATTGTGTAAGAAGAGGCTCTACAGAGCCAACATGTGAGTTTGTGCGTGTTGGAAAAGAGATGCGTGCAGGATTTGTGCCGGATAGGTGGTATGACCCTGTTGAGCATTCATTATGGGGAATGAATCCGAGGCAATGGACCTGCTTTGTAGAAAGGCTATATCCGCAAGAAGAACGTTCTAAATGCATTGCTCAAAAAAGGGATTGGGTATGTTATCGCAATGATCTTTATGGATTTGATAAAAATATATTAGATTGGCATGATTATATAGATGGAAATAACTGGATGACACCTGTTAAGGAACAAAATCATCCTAATATTTGTGGAAGCTGTTGGGCGTATTCAGCATTAGGTGCGTTAGAAGCGCAATATAGTTTGGCATTTAATGATCCTAATCTAAATCTAGATTTGGCTGAACAATATTTATTATCTTGTTCTGGTGCTGGGAGTTGTGAAACCGGAGGAAATAATGATCAAGCAATAGACTATATTAAAAAAACTGGAATACTTGCTGAAGAATGTTTTCAATATGCAGCAACAGATGCTCCTTGTAGTGGATTTAAATGT
Source organism: Candidatus Woesearchaeota archaeon (assembly GCA_019322805.1). Lineage (GTDB taxonomy): Archaea > Nanobdellota > Nanobdellia > Woesearchaeales > JAHWIC01 > JAHWIC01. The sequence goes on along the minus strand of JAHWIC010000007.1, from coordinate 11,669 downwards.
GATACTAATTATTTGATATATGGTTATGATAAAATAGAAGGGTATGATGCGATAAAGCGAACATTAAGATATAACGGCCCTTTATCAGTTTGTCTGGATTGGAACCTTCAGTATATCGGTACTGATAGAATTGGTAAGTGCCCAGCAGTGCAAGAAAGTGGGGGGCATTGTGTAACCTTGGTTGGTTATAATGATGATAAGGAATATTGGATTATAAAAAATAGTTATGGGCTCGGATATTTTGATGGTGGTTATGGAAAAATAGGGTATGGCGAATGTAGAATTGAGACTACACGAGGCAGAACAGTTCTGATTAGACCAGTTCCGGTAATACCAAGAGTTATGGGAAGAATAAGATGATTAAAAAAACAATTCCAATTTTAATGATGATTTTGTTAGCTATAAATGTCTATGCTGTCTTAAATCCCTCTGCAGTTTATTGTGAAGAATTAGGTTATGATTATAGTGTTATTGAAACTCAAGAAGGACAGCTAGGCAAGTGTATTCTTCCAGATGGTTCTGAAGCTGATGCTTGGCAATTCTTGAAAGGAGAGGTAAAACCAGAATACAGTTATTGCAAACAACAAGGCTATGAAATAAAATTAGTTACAGATCCTAGAAGATGTGCTTCAATATTTTCACAGGATTGTGCACTTTGTGTTGTAGATGGCAAAGAAACAGAAGTTACAAAACTAATGAATTTAAGTTTTTTAGAAAGTGTTTGTGGAGATGGTTCTTGTACAATTGAAGAAAGTTATTTATCGTGTCCTCAGGATTGTGAGTCTGGCTCACATGATGGTTATTGCGATGGATTAGGGGATGGGATATGTGATCCAGATTGTACACCAGAAGAAGACATTGATTGTCCTGAAGAATTTGAATTTCCTGAAACAGCAGAATGTATTGATAATGATGAGTTGTGCCATTGTAAATGCATTGGTCAAGATAGTGATTGTATTAGCGCAGATATAACTGCTTGTCCGGATGAACCAAAAGAAGAGCTGTTTCCTGAACCAGAAATTGTGGGGTGCGGTTATGATGGGAAATGTTATCCTGAGTGTATTGGACAAAAGGATATTGATTGTCTTTGTGTTAATCCTAACAGTAAAGAATGTCCACTTAATTTAGCTAAAGAAGGAATTCCTCTTGGTCAGATGATAACCATAGCCCTCTTAGCCCTAATAATAGTTTTATTGGGTTCTTTTATGGCTTATTTCGCGTCAACTAAAAAGAGAGAGAAGTTACTAGAATTGCAAAATTACATAATAAATACAGAAAAACAGGGTTATACAGAAGCCCAAATCAGAGCAGAGCTCATAAAAGATGGTTGGCCAGAAAGAGAAATAGAAAGGGCCTTTAAAACAGTAAAAAGATGACTTTGTGTTTCTATGTTTAATTCTTTTTATCCTGAAGCTTTCTAAGAAATCCGATAACTGCAAATGCCTCTCTTTTTGTCAAAAAAGCCTTGCCAAAGATTCTTTTCCACACTGTTTTTTGTGTTTGTTTCTTTTCTTTTGTTGTGAATTTGATTTTATTCAGAGCCTTATTGAAATAATCCATCATTACTTGTTTTTCCTTCTTTGTTGCCGGGATTATATGCGAGTTGCTCTTGTTCTTGTCTTGTTTCTTGAAGATTTCATATAAGATTATTGATGTGGCATGGCTAATGTTCATTGTAGGATACTTTGCTGATGATGGGATTGTAACAATAAAATCGCACATTGATATTTCCTCATTGTTCAAGCCAGAACCCTCGCGACCTATCAACAATCCAACCTTCAATTTTGGGCTTAATCCTGAGAGTTTCTCAGAAAGCTGCTCTGGTGTAATCGGGCTTCTTGGTATATTATAATCAGTACCTAGCTTTGCGGTTGTTGCAATTAGATAATCAAACTGTTTTAGATAGTCTATTTTCTTTATTTTTGCCTTTTTTAGTATTGATTTTGCATGAGTTGACCTGTCAAGTGCTTCTTTGGAAAGATGCTTGCATTTAGGGTTAATCAAAACCAAATTGTTAAACTCAAAATTCTTCATTAATCTAGCTATTGCTCCAATGTTTCCAGGTGTTTCTGGTTCTATAAGTACTACTGATATCATATGAAACATGAGGTAGATTTTATATTATAAAGATTACCATAATCTATTTAAATTCTTAATCCAAGTTCTTATCTAGGGGGTTTTAATTGAAAGAGACTGTTTTAAAAAAAGAGCACGAAGCACTAGGCGCTAAAATGATAGAGTTTGGCGGATGGCTTATGCCTGTTTACTACACCTCTGTTATTGATGAGCACAATACAACAAGGAATTCTGCTGGTTTATTTGATATCTGCCACATGGGCGAAATAATAATTAAAGGAAATGGCGCTTTCAAGTTTGTTCAGAAGTTAATAACGAATGACTTAAGCAAACTAACAAAAGGAAAAGCCTTCTACGCAGCAATGTGTTATGAAAACGGCACAACAGTTGATGATTTATTTGTTTATTTTTTAAATGATGATGAATATATGTTAGTTGTTAATGCTTCAAACACAGAAAAAGACTTAGAATGGATTAAAACTAATTCTAATGATTTTGATGTTAAGATTATTGATAAATCAAACGAGACTGCAAAGCTTGATTTACAAGGCCCAAAAGCAGAAGAAATCCTTCAAAAGCTTACAAATGTTAATCTATCTGAGCTAAAAAGATTCAGTTTTATTGAAGGAGAAGTTAATGGCGTTAAAACAATAATCTCAAGAACAGGCTATACCGGTGAAGACGGCTTTGAATTATATTCTGATGCAAATAAAGCAATAGAAATGTGGAATAAATTACTCGAAATTGGAAAAGAATCTGGTTTGAAACCAATCGGCTTAGGTGCAAGAGATACGCTAAGGATTGAAGCATGCTACAGCTTATATGGTCATGAATTAAGCAATGACATAACACCATTAGAAGCCGGAATTGGTTTTGTTGTTAAATTTGAAAAAGATTTTATTGGAAAAGATTCATTATTAGAGCAAAAAGAAAATAAAAAAAGGAAAATAATTGCTTTTGAGATGATTGATAGGGGTATTCCAAGAGCAAATTATGAGATAATGAAAAACAATGAAAAGATTGGTATTGTAACATCTGGTACCTTCTCACCAACATTAAAGAAGAACATTGGCTTAGGAATAGTAAAAATTGAACACGCAAATATAGATAATGAGATAGATATAATGATAAGAGATAAATCTTATAAAGCAAAGGTCGTTAAAAGACCTTTCTATGCTTTCAATAAAAAATAAGGTGATAAAATGGCAAGTCCAGAAGAGTTAAAATATTCAAAAGAACATGAATGGGTAAAACTAGAAGGAGATATTGCTGTAGTGGGCATAACTGATTTTGCTCAAAAACAATTAACAGACATTGTCTTTGTTGAACTTCCTGAGAAAGGAAAAAAGGTTGAAGCAAATAAACAACTTGCTGTTGTTGAGTCAGTAAAGTCTGTTTCTGATGTATTCGCTCCTGTAAGCGGAGAAATTACAGAAGCCAATGAAGAGCTTGCTAATGCTCCTGAAACACTAAACAAAGACCCTTATGGCAAAGGATGGATTGCAAAGATAAAAGTAGACGACAAATCACAGGTTGACAGTTTAATGTCTGCTAAGGAATATGAAGATTTTATCGAAAAAGAAGGATAGTTATGAATTTTGTACCAAATACAAAAAAAGAACAAGAGGATATGCTGAAAGAGGTTGGGCTATCAACAGATGAGTTATTCAAGGACATACCAGAGCAAGTAAAAATAGAAAAATTAAACCTGCCAAATGGCATTTCTGAGATTGAAGTTAGAAAACAACTAACAAAACTAAGTGAAAAAAACAAATTAATGGCTTGTTTCTTAGGTGCTGGTTCTTATAATCATTTTGTTCCCGCAATTGTCAACCATATTATATCAAGAGCTGAGTTCTATACAGCCTATACACCATACCAGCCGGAGATAAGCCAAGGAATTTTACAGGCAACCTATGAGTACCAAACAATGATCTGCGAATTAACTGGGACGGATGTTGCAAATGCTTCTATGTATGATGGTGCATCTGCTTTAGCAGAGGCTTGTATAATGTCTGCAAACATTACAAAAAGAAAACAAATGCTTGTTTCAAAAGCAATCCATCCAGAGTACAGGCAAACTGTAAAAACCTATTGTGATGCTCATGATTTTGGGTACAAAGAGACTGATTTTAGCGACGGGATTACATCAACAGAAGAAATAAAGAAAGAGATTTCTGAAAATACAGCCGCTGTTCTCATACAAAACCCAAATTTCTTTGGCTCTATAGAAAAACTACAAGAAGTTGAGAAGATTGTTCATGAAAATAAATCAATCTTTGTTGTTTGTGTTGCTGAACCAACCTCTTTAGGCTTATTGAAAAGTCCGGGAAGCCTTAATGCTGACATTGTTGTAGGTGAAGGCCAAAGCTTTGGCAATCCAATGAGCTTTGGAGGGCCTTATCTTGGAATAATTGCTGCAAAAAAAGAATATATGAGGTATATTCCAGGCAGAATTGCTGGAAAAACAGTTGATGCAGAAGGAAAAGAAGGTTATATCTTAACCTTACAAACCCGTGAGCAGCATATTAGACGAGAAAAAGCATCATCAAATATCTGCTCAAATGAAGCTCTGTGTGCTTTAGCTGCTACTGTTCATCTTGCTGCTTTAGGCAAACAAGGAATTAAAGAAGTTGCTGAGCTTTCAGCACAAAAAGCGCACTATGCTTTTGAGAAATTAAATGAGTCTGGCTGTGAACCAGTCTTTACAAGACCATTTTACAATGAATTTGTTGTAAAAGTCAAAGATTCAAGCAAGGTAATTGATGAATTAGAGAAGAATAGTATCCTCGGTGGCTTGGATTTAGGAGATTGTTATGATAATTTAAAGGATTGCTTGTTGTTTTGTGTTACTGAAATGAATAGCAAGGAGGAAATAGGCAGATTGGTTTCAATAATAAAAAATCAATAGTCAAAAAACAAATCCGATTTTTGCTTAATGCAAACGCTAAGGCAAAAATCATCCGCTGTCTTAAGCCAAAGTAAGCGGATGAAAATTCCATTACAATGGTTGTGAAAGGAATTTTCAGATTTATTTTCATTTATTAATTGATTTCATTGATAATGATTTAAAACAATGATAAAAATGGATTTAATTTTTCAAAAATCAAAACCAGGAAGAAAAGGAGTAAGTTTGCCTAAATTAGATGTTCCTAAACAAGAAATTATTCCAAAATATCTTCTAAGAGAATCGATTAAACTTCCGGAACTGAGTGAAGTTGATATTGCAAGACATTATACTGCATTATCAAAGAGAAATTATGGAGTCGACAACGGCTTTTATCCTCTTGGTTCCTGCACAATGAAGTATAATCCAAAGATAAATGAAGACCTGGCAAAACTACCTGGCTTTACTAACATTCATCCTTATCAAAACGCACAAGGCTGCTTGCAATTAATGTACGAATTAGAAAGAGATTTGTCAGAAATAACTGGAATGGACAAGTTTACCTTACAGCCTGCTGCAGGCGCTCATGGTGAATTAACTGGTTTAATGTTGGTAAAGGCTTATTTCAAGAAAAAAGGAGAAAAAAGAACCAAGATAATCACACCAGATTCGTCTCACGGAACAAATCCCGCTTCTTCAACTATGTGCGGGTTTGAAACTCTAACTCTAAAGAGCAATGAAAAGGGCCAGGTTGATATAAATGACCTAAAAAGAGAACTTGCACCAGATGTTGCTGCTGTTATGCTTACAATTCCAAATACATTAGGAATTTTTGAAGAAAAAATCCTTGAAATAACAAAGCTCGTGCATGATAATGGAAGCTTAGTTTATATGGATGGAGCAAACATGAATGCCTTACTTGGTATTGCAAAACCAGGCGATATGGGAGTTGATATTCTGCATCTTAACCTTCACAAAACATTCTCCACGCCACATGGCTGTGGCGGTCCTGGCTCTGGACCAGTCGGAGTAAAAAAAGAGTTAATTCCATTCTTACCAGTTCCAACAATAGAAAAAATCAATAAAAAATATCAATTAAATTATAATAATAAAAATTCAATCGGAAGATTAAAGGCTTTTTACGGCAATTTTGGAGTAATGGTTAAAGCTTATGCCTACATAAAAGCTCTTGGTGCAGACGGTCTGCGTGCAGTAGGAGAGGCTTCTGTAATAAATGCAAACTACATGAAAGAGAAATTAAAGAAACACTATGACCTGCCTTATGATAACAATTGCAAACATGAATTTGTTTTATCAGATAAAGGAATGCCAAATGATGTAACAACAAATGATATTGCAAAAAGGCTGCTTGACTTTGGTTTTCATGCACCAACAGTTTATTTCCCATTAATTGTCCATGGCGCAATAATGATTGAGCCAACTGAAACAGAAAGCAGGGAAACAATGGATTCATTTATAGACGCTATGCTCAAGATAAAACAAGAAGCAGAAAAGAATCCAGAAATAGTCAAAACAGCTCCTCAAAACATGCCAGTTAAAAGATTAGATGCAGTAAAGGCAGCAAGAGAGCCAGACCTTAGATGGAAGAAATGATTCTTATCTAAAAAAAGCAGAGAGTATATTTATCAGTATCAAACTCAAAAAGAAAGTGCTGACATAAGTAAATATCTTCTGGGCCTTTTCTTTCTTAAAGTATTTCTTCAAAGCAGTATTTAACATTCTTCCGCCATCCAAAGGGCCTAAAGGAACTAGATTAAACAAACCAATACCTATATTAAGTACATAAAGCCAGAAAATAAGACCATAACGCGCTGGCGACCCAGTAAACCAAAGAACAGTTTTAGCTGTAAACAAACCATATTTATCTACAAAAGACTGTTTAATGTCTGCATTCTGCTGGACATAAACACCAAGATAAGAACGATTTATATCTTCAGGATTATTTGTAAGGGTTATATCATAGCTTCCTTTATCTGTAACAATAAAAATGCTGTCACCAGGAGTTCTGTTCTGCAGCAACATAGAGAAATTGTAAAGATAATTTATCTCTATTCCATCTATTTCTTTTACAATTTCTCCTTTAGTTATACCCGCTTCCTCAGCAGGCAATGTCATATTATTACTATCCCTAATAAAACCATTTATACTCACACCATTAAAGTCAAGAACTGCATTTACAAGCGGAGCACCTAAGAATAATAATATCAGTAGAAACAAAACACCCAAGATTACATTTGAGAACGGGCCTGCTGCAAAAACACTTAACTGTTCCTTACGAGGCCTTTTTTCTATCCTCTTTTCATCAGGCTCTACAAAAGCTGCAGGAATAACTGGAAGCAAGATTCCTAAAAAGGCCAGTCCGCTGGATTTTATCTTTAGGTTATAAGCCCTCGCTACAACACCATGGGAAAACTCGTGAACAACAGCTATGATAAAGATGGAGATTATCCAGTAAAAGAATGGGACAAAGAATGCACCCTTGACCTTAAAAGGAAGCACTAAACCAACGCCAGGAGCAGCAGTCGGAGTAACAAGAAGCTGATAAATATTTTTAATCAGCGCGAAAGAGATAAAAACCATCCCAAAAAAGCCAATAATAACTCCTGCATAACTCAATCCCCTAATAAGTCTGGGATGCCTTTTCGCCATAGAATTCATTAATCTTAATCCAACCCTTGTCCTGTAAAGAACAAAATAAAGAACAGGAAAAAGAATCTTCTGTACCTGCACCCTTTTTCTCTGGATAAGCAAGAATAAGCCCATTAAAAGAAAGAAGATTATGGCAGCAATAATTTGGGAATCCATTTATTTTACCATACAGATACTAGTATTTATTTCTTTCTAACAGATCTAAATACCTTTGCTTTGCACTTCCTGCAATGCACTTTACCAGCAGCTATCTTCATGGGTGAAGACTTTATCTTAGTTCCGCACTTCTTACAAACAAACACTCCATGAAACCTTCTTGCTTCTGCTTCTGCGAACTTTACCATCTTAACCCTCTGATTTTACCTGCTTCATTACCTTATCATTAAGTATTACCCAATAAAGAACATTGCAGCCTTCTACAACCTGGCCTTTTAGTTCCTCTGGTATCTTTAAATCAAATGTTTCATAGGTTTCTGAATCCATTACATTAGCTGTATCGCCACTGATTGAAAGAACCTGTGCAGATTTTTTCTCAACTATAGGAACCTCAATATTATCATGGCCTGGCATTACAACAACGCGCTTCTTTTCATCTATAAGGCCTACAGCACTTAATCTTACCTTTGCATGGCCATGTTTTCCGGGTCTTGAGGTCTGGGTATCAACGACCCTGCATGCGGCCCCGTCAATAACAACATAATTTCCTTTTTGTAAGCCACCAACACTAGCCATCTTTGTTGCCATAAACACCACCCTTATCTGCTAACTGCTAACTTTATATCAGATGCTTTAACTGTTTTTCTTCCAGCGTGGCTTGCAAAGCGCCATGCCTTCTCAGCAATCTCTTCAGCCTTTTCCTCAATTACAGCTTTTAAGGCAGCCTTTGCCTTATCAGAAACCCTTATATCAGGTCCACCAGCCTTTTTAATAATCTTTTCCATAGCTGCCAAGGGCAGTAATTTAATATTAGCCATAAAATCACCTTATTTTTCTAATTCTTATTAATTTTATCTTTTTTATGGAAAAAAGATTGATATTTAAAGCTTTTGGAACTAAGGGAAGTAGAATAATTTCTTGAATAAGCCAGCAGGTTTATTTCGTCGCCTTGGGGCTCGTAAATGCTTTAGTCTCTTCTCCACCTCCTTCTGGTTTTCAAACTCTCTTTCCTTGTTCTTAAAATGGCTTGTATGGTGATAATTCCTCCCATCCTTGGAAATAAACTTGTACTTTTTGTGCAGCATCTCATGATACATTACATAATCCAATATTTCTGAATCAACATCTCTAAGAGCAGTTGTTATTGATATTGTGTCAGAACCATATTCATAGGTTCCAAGTCTGCTTGAGGAATTATGCCACACTAGGTTTGGCTTTTCAATCATTCCATAAAAATACTTTTCATTTACCCTGTTAAATGATTCCTCTAGGAATTCATCAGTCTTTGTTTTTGGAGCTGCCAGTCCTGCTTTTTTAATAAAGATGTTGTATAGGTCCATATTATTTGTTCTTCCTCTATTCTTAGTTACCTTAACCAGTAACTCCTGGATTAAGCCAATCTGGATTTCCTTGCTTACTGACTTCCATTTCTTACTCATATGAAAAATAAGGGTGTTTCCTCTTAGTCTAACATTTGCATTATAAGGCTTAAATTTTGCAGAATACTTAAGAGAAAAATTATATTTGGGTTCTTTATCAGGATATAACTCCCTAAAGGCTCTCTCAATTATGTTCATTGTACTTCATATCTCAATATAGCAGCTACCTTCCCAATATCTCTTAGCTGCACTCCTTCTCTTGTTTCTGTAGAGATAATATTAACTGTAGTCCCCACAACATTCGCTTCTTTTTCAAACTCTTCTATTTTTTCATCTTCTAAGTCTTCTGATAAAAGCAATGTGTCCACTGCTCCCAATTTCAGGTTTTTCATAACCTCCTGCTCACCATAAGAAACCATGCCCGGTTTTTTGCTTAATATATCAAAAAATTTAGCCATTATCTTCTTTTCAGCTGCAATTTCTTCCTGAGCTAAAACATCCTGGCTTTTATCAACTAATTCTTGCAATCCGAAGTCCCCTGTATAGCTAAGGTCTTTGACTGCTATGATCTTTTTCTTTAATTCGCTTGTTATATTCCCAAGCTCTATGAAATCGTGTTTTGTTGGGCCAGGACCACCAACTATAATTCCTTTCAAGCCTTTTAATCCTAAGAATTGTTCTTTCATATAGTCTGCAACCTTCCTGTAATGGTCCTTTGCAGCTCCTTCTATAATACGATGGAATCTTTGAGCAGATTGGCCTCCGGCACGAAACTTTCCAGGAACCTCTGAATGCGTCTTGGTTAAAGGGATTATTGTCTTGCCTCTGAGCAAAGCAATATTTGCATCTCTTCTGTCAATAACAACCAAGCCGTAAGCCTCTTTTACCTCTAGCATGGCTCTCAATAAGTCTAAGACAAATTCCTTATCGCACCTGTATATTCTTGTTTTAAGAGGCACTGGTGGCTCAATGCTCCAAACCTTAAAATCTTCCTGGCCTTCCCTCTTTGAGACATTTCCAGAAAAAACAGCCAATCCATGTGAAGGTGTTTGTTTGAATAACCTCAAATGCTGTATCATCTTCTCAAGAGCTGTTATCACATTCTTCCTTGTAGAAGCAGATTTAATGTTAGTTGCAGTACCTTGTTCTTGGCTTAAATGATTTATGATTTTATTCATGTCATAACCAGCAGGAATGTATACACTAACTAATTCTGTATGCCTGCCTCTATGTAATTCTAATTCCTTTATGAATTTCTTTAGTTCATATTTTTGTTTTTCAGTTAGTGCCATAGTGTTTTTAGGAAATTCCCTGATTTATAAATATTGTCAATAAAGTAGTTATTTTCAAGAATTGTATTACCACTGGTCATTTTACCCACTGGTCAACCGCGCGTGAGATATATAAAGGAGTTCTACTTATAGAAGTGATAAAATGATAAAAAGTAAGGTAGAACTTGATAAAGACTTAGTGAGATTAGTAAGTTATTTGACATTTGATGGCCACCTAGCAGAAGACTTGAAATGCTTTTATTTAAGTTCTAAAAATAGGGATGCTTTGTCTGATTTTGAGAAGGTTGTATATAGAAAATTTAAAATTAAGGGGAGGTTAGAAGAAAGAAGTGGTTATGGTGAAAGTCATAAATATAGAGTCTTTAAAGTAGATATAGGTCGGTTTTTAGAGAAGATTGGAGTTCCAAAAGGGAGTAAAGTAACTAAGAGTTTTCTAATTCCTAAATGGATTAAAATTGATAAAGAGTTATCCAGAGAGTACCTAAGAATAGCCTTTGATTGTGAAGGCAGCATTTGGTTTGAGAAACAAGCAAAAATAAGATTTGGAATGTGCAAAATAGAGGAACTTATTGATAACGGCTTTCAATTCCTAGAAGAAATGAAATTTATGTTGGGCAAGCTAGGCATAAATTCTACTAAAACCTGGCTAATAAAAGGAAACAAAAGAAAAGACGGCAAAATAACAAAAGGCCTCTATTTTAAGATTAAACAAGGCAGTCTAAATAAATTCTCTAGAGAAGTTGGTTTTACCGATAGATTTAAAAATCAAAGGCTATCTCTCCTCTAAAGGCTATCCTTAGAGTGGGATTGTATGGATTAACCGTATAACGCTATGCTATAGGGTAGCTTGGAACATCCTTTCTGGTTTGGGACCAGACGACCCCGGTTCAAATCAGCAGCCTCATGCTCAAGGGGCACTGGAGAAAGTCCGGGTAGCCCCATTCAAATAAAAAGCATCATTAGGAAAAATCAATAAAGAAAAATAAATCCGATTTTTGCTTTGATGCAAAGGTTAAAGCAAAAATCATCCGCTGTGCACCTTTATTCCATATCTGAAAGGGAAGAAAGCGGATGACATCCTCCCCGCACTAAAGTGCGGGGTATCCCGTGGCTAGGCAAAAGCAGGTAGTTGCCTTTGGCGGTTGTTAGGTAGGCGGTAGTGACCCTGGCTATATTTAATGTAGTTTTCAATTACCATTGCTGTGACGT
>JAHWIC010000045.1 GCA_019322805.1 Candidatus Woesearchaeota archaeon | reverse complement strand
GGGCAAGGACGGAAGACATTATTGGTATGAAATAGTAATGGTCGATAAAGCACATCCAAACATTATTGCAGACAAAAACATAAACTGGATTATGCAAAAGCAGCACAGAGGAAGAGTTTATCGCGGCTTGACAGCAGCTGGAAAGAGAAGCAGGGGAATATTAACACATAAAGGCAAAGGAGCAGAAAAACTAAGGCCTAGTATGAGAGCAAAATCAAGACTGGCTAAATAATTTTCTTATTTTTCTTTTATAAGTCAAACTTCATACTATTCACCTTATTTATCAAATCAATATAGCCGCTAGCATCAGTTGTAGTTCTAACAGAATCAATCTTATCACAAAGCTTAGAGAAAAACATGCTCAGCTTACTTAATATCTTATCTTCATCATCAAAAACTATGTTAACAATAGTATCCAGAATTGATTCGCCATCAAACTTCTGATGGCTTGATTTCTCTAAGTTCCTTATCTCAAGAATAAGCTCCTCAGCTAATTTCCTAGGATCATCTATACCTATTATCTTCTTTGTTATCTCTTTATCAGCTCCATCATTAAAATGTATATCTATCTCTACTGTCTTTTCTTTTGGAGAGAAATTGTTCACAGTTATCTTCTTTAGTTTAACAACGATTTTCCTCATTTTATAATCCTATTCCCTTATCAATTTCCTCTGCCACTTGCTCAAGCTCCTGGCAAGCACGTTGCACATCTCTTTCTAATTCCTTTACAAGCTCGCTTAGATTATCAACCCTAAGCATATACCTGTTTCTGTGATGCACAGCTATGCCTGCTTCAATCAGCTTATTCAAATGATGTATCACAGTACCTCTTGTTAAGCCAGCTCTTACAGCAATCTCATCGCTTGATAAAGGAACTCGTGACTTAGCTGCCTTAAGAAGCTCAACAAATATCCTATAGCAGCTCTTATCCTTATCCCTAAGATTAAATAAACCTAAAGAACTACCAAACCACTGCAATTCCTCATTTAGGTTCCTTTTTTGGGGCTTTCTTGAACGTATTATGGTTATCTTATGCTCGTAAAATCGTATCATAAATGGCTAATTACGGGCTTTTATTTATAAATCTTTTGGTAAGATATATACTCCAGTATAGAAACATTTATATATAAGTTGATATTACCCTTACTTCGTTGAGCTTAAATCAACGGGTACAAAGTCGAGAAATAGTTGAAAGGAATTGAAAATGACTGACAAAAAGAAAGAAGAAGTCAAGAAAAAAGAAAGCAAAAAAGTCGATCCAAAAGAAGAAAAAATCGAGGAATTAACAGAAACCCTGCAAAGATTGCAAGCAGAGTTTGAGAATTACAAAAAAAGGATTGACAAGGAAAAAGGAGAATTTGTTAAATATTCAAAACAAGAATTAATCCTGAAGATTCTTCCTATTATAGACAGCTTTGAGCTTGCAATTAAAAATGCAAAGAACAATCCTAATTTCTTAAAAGGTGTTGAGCTTATTTTTTCACAATTATATTCTACTTTAGAATCAGAAGGCCTTAAACCAATTAAAGCGTTGGGGGGAAAATTTGATCCATACAAGCATGAGGTGTTGATGCAGGAAACCTCAGACAAAGAAGAAGATCTTGTTTTAGAAGAACTCCAAAAAGGGTATATGTTAAATGATAAAGTGCTAAGGCATACTAAAGTAAAGGTTGCAAAAAAAGAAGAAAAGAAAAAATGATAACCAAAAAAACAAAACTAAAGAAAGTTCTTGAGCTCGGAAAGAAATGCAAGAAATGCGGCCATTGCTGCAGCCATGGCTCTGGAGCTTTAGCTGATGATGACTTAAAGAAGATTGCTGGGTTTTTGAAGACAACTGAAGAAGAGCTTAAGAAAACATGTTTAGAAGAGGTGGAGAAATTCAATACAAAAAGGCTAAGGCCTGTGACAGTCAAAACAACTAAGCCATATGGCAGGTGTGCATTCTTTAACAAAGAAAAAGGTTGTGTGATACACCCAGTCAAACCATTAGAGTGTAAGATTGGCAATTGCTCAAAACATGGCGAAGACCTAAGCCTGTGGTTTATGCTGAATTACTTTGTAAATCCTGATGACCCAGAATCAGTAAGGCAGTATGCTTCTTATTTAATAAGAGGCGGCAAGACACTAAAAGGTGGCAAACTAAAAGAGATTGTACCGGATAAAAAACAGCTGAGGAAAATCTTAGAATATAAAATATTGAGGTAAGAAAATGGCAGAAGAAAAAATAAACATAAACATCAATGATGGCGAGGCATTTTTCGCAAATGAATTGTCAATAAACTTTAACCCAATGCAGTTTTTCTTTGATTTTAGACGGGTTACACCAAGGAATGATCCAAGGTCAAAGCAAAGACCAAGTGTGTTGTGCGAGCATAAGGTGGTTATCACAGACCCGTATCATGCAAAAGAGATACTTCGCGTCTTAACAAACATGCTCAAGGCTTATGAAAAAGAATTTGGTGAGATAAAGAAACCAGAGGCTCTGGAAAAGTTTGAAGAAAAGCGCAAGAGCCAATCAAAAGATAAGCCAAAGGCTGAGACGCCTTCTTATTTTGGTTAGAAGAAATATATGGGGGTAAATAAAATGACTGAGAAAAAATCAACTAAAAAGGAAAAAATCGTTGGTATAGATTTAGGAACATCTAACTCTGCTGCTGCAGTATTAATTGGAGGAAAGCCAACAATAATACCATCAGCAGAAGGAACAACCGCGTATGGAAAGGCATTTCCTAGTGTTGTAGCTTTTACAAAAGAGCACCAAATGCTGGTAGGAGAGCCTGCCAGAAGGCAAGCTGTTTCAAACCCAAAAGGAACTATTACAGCTGCTAAAAGAAAGATGGGAACAAAGCACGTCTATAAGATAAACGGCAAAGACTATACCCCGCAGCAGATTTCTGCATTTATTCTGCAGAAAATAAGGAAAGATGCAGAGGAATTTGTTGGAGAGAAGATTGAGAAAGCAGTTATCACAGTACCAGCTTACTTTGATGATGACCAGAGACAAGCAACAAAGGACGCAGGAACTATTGCTGGCTTGAATGTTGTAAGGATTGTTAATGAGCCAACCGCAGCATCAATGGCTTATGGCCTTGACAAGCTGGAGAAAGAGATGAAAATCCTTGTGTTTGACTTTGGCGGTGGAACACTGGATGTAACTGTAATGGACTTTAGCGAGGGTGTATTTGAGGTAAAATCCACTTCTGGAGACACACAGCTTGGTGGAACTGACATGGACAATACTTTGATGAATCATATAATGGGTGAGTTCAAGAAAAAGGAAGGTATTGATTTAAGCGAAGATGACACAGCAATGCAAAGGCTAAGAGAGGCTGCAGAAAAAGCTAAGATTGAGCTGTCAACAACAATGGAAACAGAGATTAACATTCCATTCATAATTGCAAGTGATGCTGGACCAAAGCATTTGACAATGAAGCTAACAAGGTCGAAGCTTGAGCAGCTTGTTGAGCCTATCATAGAGAAATGCAGGCATCCAATGGAGCAGGCATTAAAGGATGCTAAGCTTGATGCAAAAGGAGTTGATAAGATAATTTTAGTAGGCGGGCCAACAAGAATGCCTATTGTAAGGAAGTTTGTTGAGGATTTTGTTGACAAAAAGGCTGAGCGTGGCGTTGACCCAATGGAATGTGTTGCACAAGGTGCAGCAATCCAGGCAGGTGTATTAGCTGGAGAAGTGAAGGATATCTTATTGCTTGACGTAACACCTCTTACACTTGGGATTGAAACTCTTGGTGGAGTCAGAACAGCCCTTATTGAGAGGAACACAACAATTCCAACAAAGAAAGCACAGGTATTCTCAACTGCAGCTGATAACCAGCCTGCTGTAACAATCAATGTGTTGCAAGGTGAAAGGCCAATGGCTGCTGACTGCAAGAGCCTTGGCAGATTTGATTTAGTAGGAATTCCACCAGCTCCAAGAGGTATCCCTCAGATTGAGGTTACCTTTGACATTGATGCAAACGGAATAGTGCATGTATCTGCTAAAGATCTTGGCACAGGAAAAGAGCAGAGCATAAAGATCACTGCAACACAAAAACTAAGTGACGAAGAGATTGAAAAGATGAAGAAAGAAGCAGAAGCGCATGCAGAAGAAGACAAGAAAAGAAAAGAAGACGTTGAAACAATAAACCAGGCTGATGCACTTGTTTACTCAACCGAGAAGTTATTTAAAGACTTCAAAGACAAGGTTGACAACAAAGAGCTTGAAACAGTAAAAGGCAAGGTAATGGAACTAAAGGAGCTATTAAAGCCTGAAAAGAAGGATCCTACAGCAATCAAGAAGAAAATGGACGAAGTGAATGAATTAGTGCAGAAGATGTCAACAGAGATGTATCAGAAAGTAGCTCAAGAGCAGGCTAAAAAGCAGCAAGCACAAGGTGCTGGAGCAGGTCCTGAACCTGAAGCAGAAGAAAAGCCAAAAAAGAAAGGCAAGGTAGTTGATGCTGACCGGGTTGATGAGGAAAAAAAGAAGTAAATGCCAAAATCCAAAGATTATTACAAAACCCTTGGTGTTGGAAAAGAGGCTTCAAAGGCTGATATAAAGAAAGCGTATAAGAAATTAGCAAAGAAGTATCACCCAGATTTAAATCCAGACGACGCTGAGGCAGCTGAGAAGTTTAAGGAGATTAATGAAGCGGCAGCTGTCTTAGGTGATGATGAAAAGCGAAGGCAGTATGACCAGTTTGGAACAACTGCAGAAGGATTTGGCGGGTTTGGGGCCAGAGGATTTGATTTTTCTGATTTTATGCAGGACATAGGCGGCTTTGGATTTGATTTTGACAGCATTTTTGATAGGTTCTTTGGTGGTGGGGGCTTTGGAGGCTTTTCAAGGCGCAGAAGAGCAGGCCCTCGTAGAGGAGCAGATATAGAAGCTGATATTGAAATAACACTCGAAGATGCTGCAAAAGGTGTAAAAAAAGAAGTAATTGTTCCAAGGCTTGAGCGTTGCGATAAATGTAATGGTTCTGGAGCAGAATCATCTTCTGACATCGTTACCTGTCCTGAATGTAATGGTTCTGGAGCAAGCAAACGCACACAGAGAACACCTTTCGGTGTTTTCATGACCACAACAACATGTGGAAAATGTAAAGGTACTGGGAAATTTATAAAAAGGGAATGTGCTGTTTGCGATGGAACCGGCTTAGTAAAGAAAACAAGAAAGGTTGAGATTCCAATACCAAAAGGAATTGAAACAGGAACTAGTGTAAGAAAGCGCGGAGAAGGTGAAGCTGGCGAGTCAGGAGCTCCTTATGGGGATTTATACGTTAATGTTTATGTAAAAGAGCATGATGTTTTTGAGCGTGAAGGTGATAATCTGCATGTTAATGTCTCTATCCCATTCACAGTTGCTGCTTTAGGCGGCAAAATAGAAGTTCCTACTTTATTTGGCAGGGAATCTTTAACTATTCCAGCAGGAACACAAACAAATACAGTATTTGAATTAGACGGAAAAGGCATGCCTCATTTAAACAGCGATTATAGCGGTACTGAAAAAGTAGAGATTGTTGTTAAAGTTCCTAAAAGATTAAGCAAGAAACAGAAAGAATTGTTGAAAGAGTTTGAGAAAGAAAGTAAGAAGAAAGG
>JAHWIC010000044.1 GCA_019322805.1 Candidatus Woesearchaeota archaeon | reverse complement strand
CCCTTTTTCTATCCTAGGGCAATGATATTTTATTCCGTACATCCATGGTGTGACTTCTTCATATGAATGAGATAATTTGCCATTTTGATAGGTCAAATAAAAAGGAGGGAGAATCAATTCTTTCAAAGGACCCCTCAATACTTGATTATTAAACAAATTAACCATCTCTTTCTGAGTTTTATATGTGGTATCCTTGCATACAATCCTACTCATTATAGATACTCCAAAATAGATTGTATAATAGAATTTAACTATATCCCAATGTGCAAATTTCAATGCACTTTCATTCAACGAATCAATTAATGCGAGCTCATTAAACCAAGCTCCTTCCAAAAGTTGCAACAGGTTCTTAATCATGTTCTTATCAGTGATTTTCCTACATTGATTGTATTGTAATGATTCTAATGTTTTGACTACTCTATTTTTGTATACCTTGTCCCATAGATTATGAATCATTATGGTTCTAATGCTATCCATCACTTTAAAATATTCTAATACATCGTAAAAATCCACTGAGGCGATAAATGTTTTGTATCCTACTTTACGATATGATACCATATAGACTTAGAAATAAGCAAGATATAAAAAGGTTGTTCAAGGCGGCGACCTTTATATTTTTGGCTGCCAGAAAACTCCTCCGCCCCTCGTCAAGCTCGGTGCTCGGCCTTTCCACTCTGAAATTTTCATCACGGTCTCCTAGCTAGTCGCCCGTGGAAAATTTCGAGGGAAAGGGAGCCTAATGACATTAGACTCAATTTTGGGACTTCGGCGACCCTTTAATTCTTAACTGCTAAATTTATTAGCAAATTATATAAGTGTTAAAACCTTAGTGATTAAAATGGCAGAAAAATATTATTTAGATACTTCAATCTGGATGGATTACTATGAAGATCGTACTGATCCTTCTAAAGATATTGGAGAGTTTGCTTTCAAATTGTTATGTAAACTTCTTGCTTCCAAAAGTAAAATTGTAGTTTCCACATTCTTGCTTAGAGAACTAGAAACAGCATATACCTTGGACCAGATTAGAGGACTGACTTTGCATTTTGAAAAGATTATGGAAAAAGTAGATGTTTCAGAAGAACAGTGGAATGAAGCAAAAAAGATTGCTGAAGAAAGAAAGCTGCCTAGAGGAGATGCGATTCATGCGATCTTGGCTAGAGACAATAAGGCAGTCTTAGTTTCAAGGGATAAACATTTTCAATTATTGAAAGATATATGCGAAGTTGTAAAACCAGAAGAACTCATTTAAACTTCTTATCAAACTCTTCAAAAACTTTTTCCCTAATTCTCTCTCTTTCTTTATCAGTGGTTTTCTTCTTTGATGCTCCTCTTAAATGAGCTATCTCCTGCATAGCTTTTTTTAATTTAACATCATCCACTTTTTCTCTTAGTGCAGCCCTTATGAATTCAGTCCTATTTTGAAAGCCAGCATTCTTAGCAGTTTCATCTACATCTTCTAAGAATTCATGCTCCATCTTGAAGGTAACTAGTTCAGTTGCCATATTAACGGTGTATATACACTTTATATATTTAAATTTTTCTATTTTTCTGCCATTTATTATTTTAGAGATAATTTTGCTATAAATTGAACGTTAAGGGGTCGCCTTTGTCCCAAAACTCTTCGCTCACGAATTTCCATTCGTTCGCTCGTCCTTCCACCTCTCAAATTTCCAGCACGGTCTCCTAGCTAGTCGCCCGTGGAAAAATTCGGGCAAGGGAATTGAATGACATTCAATTCAATATTACTCGGGCACTCATTCTTATTTTAGTAAAAGGGTGAGAAAACTAACTAATAACCTTCTTTCTCAATAATATCCTTCATTGCCTTTTCTACTTTTGCACTCATATTATACCCTTTATCCCTACAAAATTTCTTGAATCTTGAGGCAATTGATTTATCTATTGTAAAATTAAGCCGGGATTTAGTCCTTATTTTTTTAGTCTTTTCAAATTCAATTAGGGTATCAAATAACACTTTATCCTTCTCAGCAACTTCCTTAGCGATCTTCAAAAATTTATTTGATTGCATCTTTTATCATATCCTCAATTCTTTTTATACTTGAAATCTTTCCCAAAATTATTTTTTTGATTAATTTTATAAGTTTATCATCATATGTTTTGTGGTTTTCATACTCAGTGTAAGCTTTAATTAATAATGCAGCTGTCCTTTTGTTTCCGTCTTCAAAAACGTGATCCAGCAGTATAGCTCTAACTAACCAAGCCAACGCTTTCGTCCAATTTTCAGTTTTTCTCGCATAACCTAATGCAAAGTCTAAACTTGCCTCGTTATGGACGGATCCGCCTTCAAACTCCTGATTTAGGGCTATAATGTCCTTTTTTGTTAATGCAAATCTCATTTTAGATACTTATTTGTATATACAAATGTGTACTCATATTTAAACCTTTTGTTTTCTCGCCCCTTATATCATTTATTTACAACACTTCGTGCTTTAGAAAGAGTGCCCTGCGTCATACTCTGCGCTCATATATTCGCTTGCCTCGCACCTCTGGTCGTTCCGCTCTGAGCTCCCTGCCGGTCGCTCGAGGTCACTCCACTCCAAAGAAAAAACTTATAAACTAACATATTAATCAAAAACAGTATGCTAGTCCAGTCTTTTTCAGGAATAAGGGGTGTTTACGGAAAGGCATTAACAGATGATATTGCCAGGAGATATGCTTTCCTATACCGCAGATTTGTTAAAAAAAGGGCAAAGAAAGAGCCAACAATAGTCATTGGCTCTGATACAAGGCCTTCATGTAGAAACTTAAAGAAAGCAATGATTGATTCTTTAGTAAACATAATTGATGTTGGCGTAATGCCGACAGCAGCAATTGAGTTTGCAGTCAGGCATTACAAAGCAGACGGCGGAATTATAATAACTGCTTCCCATAATGAGCCGGAATGGAATGGATTTAAGTTCTTGGACAAAGATGGTGCGATATTAAGGGTAAAGGATTCTGAAAAATTAATTGATGAATTCAATAAAATAAAAAACATACCAGAGGCTGTTTTCTTAAAGGATTTCCTGTACAAGGAGAAAACCCTAAAGATAAAGAAAATCATCGGGAAACAGTCTGATTTAATGATCAAGTATCACAATTACCTGGTAAAATTAATAGGAAAAGACCATATTAAAAAAATAAGGAAAGCTAACCTGAAAGTTCTCTTAGATCCTAATGGTGGTGCAGGTGTTATTGCTGAGGATATACTCACAAAGATGGGAATCAGGAACATTGCAATAAACAACCATCCTGGAGAATATAAAAGAAAGGTAGAGCCGATAAGGGAAACACTTTCATACCTGGCGCCTATAGCAGAGAAACATAAGGTTGATCTAGCAGCTGGCTTTGACTGTGATGCAGACAGGATAAAATTAGTCCTGCCAGACGGCACTTATCTTTCTGGAAGATACATACTGGCTTTGGCTGTTGAAGATGTTCTATTAAGCCTTAAACACCCTGAAAAACAGGTCATAGTAACAAACGATGCAACCTCAAGCATGGTAAAGGATGTTGCAGAAGGTTTTGGCGCAAAAATAAAGGAAGTAGAGGTTGGAGAGATTAATGTTGTGGATGAGATGAGAAAACATAACTCCAAGGTTGGAGGCGAAGGCTCTAACGGCGGAGTAATAATTCCTCCGAACAGATGCAGGGATGGAATACTAACCCTGTTATTAATAATGAACGTAATGGCCACTCAGAAAAAGCCATTAAAGAAGATCATAGGCAAACTGCCAAAATACTCCACACCAAAGAAGAACATAAAGGTCAATCCAAAGAGATTAAAGTCAATAAAAGAAAAAATAAAGAGGTATTACAGCAAAAAAGACTGTAAAATATTAGACAGCAAGGATCCTTTTGGAACCTTAAAGATATGGATTGGTGATTCATGGATATTCTTCAGAACATCAAGGACAGAGCATAGTGTTTTCAGGATAATAACTGATGCTCCTTCTGAAAAATTAGCAAAAAAACTGCTTAAAGAAGCAATTAGGGTTTCGAACCCCCAGAGTAGTAAAAAACCGTAAGATTTAAAAAGGAAGCTTGCTATATACCCTGTATAAAGGGGGTGCCCAATGGCTGACTATGGAAAGTGCAGCTTATGCGGTGGAAAGTATAAGCTTGTAGAAGCCAGGGAGATTAAAGGTACAGAGTATAATATACTAAAGTGTGAGAAATGCAATCATGAGGTTGCGAAAGAGCAGAAATAGAATGCCAGCACAAAAATCATTACAGGCAGTGGAGGGAGAAGGGGAGAGGAAATGCCCTGATTGCGGCAGCACAGATATAATCAGAGAGTCTGGTGAGCTATACTGCAAGAAATGCGGTTTTGTTATAGATGGTTAGAATGAGTGACTTGCTTCTTAAGGATATATTAAGGTATATTGTTCCGGCTGTTGATTCTAAGGTTGAAAGAAACTTCGGAAAAGAAAAGGATGAATTTTCATTCCTGGAAGCCTTGGTTAAGAAACTGGCTAAGAGGCCTGAAAAAGAGATAAAGAATAAGAAAAAGCTCTCTGAAGATACTGCTCTGGAAGAGGTGCTAAGAGTTGTTGAAGACAAAAAGACCAAAGCAAAGCATGTTGAGTACGGCCTGGAGATTGGAAGAGAAGCTGAAAATGAGGCTTTGAAGGATTATTCTGTCAGCATCAAATATCATGAGGATGGCTCTGAAGAAAGGATCGATATTGAGCTTAAGCCGACTGAAAAAGCGAAGAAAGAAGGCAAAGAAGAGCAGTCATTCTCTGTATTAAGAGAGAAAGAACCAGGCGAAGAAAAAGGCTACTCAATAGATATCCAATACTCAGGAAATTACGGAAAAGAGCATGTTACAATCAATTATAATATTCCTCTCTTGGATTACGAAGAAAAGAAGGAAATCAATAAACAGGATTTCTCAAACAGAGCTGCAAACAAATGGGTTGATATCTTTCCAGAAGCCCAGATGGGCGGTGTCTTAGGATTTACTTTCTTAGGCGATAATTACCAGGCTTTAAGGGCAGATATGCTTTATAGTCCATTAAAAACAATGGTTGATCTGCACGAAGCAATCCACACTCCGGATGAGCATGAGACTAGAGTTATAACATCTTGGATGATGGATGTTAAGAAGCCGGTTTATAAGCAATAAATCAATTTAAAAATTCAATAAAAACAAAAAATAAACGGGAATCAAAGATTCCTTAGTTGTGCTCGTTTCACTCGGCAACAATCTGATTTTTGCTTTATTCCTTTCTTAAGGCAAAAATCATCTTATTCTGTTTCTTAAGAACCAAACTAAGATGAAATTCCCTTATAGTGGCTCTAAAAGGGATTTTCAGATTTATTTTTTTATTGGTTATTTGTTTATTGTTCTTAACTAATTCTAAAAAGGAATTTCGGAATTATTTTTTATTGAATCCTTTCTATTGATACTGGTTTATTAATTATCTTTTTAAACCCGCCATAATTCTCAATTTCTATGATAAAGGTATACTTCAAAACCCACGGCTGCAGTACAAACTTCTCTGAGTCAGAGGTTATGATGGGTTTACTTAAGCAAGCACAGTTTGAGATAGTCAGAAAACCTGATGAGGCAAACGTTTTAGTAATCAATGTCTGCACAGTAAAAGGAGAG
>JAHWIC010000006.1 GCA_019322805.1 Candidatus Woesearchaeota archaeon | reverse complement strand
GTCTGGCATGCATCGTATTGTAGTTGCCAGTCCTCTATACAAACTACTGTTGGCTTAAATGAAACAAAGCCATTAATGGAATAAGTTTCATCACTTACATCAACTTCTATCTTGTAATCTTTATTGGAATCCATTGGTTTGTCTGCATGATCATAGACATAAAATCCTGAGCTATAAGCGCCAGAGCCTTCTGCAATAATTATGCCATCTTCCTTTAGCCTTACTCCAACATTTTGGATATTTGAATTTTCATCTGTAACATTTACCCTTATTCTTGTTAAGTCAGTTCCTGACTCTATTAAACTGCAGTCCTTCCATGTACCTTTGCTTTCACACTCTATGCTGTTAATTATTGGTATATAATCTCCTATGATGGTTATTGTAGAATTTGCACTTGTCAGATTGCTTTGATCAGAGTTTATAATTACGAAGAACTCCCAGCTTGACAAATGAAATCCAGTAGCATTTACCTGCCAGGTCACGCTGCAGGTTTCTCCCTCATTCATATTTCCGCAGTTATAAGGATTTTGTGTTATTGTATAGAAAGGAGTGCCAGAATTCATTGGTATTACTCCTTTGTTAAGTTTGTCTGCTCCTGTTGTGAACCTTAGCCTGTTTAATATAGTTGAATCATTAAGTACAACCCAGGATTTGATGTTACCAAAACCATTCATTCCCCAGCCAGTGCCCCAGCTGTTTTTAACAATAAAATAATCTCCTGTTTCATTATAACCTATAACATTTATAAGATGGGCTCCAATATTATCACCAGTAGAAGGCTCATAAATTCCATTAACATAAGAATAAAGATCTGTATAAGCACGAATCCATGCAGTAGAAGGACCATAATTAAGCAGAGCTTTAATAGCTGCTTCTTTATCTACTTCTTTATCTACACCAGCTGCACTAACAACTACTTTGTCTTGAATATGGTATTGTGCACTGTTTGAACATTTATCACCACACGGCGCATCACTTGCTGTATAAGGGAAACAGGTTTCATCAACAACTCCAGTGTTTCTGATATAAGCTAATGCATAATTGTCATTTCCACTACTACAATCTCCAGCATCAAGGTATAGTGGTGGACCGCTGTTGGCGCATGACACCATATCTTGTTCTGAAAGGTCTAGCATTAAGCTTGGCCATCTATTGTATATGTTTAATGCAGCTTCTGCAACCCCTACTGAAGCAAATGCCCAACAAGAACCACAACCACCTTGGTGTTTTGCAGAAGTAACCCAGTTTTCTCCATAAGCATTTCTCCAGTCAAAGTGATAAGGAAGTACAGCCTCATCTTTTTTGGTTATTGCGCTTTGTATGCCTATTCCAAAAGGTTCTTCGTAAGCTGGCGCAGTTTCTGGCTCTATGTAAGCGAGCTCACCATTATTCTTTCTTCTTACATAATCAACAAAAGCAGGAGTTAAATCTGCATTCCAGTCAAGATTATTTTCTTCTATGCCCTGCTTTATTTTATTCAGCTCTTCCTGCGCCTGTGCTATCTCCTCTTCTGTAAAATTATAATCCTCCCAAGGATCCAAGGTTAAGACCACATTACTGCAGGTTCCGTTCAGGCATTTTACATCTATTGAGAAACTGAAAAAATCATCTTTTGTTACATCTATATCTGGTGTTTGGGAGAGTACCTGAAGGTATCCAGCAGGCGGTGCAGGATTGGTTGTTACAGCATCGCTAACATCAGTATTATTGACATTTCCAGTTGTGTCTTTTGTGTGGACTGTTATTGTATACAAGGTATCAGGGCTTAATCCAGTAGCATTGTAATAACTATTTGAGGTGTTTATTTCATTAACAGTGTCTATATATACTATGTTTTCCGCAAAGTCTCCATCAATTGGGTTTGTCCATTCCCAGTATATATAATCAGTTGATTTTGATGTTGATGTTAAGCCTGTTATTGTTGCTGGAGGTGTTGTGTCTGGAGACTGAACATTTAATGTCCTTGTTCCACTAACTCCTTCATTAGGTATTGTTGAATCATCATAACATTGTACATTCCAGTTGTAAGAAGCTGCGCTTAAAGGAATATCAAAACTATAGCTGATGCTTTCTTCCCTGTCTTCAGCTCTTTCTATGTCATCTGTTACATAGAAGTAAATGTCGTCGTTGTCGTGATGATAATCACCGCTTGCTTCATCTGCACAATAACCAGTTATATTATTAGGATCGTAAAGGTATGAACATCTTACCCAATGCTGTCCGATATTTGCATTAGCATTTACTGTAGCTTTTACTTCATAAACTCCATCCATAACTGGTAGATTTTGATGCCAGATTTCATTCCAGCTAGAACCATCGTAATAAAAAATTCCTCCGTCAACTGGTGATTTTGACCTTAAATTAAATTTACATGTAACTTCTATATCTTCTCCATCTAATACATAAGAATCATTTATTAAAACCTCGTCTACTCCGCCTCTTCCTAGGCCACCTGTACTTGAGTATCCTGCATCACAGGTATTGAATGTATTATCGCCTTCAGAAGAAAGCCAGCAAGGTATCATCCATTGTTCACTGCAAGTATCAATCTTTGCATAACTTCCTTTGTAATAATGAGTTGTATTTTCTTGTCCATCTATATACAATGTACAATTATCAATGCTGTGCTCAGCATCAGCTGCATTATATGTAAAGGAAACAACTCCTTCATTCTCAGTTGCAGCATCTGCAGGACTTTCAAGATTAACTGTTGGAGCCCATTCTTCATAATGAATTGCTGCTAAAACATCAATTCTTGGATAATAAGCTGAAGTGTTAATATCATAGATTGGTTTTCCTGTTATGCTTAAGATGTTTCTTATTTCAGCTGGAGTTAAATCATAACTGTATCTTTCTTGGTAATATTCTTTTAGGAGCATTGCTGAGCCGACTGCGTGGGCTGAAGCGTAGGAGGTTCCAATACCTCCAAATGCATAACCACCAAATGATTCTAAATCTAAAGTATCGATTGAGAGTCCTGGAGCCATTAAGTCAGTCATTCCAGGATATCTATTAGGACCTTGACCATCTAAAGGAAAGGAGTGAATTACATCAGCAGTATAACCATTTGAACCGTCTCCTACTGCTGAGACTGCGGTTGCATTGGGTATGCAGGCAGGAGACGAAATTCCATCTATAACTTCGCTGTTTCCTGTTGGAGCAAATACAGTGATTCCATCACCCACAGCCCTATTTATTTCATCTGCCATTGGACCTACACAGATACTTGGATTGTTTGTAGTTCCTGCTGTACTAAATCCAATTGAAATTACTGTTATGTTAAACTTGGTAGCATTATCTACACACCAATTTACTCCTTCATCAACTAGTGAAGACCAACTGCCCCCAGTAGAATCTGATATTTTCACAGCAATAATCTTAGCTTCAGGTACTAAACCTTGGTAACCAGCACCATTTCCAGCTATTAAGCCAGCCATTGCTGTTCCATGGCCATTGTCATCATCAGGGTCATTATCAGTATTGTAAAAATCCCAACCATTATCTGCAAATTTATCACAATTATCATTAATATAATCATCGTAAGTACAATTTCCTAAATCATCATGCCTATAATCAATACCGGTATCTATTAAACAAACAGTCTGTCCAGCACCAGTTAAATCTGCAAAATTATTATAAGTTACACTTGCAGCTTTATCAGCTTGTATCAAAGGGAAACTCTCAGCATTTGCTATATGCAATGGCCTGTCTTCGTAAATAAAATCAACAATTGGGCTGTTTTCTAGTGCCTGCAAATCATCAATATCAATATAACCTGCAAAACCATTCTTCATATCAACCTTCTTGTCAAAATTATTCAGAATACCAAGAACTTGTTCCTTTTTTGAAGGATCGCTTAAATCAACAATAACCCTTGCATTGCCTTCCTCGTTTAGTCTTTGCAGAACTCTTGAAGCGGTTTTTGTGTAAGTAAATGGTTGAGGATTATTTGGTATTGGAAGAGTTGGAACATAACCTTGTAAGTCAAATAAAGAGTTTGAGTTGCTATTGCTGTTTCTGCTTGAGCGCGTCCTTGGCCTAGAATCATCATCATTACTAGACTCATAATCATTATTATCATTACTTGTAACAGTTGCTCTAGGCACGCCTACAGCTTCTTGGCTAAGCTGCTGTATAACTGGATTATAAGAAGGATTTGCAAGTGCTTGCTCATTAGAAGCTACAGCGCCATAATTCAAAGGTAAAGCAATTGGCTTATCATTCAGTATAGAATCAATAGCTAAGTGACCTGCGAATAAAACTACAAGTATTAAATCGAGCAGAATTAAATTTAAAAAAAGGTTTTTTAGTTTCAATTAAACCGCCTAAAATAAAAAAATTAAAAGACTTCTTTTGGTGCACTTATTCTCTTTGGAGCTCTAGACCTTTCAGGAGTGCCTGCATTAAGCATTTCCCTTACAGAATCCAAAAAACTTTTTGGCTGGCTGGATTTTGAGCTTCCTGAAGATTTTGGCAAAGACTTTGGAGTTTCTGCAAGCCCAAAATAAGCTCTGATGTCATCTGGTGAGTCATCAGGGTTTACCACTGTTATGCTTACTGGTGTGCCTGTTGCCTGCATTTCTGCATTATAGGCTGCAATAATAGCCAGGTCATCTGCTGTAAGCTGGCCTAGATTATAGATTACATAAAGTGTTTCATCACTAAGAGTTCCCTTGACATCAGCAACATAAGCATGCATTGTTGGAGCGCCGCCTCTTAAGTCAGGAATCTGTAGATTCTGGTCTCTTGAACATGTATAGCCGATGTCATTTGTAAGTGTGTCATCAATGTATTGTGCTGCACCAGTGTTATCATTGCCGTAACCAACATCAATATCAACTGTAGCAGAATCCTCTAAACCTGATGAGTTCACTACAGTCACCCTTGCACGATAATCTCCCTGAACTGGATAGTCTACTGTAGCTGCTAAGTCTGTTGGAGACTCAGTATAATCATCTGTTCCATCACCATCTACATCAACCCTCATTTCTTCAATGATCCCTTCAACAGGGTCTGAGCCTGAAGCATCAATAACAACTCCGTTAAGAGGCTTTGGGCCGCTGTCTGGTGCTGCTGTAGCTGCTGCAACAGGAGGCAGTGGGTCATGCCCTCCATTGCCGTTATCGCATGCTGCTCCAGTAACTAACGCACCTATACCAGGTGCAGCAGGAGCCAGCCTTAATAAGGCTCTTGCAACATATCCTCCAACTGAACCATTATATTCATTTGCTTGCTTTTCTCTTTGAATGGTTTTATCAAACATTTTTTCTCACCTTTATGTAACCGTAACCGGAATGGTTATCTGGTTATTTGTTTCGTTATATTCCTGTATTGTGTTGTTATAATCAACAGTAAAAACAGGAGCATAAGTTCCTGCTGAAGTATATTTTACAACAGGGTAGATGTCAACTGTTTTTCCAGGATCTAAATCAAAAGGCCCAAAGCTTGGATTGTCTTCTGCTGAATCAGTATCTAATACCCAGTATATATTACCGGCAATAACATCTCCTATATTTTCCAATACTATCTGGAATGTAGTCCATGAGCCTGCTGCTGGTGTTGGTGTTAGGACTTTTGAGGATTTTATGGTTAAGTCAGGGGATATGCATGCGCCTACTAAGCAGGTGTATGTGCATGTTTCTTTTGATTGGTCTGCATCATTATATGAGCAACTTGAATTTGGTAATCCAGGATCATTACAGGCATATGTTCTATAAGTGCCCCAGACATCATTTCCATTGCAATAATCATTTCCTAGGTAGCCATCTGTTCCGCAGTCAGAAGCTAAACTACATTCTCCTGAACCGCATCTTGGATCATTTGTTGATATTGTTGGTGATCCACATGCATTTGTTTCACAAGTACAGTCTTCTAAACAACCATTAGTTACATTATCATAATCGTAATAATCATTACCAACACAGCCATCTAGAACATCACAGTCTGTATCATCGCAATCTGCATTTACTTCACACTCTGCACTGCATTGAGTGATATCACAGGTGTGCGTTAAACTAACACTTCCTGTTGAGCATAAATCAGTTGCTTCTATGCATACGCTTGTGAAACCTGCAAAGAAGTCCCATGTGAATAATATATCATCAGGGCTGTAATCGCATTGTCCTACTGCTGCTAAATCATTTCCAGAGCAGTCAATTGCAGTTCCTGGATTACATGAGCCTGCTGAACAGCTTTCTTCTCCATTGCAGTACAAGGTATCGTTACAGTCTTGGACAGTTATTACCTGGTCTAAAATGCAGCTAGCAGCACTGCACGTATAATCATCGTATTGCACTAAAGTTCCTGTGCAGTAATTAGCTGAGTTGTCAGTATTGCAGTCTTTTGTTGTTGTGGTTTGTGCTTCACAAGCAAAAGAAGCATTACATATTCCTTCATCATGTTTTATATCATCTCCAACGCAATAATCATTGTCTAAAGCATTGCAGTCATCATTAATTACGCAAGCTACACATCTTGCATCATCTGTGTAGATTGTTGGAGCTCCACATGCATTCGATTCGCAAGAGCAATCTCCTAAACAATTATTTGAAACATTATCATAATCGTAATAATCATTACCAACACAGCCATCTAAAGCATCACAGTCTGTCTCTGAACAGTCTGCATTTATTTCACATTCTGCTCCACAAGTGCTTATGTTACAGGTTGAGGTTATTGTTTCTGTTCCTGTTGAGCATGAATCTGTTGCTTCTATACATGTTGATGTAAAGCCAGCATAGAAATCCCATGTGAATGGATTTGAATCTGGAGTGTAAGTACATATGCCTACAGCTGATAAATCATTTCCTGAGCAGTCTATTGGTGTTCCTGCTTGGCAGCCTGATGCGCCAGCGCAGATTTCCTCTCCATTACAATATAAAGTATCATTGCATAGAGCATCTCCTGTTTCATCAATTCCGCTTAAACAGTTGTTGTCAATTCCATCACAAACTTCAGTTGCGCCTAGATTTGTCAAATTATCAGTATCATCACAATCATCCATACCAGGTGATGTGCCTCCTGCCCATGCATTATATGCCTCGTCTACATAACCATCCATATCTTGGTCATAATCATTCCAGTCATCGCAGTCTTGGTCTACGTCATCATACCAAACTTCAGTTTCACCTGGATTAACCCATATAAGAACATCATCACAATCACCAGTTGGGTCAGAAGCTTCAGCTTCACCAGAATCAGTACAAACAAGGTTTGCACTAACAACTGTTGATATTAAGTCTGGTCTGTAGCCATCATCATCAAAATCTAAGTAACATAATTCATTTCCATCGCAATTGTCGTCTTGGCCATTGTCTACTGTTTCTGTTGCATTAGGATTTACTGAAGGTATACTGTCTTGGCAGTCATCATTTGTATCATCCAATGAATCAAAGCTAGATGAACCGCATGCGCCAGCAACAACTGCTACCCCATCAACTGCAGCATAGGTGTCATCAGAGCTACCAGCTCCTCCATAATCATCATTATCAGAATCTACATAACAAGCAACATAGTCATTGCAGTTTTCATCAATATCGTTTCCTGGATTGTCGGTTCCTGCAGGATTTGCTGAAGGATCATTATCATTGCAGTCATCAGCTCCTAGCTTTGGAGCATTGAATGTTGGACCTGCGCAATAGAAGTCAGTATCATTATCATTTGCAGCGCTGTTTGGACATGGGTCAGTACTATCTGGCAGTCCATCACCGTCTGCATCAGGGCCAGCTGCTGCATCGGTTGTTACACTATCTGTTACATCAGCTGTGTTTACATTTCCATTTGTATCTTTTGTATGAACTTTAATTTCGTAAAGTGTTGAAGCTGTTAAACCTGTTGCGTTATAGTAATTGTTTGATGTGTTTACTACATTGACTCCATCTATATATACTATATTTTCACTAAAGTCTGAATCTCCTGGATTTGTCCATGTCCAGTAAATCCATGTTGTATTCTTTGAAGGCGAGCTTAAGCCTGTTATGGTTGCTGGTGGTGTTGTGTCTGGAGCTGTTGTTGGTTTAAATTCAATAAATCCATTGATGGAATAGGTTTCATCACTTACATCAACTTCTATGATATAATCTTTATTATAATCCATTGTCTGGTCTGCATTATTAAAGACATAAAATCCTGAGCTGTAAACTCCAGAACCTTCTGCAATAACTGTTTCATTTTCCTTTAATCTTACATCAACACTTTGTATATTTGAATTTTCATCTGTAACATTAACTCTTATTCTTGTTAAGTCAGTTCCATTTTCTATTAAACTGCAGTCTTTCCATGCACCTTCGCTTTCACACTCTATGCCTTCAATCCTCGGTATGTAATCTCCTATAATGGTTATTGTGGAGTTTTGACTTGTTGAATTCTCTGCATCAGAGTTTATAATCACAAAGAAATCCCAGCTTGACAGATGGAATCCAGTTGCATTTACCTGCCATGTTACACTGCAGGTTTCATCCTCATTCATATTTCCGCAACTGTAAGGATTTTGTGTTATTGTATAGAAAGGGGTACCAGAATTCATTGGTATTACTCCTTTATTGTTAAGCTCGTCTGCGCCCGTCGCAAACTTAAGATAGTTAAGTATGGTTGTGTCGTTCAATACAACCCAGGATTTAATATAACCAAAACCATTCATTCCCCATCCAGTGCCCCAGCTGTTTTTAATGATAAAATAATCTCCTGTTTCATTATAACCAACAATCTGTATGATGTGGGCTCCAAAATTATCTCCAGTAGAAGGCTCATAGATTCCACTGCTATAGGCGTATAGATCGCTATAAGCCCTGATCTGTGATGATGCTGTTCCATACTTGGGTATGGCTGTTATGGCTTCTTGTTTATTTACAGGCCCTCCTCCTCCGTCAATAACATCAAATTTATCCAGGATTTGGTACGTTGTTCCATCTGTACATTTATTACCGCATGGTTCATCAGTTGCTGAAAAAGGGAAACATGCTTCATCAACCACTCCTATATTTCTGATGTAAAATAATGCAATATTATCACTGCCTCCACTAGCGCAGCTGCCAGCGTCAGGATAAACTGGTGGATTGCCGTAGCCGCATGATATAAGGTCTTGTTCTGAAAGGTCTAGGTCCAGAGTTGGCCATCTATTGTATATATTAAATGCTGATTCTGTAACAGCAGCAGGAGCAAATGCCCAACAGCCAGCACAAGCACCCTGGTTCTTTGCAGGAGTAACCCAGTTTTCTCCATAAGCATTTGTCCAGTCAAAGTAATAAGGAAGTACAGCTTCATCTTTTTGGGTTATTACGCTTTGTATGCCTATTCCAAAAGGTTCTTTGTAAGCTGGCGCAGTTTCTGGCTCTATATAAGCGAGCTCACCATTATTCTTTCTTCTTACATAATCAATAAATGCAGGAGTTAATTCTGCTTCCCAGTCAAGATTCTTCTGCTCTATTCCTCTCCTTAGTATTCTGAGCTCTTCCTGTGCCTGTTCAATCTCTTCTCGAGTAAAGTCATAATTCTCAAAAGGATCTAATGTTAAAACAACATTACTGCAGCTTCCACTCAAGCACTTTACATCTATTGAGAAACTGAAAAATGCGTCTTTTGTTACATCAGTGTCTGGGGTTTGGGAAAGTACTTGAAGGTATCCAGCAGGCGGTGCAGGGTTAGTTGTTACAGCATCGCTAACATCGGTATTATTGATATTTCCAGTTGTGTCTTTTGTGTGGACTGTTATTGTATACAAGGTATCAGGACTTAAACCAGTTGCATTGTAATAATTATTTGAAGTGTTTATTTCATTAACACTATCTAGATATACTATGTTTTCGGAAAAGTCTCCATCAGTTGGATTTGTCCATTCCCAGTATACATAATCAGTTGATTTTGATGTTGAGGTTAAGCCTGTTATTGTTGATGGCGGTGTTGTGTCTGGGGACGTATCCACGAAGAAAACATAATCAAATGGATAGCCCTCGCATCTTAAACTTATGTTGTGCTGTCCATCAGTTAAATCATTAAGTGCATATGTGTTGCTTGCATCATCAAGCATTGCTTTGTCCTTCATGGATGCTGAAGGATAATCAACTTCAAGCTCATGAGTGCTATCATCATAGCTTATAAAAGAGCCATAATCAGTATAACCTGTCCTATAATCACTTCCAAAAGGGTATTCCATAATTGTTGAGGTTATTGAGTTGAGTACTGACCTGTTAACATCAATTTCTTCATCGATAATATCATAATTTAACTCAAAATAAATACTATCTACTGGAGAGCTTATGTTTACTGCTGTAGAGCCAATAAGCTCTATTTCTGCGCCATACTCTGTCTTGAATGTATAAGGTTTGTAATAATCATTTACAGCTGAGAAAGCTACTTTATTGGTTGCTTCACTTACATTGACTGTGATAGTTAGAGAACCCATATCAACCACAGTATTAACCTCAGGAGCATAAAACTCTACATATTGGGTGAAATCATTATTATTCCTCATTGTGATTTCATTAGTAGATATGTCGATATCTATGAGTTCAAGTTCAGCTACAGAACCATCGGACCTTACTTTCAATATCCTTGTTCCTTCACAATCAGCCACATCTATCTGTCCTTCACATACATCATCTGCTACAAAATACCCATTGCCTACACCAGACTTCTCACCAAATAGAATTTCTGAACCGTTATAGTAATACGGAACAGTAATTGGGTCTAAATTTATTTCAGTAAACTGCAATTCATCATAATTAGCGCCTCTGTGCCTAAAGTCTATCCTTGTTATTTGTTTTGATAAGCTGTCAAGCTCAAACTTGCAGGTAATATCATCATCCATGGTTAAATCCAAGGTTGTGCTGTTTGTGCTTATTGTTGAACCGTTTGTAGGGTTGGTTAGGATTACGTTTGGTGGCGGTTCTATGATAATGTTATATGTATCAGACACTCCTTTATTTGGAACTGTTGAATTGTCATAACATTCTACTCTCCAGGTATAATTTCCTGGTGTCATATCTACAGTAAACTGTTGTTCTGAAACTCTTTCTACAGAATTGTCAGTTTGATTCAAAACATCATCTATATATAGAGAACAATTTAATATTTCATGATCATCATCAACTTGATATTCAAAGTAAACGGTTCCTTCATACTCATCTGAGTTGTTAAAATTCTCAAGAGTCACTGTAGGAGCCCATTCTTCGTAATGTATTGCTTTCAAAACATCAATTCTTGGGTAATAAGCTGAAGTGTTTGAGTCATAGATTGGTTTACCTGTTATTTTTAGTATGTTTCTTATTTCATCAGGTGTTAATGTTTGTGAATATCTTTCTTCGTAATATTCTCTTAATAGCATTGCTGAACCGACTGCGTGAGCTGAAGCGTAGGATGTGCCTCCCGCACCCCCTCCTCCATAACTCCCCATTGATTCTAAATCAAGAACATAAAGTCTTTGCCCAGGAGCCATTAAATCAGTCATTCCTGGGTATCTGTTTGGACCCCAGCCATCAGCTGTAGCAGTAGTAGGAATTTCATCTGGTCCAGCAATACTTGTTGCAGAGCCGTCTGAGACTGCTGAGACTGCTGTTGCATTGGTCACACATGCAGGGTTTGATATGCCTGTTGTAGATTCACTATTTCCAGTTGGTGTAAATACAGAAATATTGTTTCCAACAGCATAATCTATGCTATAACCCAAATCACTTGGATCACATAAACTTGGATCATTGGTGTTGCCCACCGTGGCTAACGCAACGCTTATTATAGAGATGTTATACTTACTTGCATTATCAACACACCAATATATAGCTTCATCAACTAACGATGCCCACCCATCTCCATACTCATCAGTAACTTTCAAAGCAATAATCTTAGCTTCTGGAGCAATTCCCTGATAACCAGCACCATTTCCAGCAATTATTCCAGCTATAGCTGTTCCATGTCCATTATTATCCCCAGGATCATCATCTGGACTTCCAGCACAATTAGCTGAATCCCCACAAAAATCATAACCCGCGATTACTTTCTCACAATTACCTGTTAAAAATTCTGTCCCACTGCAATTTCCTAAGTCATCATGGTTGTACTCAACCCCAGTATCAATCACACAAACAGTCTGACCAGCTCCAGTTAAATCAGCAAATCCATTATAAGTAACACTTGAAGCCTTATCAGCTTGTATCAAAGGAAAACTCTCAGCATTTGCAATATGTAATTTCTTATCTTCGTATATATAATCAACAAAATCGCTATTTTCTAATAGTTGTAAGTCAGCAACATCAATATAACCAGCAAAGCCGTGCTTCATATCAACTTTGTGTTCAAAGGAATTAAGCTGGTTCTTAACAAACTCTTTCAGTTCTGGATTGCTTAAATCAACAATAACCCTTACCTTGCCTTCTTGGCCTAGCCTTTGTAGAACTCTTGAATCTGTCTTTCTATAGTTAAATGGTTGAGGATTATTTGGTACTGGAAGTGTTGGAACATAACCTTGCAAGTCAAATATAGAGTTATGATTATTATTGCTTGATCTGCTTGAGCGTGTTCTTGGCCTAGGATCATCATTATCATCATTAGGGCTGTAATCATTACCTCCAGAACTTGTAACAGTTGCTCTAGGCACTCCAACAGCTTCATGCTCTAGTTGTTGTATAACTGGATTATAAGAAGGATTTGCAAGTGCTTGCTCATTAGAAGCAACAGCGCCATAATTCAAAGGTAAAGCAATTGGCTTATCATTCAGTACAGAATCAATAGCTAAGTGACCTGCAAATAATACTATGAATATTAAATCAAGTAAAATCAGATTTAAAACAATGTTCTTTACCTTTACCATTAAGCTCCCCCTATACTGAATGTTTAATTACTACTATTTAAATCTTTCGGTTTTTTTATCACTCTAAAGTGACAAAGTAGCTAAAAAAGCCACCCCTTCACATACCTTACCTATATACTACATTATATGTTTTTAAAGCTTAAAATGTTTTCGGTTTAGAGAAATTTAGCTTTCTTCTTGGCTTTTTTAGGCAGGACATTACCCAAATATTTAAGCGCCTTGACTTTATTCAGCTTTCCAATACGATGGTCCATCACGTAATGATAATGCTTCCCACCATGAATTGTCCTAGATATTATGCATGTCCCATCTCTCTCAATAGGAGAGTAAAC
The DNA here is from genome assembly GCA_019322805.1 of Candidatus Woesearchaeota archaeon. GTDB lineage: Archaea > Nanobdellota > Nanobdellia > Woesearchaeales > JAHWIC01 > JAHWIC01. The sequence continues at coordinate 39,588 of JAHWIC010000006.1, read as the reverse complement.
ACCTCTATCCTAAGATATTTTAGGCAGGACAAATCAGTGATTACTAAAATTATGATTTTGGCTCTTTCAAGAATTCCTTGATGGGAATAAGATTTACTTCATTATTAGCTTTATTACTGGGGTTTACTATTAGTTTTTCAAATCCTTTATGCCTTTTCTCAAATTTTGTAAATGCCTCAATCTCTCTTTTAGGTATCTTATCTGTTGATGTTATTTGTATTGCTGTTTTTTCATATATGAAATCTATTTCAGCTTCGTCCAGCCAATACATTATCTCTTTCTTGTTTCTTTTTAGATGAATTGCTGCTGCGTTTTCGTATAGCTTACTTTGATTCTTCTTTATGGATGCGATTGTATGCAAACCGTTATCTATAATATAATATTTTGGCGCTCTCGAAGCAATATATTTTGTTTTTGCAGAGTACGAGAAGAAAGGCACCTCAAATATAAGGAAGGAGTCTATTACGTATGATATGTATTTCTGTGCAGTATCCTTATGTATTCCAAGCTGTGATGCAAGCCTGTTCGCACTGATTCTTACTCCAGGATTTACGAGGAAGAATTTGATCAAGGCCTTAAGTTGCATGGGATTATCTAGTTTGTATTTGTCTAATATGTCTCTTGCGATTATGTCAGAGGTATATTGTTCTAGAAGCTCTCTTTTTCTTACTTCATTATTCTCTAATACTGCCTCAGGAAATCCTCCAAACTCTAAGAAATTACTTAATGGCTTGTTTGTAAATTGCTTGAATTCTTCATATGATAGTGGATATACTGTGAAAGATATGTTCCTTCCTGTAAGGACTGTACCCATGTCTTTGCTTAGCAATGATATGGTTGATCCTCCAATTATGAATTTTACATTTGTTTCTCTATCATAGTGCGTTCTTAGCCATTTCTCAAATCCTTTGATTCTTTGAATCTCGTCAAGAAAGAAATAAGCTTTCTTTTTCGGATTTCTCAGATTAAGTATCTCTTCAAGTAGATCTGTGTTAAGATACTTGTCAAAGCGGAAGTCATCAAAATTGACGTAGAATGTGTTGGACTTAGGCAGTTTTCTCATTAATTGGTACATGATATGAGTCTTGCCTGATCTTCTAATACCCTTGATTATGATTATCTCTTTCCGATTTATCCAAGATAGAATTTTCTCAACATATTTTTGCCTAGGTATAGAACTAGGAAAATCAATATTCATTATTTCCTTAAGTTCTTCTTTTGTAAGCATATTAAGCTAGTAGATTGTTCTTATTTATAAATGTTGCTATTAGATTAGCAGCCTTTATAAATGTACACTATTTCTTATTCTAATTAGATTTATTAAATATATTTCTAAAAAAATAGAAAGATTTATAAATAAACTATCATTATCTTAGAAATATGAAAAGAATAGAAGAAGTATACAGAGAACTGCTTTTCCAGAGCATTGAGAAGAAGAACAGCAGCATGACTCAGTCTTACCTAGCTAAAGCCTTAGGCATGTCTTTAAGTGTTGTTAACCTTGCCTTAAAGCCGTTAAGCAATATGAATGCAATCAAGATCAAGCAAAGAAGCTTTGATGTCATTGACAAAAAAAAGATATTGTTTTATTGGGCTTCTATAAGAAATATTGAAAAGGACATCATCTACAAAACAAGAGTTGAAAAGCCGGTAAAGAAAATAGAATCAGAGATGCCTTCTGATGTTGTTTATGCAGCATATTCAGCTTATAAATTCAAATTCAATGATGTGCCTGCTGATTATTCAGAAGTTTATGTTTACTCTGATGATCTTAAAGAAATAGAGAAAAGATTCCCTAAGAATGATAAGACACCTAATCTTTTTGTCTTGAAAAAAGACAAAAATATGAAGAAGGCTACAATAGCCTTGATATTTATTGATTTATGGAATCTGAAAGAATGGTATGCTAAAGATTTCTTAAAAGCAATGGAGGAGAGATTAAATGGAATTCTGGAATAGCACCTTAACAGAGAAAAGCTGGAAGATCCTTCTGCAATTAAAGGAGAAAAAATTTGATTTCATAGTTATTGGAGGATGGGCTGCTTATTTATGGACTAATCTCCATAAGTCAAAAGATATTGATGTTGTAATCAAGAATTTTGAAGACCTTAATTTTCTGAAAAAGAATTATGATTTGATTAAAAATGACAGCTTAAAAAAATACGAAATCAAATTTGAAGAGGTAGACTTGGATATATACGTACCGTTCTTTTCAGAATTGGCAATACCTGTGAATGATATAAGAAAGCATACAACTAAGGTTCAAAATTTTGAGGTTGTAAAGCCAGAGGTTTTGCTTATACTTAAGCAAGGCGCAGAGTATGACAGAGAAAAATCAGTAAAAGGCGAGAAAGATAGGATAGATATAATTACTCTGGTGTTTTATGCAGACATTGATTTCAAGGAATACTTTAAGTTATTGGGAAAATATAAGTTAGACCACTTTTATGAGAGACTAAAGAGGATTGTATCTAATTTTAAAGAAACCAAGTATGTAAATATGACTCCCCGGGAGCTTAAGCTGAAAAAGAAGGAGATAATGAGTAAGTTGAAAGAATAGTAAATTGATATGTACGTACCAGAAACGGATATATATCTGTTTTTATAATTATTTCTTCTCTTATATAATTTCCTAAAATTATATAAAATTTATAAAGTATAAGCATAAATTATATAAAATAACTCAAAATTATAAGTTTACTACCGAATAGTAATTAAACATCGGAAGATTTACGGAAAGAGCGAAAAAATGTTTTCAAAGAAAGATCTTTTAATTTTAATGGAACTAAGGCAGAATGCCAGAGAAACATTAACAAAGATAAGCAAGAAAACATCAATACCAGTATCCACTATTCACGATAAGATAAGATCCTACCAGGAGAACCTGATAAATAAGCACACCACCTTGATAGATTTCTCAAAGCTGGGATTTAATTCAAGAGCTAACATAATGATTAAGGTTAATAGCGATGCCAAAGAAGAAGCAAAGAAATTCTTATTAAACCATGATAATGTAAATTCAGTTTACAAAATAAGTAGTGGATTTGACTTTTTAATTGAAGGTATTTTTAGGAATATAAAAGACTCAGAAGAATTTATTGATGCTATCTCCAGGAAATTTAATCTCAAGCAGATACAGGTTAATTATATTGTTGAAGACATAAAGAAAGAGTCTTTTATGAATGATAAAGAGTCTTTGAAGAAGGTATTGAAGGAACATGAAGACGCTTGATAAGAAAATAATTAAATTGAATAATGGAGAAAAAGATTTGAAGGTTCTGGTTTATCTTAAAAAAGTGAAAGTTAGGAATAATTTCACTAATATCAAGGCTTATTGCAGGATTATTGGTTAATAAGTAAACTTAAGCATTACAGTCCCAAGAGCAGTATTTATCTTTATCTTCTTGGTCATGCATTTCTCTCGCTATCACCACTATGCCGATGCCAAACTTGTTCTTGCTTATTAATAGAATCAATTTACAGAACTTAAACCTATCCTTCTAAGTGAAGGATTATCCGTTAAGCAGTTTCCCATCATTCCTCCATCACTAATCTCTCTACAAATTTCCTTATTATACTCAGAGCACTGGATAATGCAATTGTCCTTATAAACATAATATACTCCCTTACAGAATAAGGGGTTTTTAGTTAAAGATATAATAGGCTTTTTACATTCATACGTTCTGCAGTTCCTTATAATCTGACTTGCGACCTTAGTCTCTATTATTTTTAATCTTAATATTTTGCTGGCCTCATTTTCTTGTATATCTTTTTTGTTGTATTCTTCATTAATCTTATCAATAACAAAACTTCTTCTAATTTCAGCAGATTGTATGCTTAATTCTTCATATGCCTTGTAAATATCCAGGTGCTTGAATATCTTTGCACTCGCCTTTTCAACTAAATGACCTCGTTCTACATCAAAAAAGGAATATATAGCGGTTGCTCCTGCAGCTGAATCCTCCTTTTTGATTGGAACAGGCATTTGTGGATAAAGCTGATTAATGTTGCTTTGGAGTTTTTGTATATGTTCTTCTGCACTTGTTGTCCCATCATAGAATTCAGTTCCGTTTATCCTGTTCTTTTTAACCCAATTATATTCTGTTTTAGCGGTGTCTCTCGACATACGAAGATTGTCTAAACTTATGGCTGATTTAGTCATAAGCAATGACCCATCAATTATCTCTCCATGAACCTTCCCTTTATAGAGATACAACAACTTTTCTTGCCAATTCTGGGGTTTTTGTACTTGTTTACTAACCATTTCTCTGAAGACTTTTTGGAAACCCCCGTTTATTTCTAAAGCAATCATTGTATCTCTCAACTCTGAATCTTCAAACTCAAACACATTATATGCAATAGCTTCTTCAAATGAATGTCTTGGTATGATAAAAATTGCTTTACGCGGAGAATTATCTGTAATCACAAACATACTAGATTCTCTCAGGGAGGCTTGGTTTTCCAGTTTTTCATTTGGATTAAATGATTTGTTCTTGCAGTTTAGCTCAGTGTCGCAGTCATAAAAAATTGTCTTGACATCCCCTAATCCACTTTTGCTGTATAAAAAAACTTCATGTTGTAACATTATCGGATTAAAGTTAACATCTTCATAACCTTTTAGTCTAATGATTCTCCCATATCTATCATAAGACTGAGCGATAATTTGCCCTGAAACTGACCGTTGTGCTGATGACTGTCTTGAATAAATCTGGTCTGTCCATATTATCCCTACAATTGCAGTAGCTATCAGGCTTATCAATAAGAGCAGGATATATAATATTGAAGTTGCCTTGATTACCGATTTCTTGATATTCTCCTCTCTTGAAGATAGGATATTTAGAATCGAGAATGGAAAATGCTTATACCTGAAATATGCCCCATAATCAAATTCTCCTAGAGACCTCTTGAGCAATTTAATTGATATTAGCAGATATGATGAAATAAACACAATAATTATCAGGCTAACTATAAGATATGAGATAAGTGCTTGTACAGTTCCCATTAATGAAAATGCTCCGTAAGCTAAAATTAGGTATGCTATCAGAGTAAGGGCAAGCACGAGAGTTAGGCTGATGAATAATGTTAAAAAAACAGATACAAGGTTATATTTCTTCTTTGATTTGGAGTAATAAGTTAATGTGTGTATGAGAACAATAAGGGACATAATAAATGCCTCAAGCTTAAGGGAGATGGATACAATCAATATTGTCAGGACTAATCCTAAAAGAAACTTTGCTAATCTAGGCAAATTTCTCTCGTAAAATAAATCAAGAATAAACACTGAGGCTCCTAACATAACTAAAACAATAGCTCCTTCATTTACTTTATCAATTGAAAACGCTAAAAACATAAATGATGCTAAGAATGCCAATATTATGGGAAGCGAAACCAGCTTGACATAGTTTTTCAGATAAAAACCGGGCCTTTCTGAGCCCTTAACAGATTTTACAGCATCTTCAATATCTTTTTCGTTATACTTTTGCCGCGTTAGGTATTGCCTTAACTGCTGTTCTGAATATCCCTGCGCTTCTTCAGATTTAATCCAGTCAGCTAACTGCTTATTCACCATATAAGAATCTAGGAAAGATTTCCTATTTAAACACTTCGATTTTGGTTTTCTATTTTTTAAAAAGTTAAACATCCACTTCACCACACAAATATTTATATACCAGTAATTTGAGAATTCTGGATAGCGTTATTCGTATATGATTAACATAAGTCAAAAGGGGTGTGGTATTGACTTTTAATTTGAAATATATAGTTAAAATTATGGAGTTATTTAGACACCAACCTCTTCTTCAGTTAACAATAAGGCAGATTTCTAAGAGAACTGACATAAATTATGCTGGTACTTACAGGACTGTTCAGCAGCTGATAAAGCAGGGTATTCTTGATTATAATGTGTTTGGAAGATGTGTTGTTGTTTCACTAGCTAAAACTGTGAGAGCTGTTGGCTTTATGGCTATGATTGAATCAATGAGTAAAGGTATGGGTAAAGAAGATTTCCTAAACAAAGTGAATGAGCATGCGAAAAGGATTGAATAAGTTAGGTTGGGTAATTTTAGTGTTGTTTTTGGTAGGCTTATCTCTAGTTGGTGCTAGGACTGAATTATCTACAGCTAGAACAAACCTGACTATTTGGGATTCAACTGATACAAATGCTAGTTATATTAATACTAGCATTTACTTCTATGTTAATTATACAAATGCTACTGGCGTTTCTATTAATAGTACTGGTATTAATTGCAGTATTAAGTTCAATCATACTGGAACATGGTCTAATCCAGTTAATATGACGTTTAATACCGCTACTTTATTGTATGAGTATAATGCAACAATAACAACTAGGTTTGGGTCTTACTATAATATTAGCTGTGTTGATCCTACTTTAGGTTATGATAATTTGTCATTAACTGAAGCGCTTTATGTAAATAATAGCAAGCCAACTACTCCTTTGAATCTATCCCCCGTTTCTGGAGCTGTATTCTCTTATATTATGAATATCACTTGCAATGGAACAACTGATTTAGAAGGTGACCAGATAAATTATTCAGTAACTGCTGATATTATTAACGAAAGCCTTGAATCTGAATTAAGGGTTTTGATCACTAATTTAACAAACACCACCTACTATATCTGGAATGTCACTAACTTAACTTCACAAAGAGTTACACTTAGTTGTTTGGCTTACGACGGCTATGATTATTCTGGTGCTATTACAAGCAATCCAGTGATTGATAGAAGCCCATCTTTTAGTGGTCCAATAGAGAATATGACTTGGCTAGAAGATACTGTTAATTCTTCAATTAATTTAAGTCAACATTTCTATGATATTGATGGTGATGATTTGAACTATACTTATGTTGGTGCTTCTAACATAACAGTTTCAATTAATAATGATACTGGGATTGTTTCGTTAACGCCTCACAATAACTTCTATGGAAACAACTCAATTATTTTCTATGCTTGGGATGGGTATGGACCAAATGCTTCTAGTAATAATGTTACTTTAGAAATAATAAATACACCTGAGGTTAATTTGAGTAGTCCAGTTGATGGAAGTGATGGGTATTATGCTGATACAGCTATAACTTTTAAGATAACAATTAATGATGACTACCCTATAGACAATTGCTCTCTTTACATTAATGGAACTCTAAACCAAACAAATACTGATATAAAGGTTGGTACTGCGGCAGAGGCTGGAAACGACACTGGAACACCAAATAGTTATGATCCTATAACAGCAGCTGTAGATAGTAGAAAAAAGACACTTAACTTAAGTAATCAAACTTATACAGGGTTTAAGGCATATCTCAAAAGAACTGGATCGCCAGGTGAACTTATAGTAAAAATAAATGGATACAATAAATTTAATATAAGTGAATCAGATGTTTCTTCAACAGTAACATGGGTTAATAAAGTCCTAAACGATTCTATACTTGTAGAAGGGATAAATAATATAACATTCCAGAATCCAGGTTATGTTCTCTTCGCTAATTATTATGAATTAGGAAAAGATGCAAATGGAGAGTATATGGTTAGGTTTACAAATGATGCAATTGAATTTGATCCAATAAACTTATCCAGAGGTTACTGGCAATGGAATGCTACCTGTACAAACAATCAAAGCCAAAGTGCATGGTCAGCAGAAACATGGTCTTTAACAGTTAATAATTCAGCTCCAGAAGCACCGACAAATATTAGTCCAGAAAGCGGGACTTTTGATAAGCAGATAAATGTAAGTTGTTGGGGTAGCACTGATATTGATGGTGATAATTTAACCTATGTAGCGGAATATTCTCATGAAGATTCTCCAACTAGCTGGGATACGATGCCTAGTAGTGGAGATGGTAACTTCACTTTAGATACAAGCGGCTTACCTGGTGGGAAGTACATAAAACTTAGATGCTATAGTAATGATGGTGATGTTGATTCTACATATAATACACAAAGTACCTTCAATATTTTAATAGACCACCAAGGAGCACCATCAGTACCGACAAACCTAACTTGCAATAATGGTCTTTGCACTAATCAAAGCTTTGGCGATGAAATAATCCTTAACTGTTCTGGTTCTACGGATAGTGATAGTAACTTTAACTTCACATTTGAAGCTTATTATACAGATTATGATGGTTCACAATGGCGCAGGATTGGTTCTGTAGTAAATCAAAGTGATTATGGAAATTATACATGGAATACTAGCTCTGTAATTAACCAGTCAGATATTTCAATAAGATGTTATTCGGATGATGGAATCAATAGTTTACTAGGTTATTTAACCAAAGAAAACATAACAATAGGGCATGCAAATAGTCCAAATACGCCAATTAACTTCAATTATTCAACTGATTATAAACACCAGGTAAATATAACTGCTAATGGTTCTACTGATCCTAATGGAGATAGTATCTTATATAGAGTCTGGGCTTATTATGATAGCTCATGGCACAATATCAATGATACTTTAACAAATGAAACAGTTTTCAATTGGGGTATTTCATCTATAGGTGAAGGACAGGATATTGAACTTAAGTGCCAGGCAACTGATGGGACTTATTATTCTGATTTCATAACTGCGCCAGCAATAACAATAAGCAGAGAGCCAACAACCCCAACTAATCTGACACCAGAATCTGGAAATTATGAGTATGAAATTAATTATTCCTGCTCTGGTTCAAATAATACAAATTATTTTGTTTATTATATTGATGCTTATTATGATGGAAGTTGGAATGGTTTGACTGAAGCGTTCCCCGGTATTCCTCCTGTTAATGATAGTGAGTTGGCTTATGAAGATGGAGATTATAATGAAATTTTGAATCAGCCAGCTAATGATAATAATTATTGGAGATATTTATCAATCAATGTTTCAAATGGAAATTATTCTTATTGTGTAAGGGGTTATGGAACTGGCAATGGCCCAAGATTCAAATTATATTGGGATTGTGATGCTGATGGAACTTCTTGTTCCAGTGATGGCTCATATACCGACTTAATTTCTTCGGATGCAATTTATTGCAGTGATATTGAACTAACAAAATCAGGATTAAAATATCTCAAAATCCAGACTTATGGTGATGGTACTTCTAATAGAATAGATACCCACTTCAACCACGCCTACTTAGTCTCAAAACCCTTCACCTGGAACGTCACAAATATCAACAGACAAACAGGAGTAGACCTAAGATGTTTAGCAAATGATGCAGCAGGAAACTCATCCTGGTTCAACCCATCTGGAGTTTTATCTATTAACAGAGTTCCAAGATGGAATTCAAGCGCTAACACTTCATACTCTGGTTTGTCTTACTCAACAAACCATAGATTCAACCTAACTGATTGGTTCTATGACATAGATGGAGATGTGTTAAATTTCTCAGCAACAAACACAGCTTACACAACTGCTACCATAAACGGCTCTAACCTGACCATAACTCCGTCAGGTGCCTGCGATCAGTCAGTTTCATTCAATGTAGTAGCAGACGATAACATAAGCCAAACAACGCAGGAAATAAACTTATCCTTCACTGCTTGCCCTGTTGATACTAGAGATGGAGGAGGCGGTGGAGGAACAACAGTAATAGCTGCAATAATAGAAGCAATTGAAGAATTCAAAGAAGCAATCACAGAAGTAGAAGAGGAGGAGGAAGAAGCTGAAGAGCCGCCACCAGCCCCGCCGCCGCCAGTGGAAAGAAAGAGACGAGATGAAATAACTGAGAAAATCATTGAAAAGAGATTCAGTGTAAAAAGAAATATGGTTGTTGGCTATGGTCAATCGCAGATAACTGAGACAATAACAAACATTGACCTGTACCAGTTAGAAGATGTCAGGGTAAGGATAACAATACCAAAAGACGTCGTAAGAACAACTGATGGAATAACCCTAGTAACCCCATTCAGAATCATTCAAAGAGATCCAATTATTGAATTTAGTTTAGGGGATATACCGCCTTACCAAGAGGCTGAGATTGTTTATGTTATAAATAATGAATTAACAAGAGAGGACCTAAACAGGATAACAATAGAAATAATACCAAAAGACCTGACAGAAGAAGAAAGGCTGAGAAGAGAGCAAGAGATTGAAGAAAAGATAGAGGAAACAAGCAAGGTTATAGAAATAACAAGAGAAGTGGAAATAAACAAAGAAGAGGAAAAAACAACTTACACCATAGACATTGATTTCAAGGAAGAGTCAGTATTATACAATGTTTCTATTTTCGAGGAAATTCCAAAATGTTTAGTCGAAATAATACAGGAAGAATTAATTGATTCTGATTTTGAGTTTGAGATTGTAAGTGCAGACCCATTGATTGTGTGGCACTTTGACAAATTAACAAAAGAGCAGAGAATACAATACAGCATAAAACAATTAACTGAAGAAGACTGCGCAAACAAAGCAAAATCAGTTGCATTGGCGCAGCAGATAATCCTGATAACGCAGAGATACAGCCCAAGAAAGGCTTCTTTATCATTACTTCCAGTACCAATTATATTATTGATACTAATCTTCTTTACTAAATTTGGAGAAGCAAGGCTTCATGAAGAAGAGCATGTAAACAAGCTTGTAAGATATACAAAGAGCCAGTACAAGAAAGGCAGGACAGAAGAGGATGTAAAAACGACTTTGCTGCTGCACGGCCATAAGGATGAAGATATTAATGATGCACTTAACCTTAATGCAAGAAACAGGCTGCATCACTGGCTTGTGAGACTAGAGATTGGGATAGAGGAGATAATCCTGCTCTTCATAATCGGATTAAGCATACTGGACTTCTTAGAGATATTGCCTGGAGACCTGGACTTCCTAAAGAAGCTCGTCTCATGGGTTCTCCTGGGGTACTTAATCTACAAGGTAAGCCCGACAAGCATCTTATTCGGCCATAAATCAAAGACAGTAGACCTGGGATTAATATCAGGATACTTTATGCTTATAATGAAGGATCTGGTCAACTTTACAAGAAACTTTGATGTTACAAGCGAGGTTTATTATCTAAGGGATTTATTCCTGTATATTAACAGGCATGAGGTATTGTTTGAGTCATATTTCTTCATATCAGGGATTGTGCTGCTAATCCTGGTAACAATATGCGTAGCTCTAAGGTTTGAGATAAAGCAGCCGTCATTAATGGCTTTGCTTCATGTAACAGGCCATTTACATAAAAAGAGGGAATTCATAACAAGGTTCATAATAGCGCACCTATTAACAATTGGGTTCTTCATAGTTGTTTTCAACCTGTTGACAGAATGGCTTGCTATAGCAGTTGACGCGCCAATAATAACAGCAGCCATATTCGTCTATATATTTGTGTTAGTCAAGCATAAGAACAGGTTAAGGCCAGTTGAATTGCTCTATAAGATTGGCAATGTTGGAGAGAAGTTCTATGAAAGGTTCATAGACCTGTTCCATTACAAAAAGACTTTGCTGTTAGGCTTAGCTGGAATGAAGCTGCTCCACCAGATAACTGATATAGGAAATTTCATAATACCCTACACAGTTGGGCTTACAGATCCTATCTACTTTGGCAGCTTAGGCGTTGGCCATAATGCAATATTCAGCTTATTTAACAGCCATAGCTTGTTTGCAGCAGAAACATTAGGAATGGCCCTATCGTTCAAGCTTGTTTTAGCCTTAACCTATATGTTCAATATAACAGCAATGGTGATTTTATTGTCTCTGCCTGCTTTGTTGTGGTATCATATGTACAAGTATAGGGAGCTTCCGGTCTCAAAGGTTCCTACATTCAAGCTTAGGAAACCAATAATCGTACTGTTCTTTACATCCATTACTGTTTTCCTTACTGCGCCAGCATTCAGGATAGGCCATATAAAGGGAGAGGGTTTAGTAGGAGTTGATGTAACAACACAATCCATTGCAGGCTTTGGCAACCTTCACTTATTGCTGGCAGTCGCAGCCATTGCAGGAGCGCTCTCATGCCTATTCTGCTATACTGGATTAAAAAAGTACTTAAAAAGGATAGTTGTTGTTTCTGCATTAGCATTCTTTGCTTATTATACGTGGCATTATTTTGCAAATGTTGTTATTTACTTTATCGAAAAGATAATGCTGTTATTGGATGCACAGCCGTTCATAACAACATACCTGATAATGTTTTTGTTTGTAAACATTGTTTTCTACTTGTCAGGATTTACCAGCTACTTTATTGAGTTGTTCTTAAGAAACGAATTAGGCTTCAAGGCATTTGTGGAAAGAGAATGGTTAGGCATACTGGGCCATCACGATATGCATCACATACATTACAGCGATGCGCATGATGAAGAAAAGCATGGCAAGGAGGTAGATGCATTAATAAGATTCATGGAAAATGAGATAGCTCATTCATTAAGGCCAATAAAAACAATAGACAAGCTGGCGCACCATGGCTGGAGCCTTGATACAATCAAGAAAGCTGTAATCGGGTCAGGCATTACAGAGCGCTATGCAAAACCAATGCTTGACTATATTGCAAAAAGAAAGGAGAGGGTAAGGTCTTTAAGAGGCTACATAGCCAGATACCAGGACTTTGCACCAATAAAGAAGCTTATAAGGAATGCTGTCAAATCTGGCTGGAGCAGAGAAGACATCAGGCTGGCAATGCATGAGGTTTAATATTTTGAATTCTTTTTTTATCATAATAATTAGAAAAAAACCCCAACAACAATGGCGGCAAATCGAGTGCAGAGGAAAATCCCATACGCAGTGTGGGATTTTCCTTTGCGAGTAGGGCTTGCGAAGCAAGACCGTGTTTGCCTGCCTTTGTTGTTGTTGGGGTTTTCTAAAATAAGATAATTCCCTATGTTGTTGGTGGTTTTTTCTAGTGTGTTAAATGAAATATTTTCTAAGAATTAAACATATCAAAACTACACCTTAAACAAAACATACCACAGCATATAAGAAACAGTAATCAAAAGCAAAATAAACGCTTCAACCAATAAAAACAATTGAATTCCTTCATCTTTATCATCAACAACCTCATTCTGTGATCCAACATAAACTGGCGGCATAGCATTCTTGACTGGAACAATTGGTGCTGCTTCAACTATTTGCGTTTGTTCTGTTGTTTTTGTCTCAGTACAGCCCTTAAGCACCACCTTAATGCTTTCCTTATCACCAAGCTTATCATCATAATAAGCTTCTACATCAATACTATAAGTGCCAGCAGGAATTTCTTTATCTATTGTTAAAGGTATTATCCTTTCATAAACATCATCATAATCGGTATCAGCCTCAAATGAGTCCTGCTCAGATATGCCGAGCTCATCGCTTGAAACAACAAGCTTAACGTCTTCTTTCTTTGAGCCAAGGTTAACTACCTCAATCTCTAAATTAACATTCCTGTCGCACCTCAAAGAAACCTTGCTAAGAGAAACGTCAATGAGCTCAAGCTTATGCCTCTCACGCTCAACCTCGAGCTCTAGCTCAAGCTCTTCATTATACTCATTCCCCTCTTCATCCTTAATCTCGATATCAAGCTCAACATCATAATCATCTTCTTCAGCATTTGAAGGGATAGTGAATTTAAGGTCTTCTTCTTTGCTTCTTCCTGCTTTAACACCAAAATCAGCATCCTCATCAAGGTCTTTGCCGGCAATATTATCAATTTTTGCTTCTGCTTCTACATCAAGGTCAAGGATTCCGATATTTTCAAGCCCAATATAGAACTTAAGCTCATCTCCAGGTTTTGCAGTGAGCTTATCACCGTCCTCAAGGTTGCTTTCTTTGTCACCATCAATCCTAGCATCAACATTAAGGATATAGCCAAGAGTGCTGACAGTGAGCTGTTCAAGGTCAGGTGTATGCTCAGTTATAAAGGATATGAGGAATGTGCTGAAGTGTGAAACATCAAACACAACAGTTCCATCAGTTGTTGGCGGTGGTGTATAATCTACAACAGTGCATAAAGTGCATGGCTGCATTATCATTGAAGTGTCTGTTGTAAAGCCGTCATAATAATAAATAACAGGAGTTTTATTATAACTCAGTCCATTCGCAGTGATTCTTGCTGACGAGCCCTGCAAACCAGGCAGGCAGCCTGTATCAACTGCAATAATCGGGCTGTCAACAACAACACAGTTATCAAAGTCAATTGATTCTGTTAAATCTAATGGTTCTGAGAAGTCTATTTTTCCTTGGGATGTTTTTTCTAGAATAAAATTAGTTACAGAGATTAATTGTTCATCAGTCATTCCTAAAATAGATTTTGTTGTAGCTCCATCAAAGGTGCTGAGCAGGAAATTATCTGTTACTGCAACATTCCATGAGTGTGAGGCAGAACTAAGAGCATCTGAAACATCTACTTTTATAGTATGTTCTCCTAATTCAGTTGGAGTGTAAACAAATTCACTGTCACTTGCATCGGCAATCTCTTCTCCATCAACATACCACCTAATACCTAACTCGTCATTGTCTGGGTCTGAAGCATCTACACTAAATGTCTTAGAACTATTTACCCTTGCTTTAGGGTCAGGTATAATTGGATAAGCAACTAAAGACGGCTGGTCATTAACATTAACCACAGTCACACCTATTATTTTGGAAGCAGAAAGCCCTTTGCTGTCAGTAACTGTAAACTTAAGCCCATTCCCTCCAACATCATCATTTGTTGGTGTCCAGGTTACTTCCAGGAAGGTTTCATTTATCTGATTAACAGTTACATCATCCCTGTTTGAAGAGTATGTTAAGCTGTCGCCATCAACCATATCTATGTCATCTGCAATAAGGTTGAATGATAGGTTCTCACCCTGGCGGATCATATAATAATCCTTATCAACATTGATTGTTGGACGCTGATTAACATCCCTTATGGTTATTGTAAAGCTCTTAGAGTCTCCTGAATGGCCGTCAGTAACAGCGATGGTGACAGGATAAACACCTGCATCATGGTAACCAGTCTGCCATTTGCCTGAGGAGTCAAGAGGCGCGCTAAATGAAATATCCAGGTCAGGATCATCTGGATCCATAAACCTTGGCTCAATACGTATAATCTCTGATTCATCAAAGAGCATATCATCAAAGTCCTGGAGTATTGGCTTTGCATTGACCATATCAAATGATGCAGTTTTCTCGGAATAGTGTCCAAGCATGTCTATCGCAGTTATTGTCAGGTTATGCTCGCCAAATTCTATTGTTTCCAGGTCAATTACATAGCCATTTTCAACTGGCTCATTATCGAATAAAGCTGTAAATGAGTCGATGCCTGAGTCTTCCAGTATCTCAAAGTCTATTGTCAAGGTTCCTTCAAAGATGTAAACATCACTACTTGGCTCAAGAATATTTATTACAGGCACTTTCTTATCTATCCTTACTACAGCTTCTTTCAACTCCTCATTATTGCCTGCGTTATCAATGCCCTGGTACCTAACAACTGCCTCAAAGGCCCTGTTTTCAGGGCAATCAAAAGACAATAAGTTGTCAGCTATAGCGCCGCATGAAATACTTCCTGATTTGGTCATGCAATAATCAATACGCTTGCATCCGCTAAAGCTGTCATCACAGGCAAAGGTGATGTTTTGGCTGTGATTACTCCACTCAGAATCGAAACTTGCTGTTGTTACCGGGTCTGTCTTGTCTATGCTGAATTCAGGCAGTTCATTAATCTCTTCCTGGTTGCCTGTGTTATCGACTGAATAGTAACTGACATTATAAAAGCCTTCATCCTGGATTGATATCACTTTTCCTTCAATCCAAGAGCCGTCATTTATCTTATAGAATGTCTTGTTTACACCGCTTAAGCTGTCTGATGCTTCCAGGTTTATCTCTACATCATGCTTTTGCCAGCCTGATATGCTTTGCGCTGTTGTCATCGGATTAATCTTATCAATCTTTATTAGAGCTGTTTTCCATGTTTCCTGGTTGCCAGCAGCATCAACAGAATAATACCTTAAGTAATGCACCCCAGACTCGTTAATGAAGACCTCTCTTCCATTTATTGCTGGGTTGCATGTGCCGTAATTATCAACGCAGTAATAAGTTGTTACATCGCCAGAATCATCTGATGCCTCAAGTGTTATGTTTACTCCATGATTTACCCAGCCATAGTCAATATCAACAATTGTTTCTGGTGTTTCATAATCAGTAATACCAAATGTAACTGAGCGTGAATCGCTATTGCCAAATTTGTCTACAGCCTCAATAGTCAATGTGTGGTTTCCAGCAGACAATGCGCCAAAGTCAATTACCTCATCAATTACCTGGCTGTCCAGGGTTATGGTTACTGTTGGGAAATAATCCCTGGAGTCAAATACTGCATAATCAACAGACCTTACTCCAGTATCATGCCAGTAGCTTTGCTCCTTAGGGAAATCAATTGTTATTGTTGGAGGTGTTGTATCTCCCATAATCTCGCAGATAGCATAATCAGAGAAATGGGTCAGATTAAATTTAAGCAGATTATTTTCCTTGTCAACCTCAGCTCCCAAAGGAACCCATGTATAAACCTGATGCACCTCGTCAATTAACTTATACAGGAATGCATCTATTGAATCCTCATCATCAATCTCTGATTCATTGTATTCAATCTCTATCTGAAGTGGCGGGTCAAAGACCATTCCGCTTGGCTCAAATCTATATACCTTTCCTGCTATCCTTAGATTATTTTCCTGAACATAATCATCCTCATTCATTTCGCTTACTTCTATTGCTGTAAAATTATTTTCAGGAAGAGCTCCAGGCGGCACTATTATGGTTACATCCTTGTATCTCACTACTCCGCCTGCGCCAGGATCAATTAGTTCAAGAACTTTAAGGGTTATATCAATAGAATCTGTCAGCCAGCCATCACTTGCTGTTATTGAGATTACATATTCACCATCATCATCCTCACCAGTCTGCCAGATTCCATCATCACCAACAGGTTCTGATATTGTAAATGCAACAACATCACCATTAGGATCATAGGCTGTAGGTGTTATTGTAACCAAATCACCTTCATTTACAATTATGTTTTGGACTGGATGCAGTTGGGGAGCTTCATTATCATACAAAGCATAGCGTATTCTTAAATCTGAAAGCTTGAACAAGCCTCCTGAATATGTTTCAATTGTAAAAGGCAAAAGACAGAAATCATCTGCATCTGGTGTGCATGCATTAAGCGCATTGATTAAAGGCTCTTTGAATGATATTGTTTCTGTGCCTTCATAATAGCCGTTATAATTCCATAATGGAATTGAATCAAAGAAGATTTCAGGATTCAATGGCTGGTTTATAGTATAGAATGTACCTGTGTTTCCTGCTATAACATCGTCTATGAAATTGATTGCATAGCTTGTCCAGTCATAGCTTCCAGTGCTATAACCAGTTGAGTCATAGGTGCATAAGAAAGCTCCATGGGGCTTGTAGCCATCATAGCAATATTGCTGATTAGCGCAGCTTAGCCCATTCAAACCAGCATCATCGCATATAACAAGCTTGATTGGCGCTGCAACACTATCTGGGTCATACAGGTTTGCTGTAAAGTTTATCCATTCTCCTGCAAGTGTTGGATTCTCAAAGGATGAATGGTCCTGCACTCCTGGGAATGTAAACTCTGTAGGATAATCCTCAACATCAATAGTTATGCTTTTCCAGTCACTTGATTTTCCACCATCATCTGTAACCTTGCATTGCAGGTCATATGTTCCTAGTTCTGCAGCTGGCGCCGGAATAAAATCTGCTGTAAACACAACCTTGCCTCCAGATATCCCTTGTTTTGTTGCAGTCAGGTCCTGCCAGCTGCCAGATGGTGCTTTGTATTGTATTGCAGCTGAGTTTAGCTCTGAATTTCCATTAGGATCAGTTCCTTTGCAGGTTAATACTGAAGTGTTAGTTCTGTAAACTAATACTTCTGCAGTAAACTCGTCTATATTTGGAGGAATATTTGGGTCGCATATATCATTTCCAGGCTCAATAAGGCATCCCCAATCACATGATGCCTTTAGTTTTGATTCATAACTATCTACACAAGCTGCTGATTCTGTTGCAGGATTCTGGCATGACCAGTCTACCCAGTTCTGCCATAGATTTCCATCAGCATTACAAACTAATTCACCTGTCCAGCCGTCTGCAGAACAGCCTGAATCATCAATACACTCAGGAACAACACAATGAGGTCCTCCATTGTTTGAACAGCCATAAGTGCAGGTTTCTACAATCTGGGTGTCTTGTTCCTCATCAGTGTAACATGCTGCACTTCCGCTAGGACCAGAACATCCTGCTGTATAAATTGTCCTTGTATGAACTACATTGCCATCACTGCAATAATTAGGCCCCCAAGGACCTGGAGTATCTTCACCACAGTCAGTTTTAAACTGGAAGTTATCATTTGGAGCAGAGCAAGAAGCAGATGCCGTATCAGGATTATTGCACGTGTAAGTCCTATAGTAATCATAAACATCGTTATTATTGCAAGTAGGAATATCACGCCAGCCATTAATTCCGCAATCAGTATTTTGTTTGCATCTTATACAGTTATTATTGCTGCTGCAGACATAAGTGCAGTGGCTATCCTGCTTGCATTGAACACACACTTGGTTAAGACAATAGGGTTTTGTTCCAGAACAATCAGAATCAACATTGCAGTCTGGTTTAGTGCATTGAGTGTTATAGGAGTCAGCATCATACCATTCTTTTGAATAAAATTCTGCTCTTATATCCCCAAAAGTCCAATCCCAAACCTGTTCATAGTCTATTGTTCCGTCAAACCGCTCATCACCCCAGGTTTTATCAAAATAACCTTGGTCATTGCTTACTGAACCATAGTTATAAGGATAAATATAGACATTATCCTCATCAATAGTCCTCGTATAACCAAAATCATCATAATAATAAGGGTCACAATCGTCCATGACATCATAATAAGATCCAAACTCGGTAATATCCTCATCAACATCTACAGTAATGCAAATATCAGTTTCATCTGGCTTTGGCTCACAACCTGAACCACTACAATCAGCTATTCCTGCCCTCACCCTTATTTCCACTTTGTAACAATAATCTGTATAACATGCGTCATTAGAACAATAATCATTTTCCTCATCTGGATCAAATATAGCATCTATACCTATTATTCGGTCATCATCATAATCATCTACTTCTTCTGAATCCTTGCCTTCATATTCCCAATCGCCTTTACAGCCTGCTGTCCTCATACATGTAGCATAGCAATAAGTGGCATCACAATAATAATTTGTTAAATCATAATATTCGTTGCAGGAAGGAGTGCACGGCACATTCGAAAGGAGGAATGGGTTATCTTCTGCTGGAATTGATTCACCAGTTATTGGGTCAAAGAAACTAAGTATCCTTGAACCAGAATATTGAGAGTTCTCTGATAAGGTTTTGTTCTCCAGATATTGCCTGTACTCCACAAGGGTATAGTTCCTAAATTCATCTGGTATCTCGTCTTCATATAATCTGGAAGAGTATCTGTATTCTCTGATAGATGTCTGTAATTTGCCTGATGTATCAATAGTTGCATACTTAACAGGATATGTTTCATTAGGAGCTATTCCCTTAGCGTCCAGGTAGGCTTGCGAAAATTCAACATAGTCAGCAGCATAAACAAATCCTGCTAAGACTAGCATAAACACAAAGATGCTAGTCAGCAGATGTATTTGTTTTTTCACTCCACACCACCCATTACATTAACAGTAGCATTCCTTATCTCTGAGTGTTTTGGAAGGTGTATGTACACTGTTTCATTGCCAGCAACCAGATACTTAATCTCTTTCTCTGTGCTTCCATCTTCAAATGTCCCCAGTATGTAGAAGTTCTTGTCAACACACTCGCCATAAACGCAGATCTGGTCAGTGTTGCATGATGTTATGTACTCTGTTGTGTCAACATGGGTGCAGGAAGCAAATGATGTTCCGGGAGCATTGCATGTCCAGTCGCGGTAATCATTATAGATTCCTGTTTCTGTACAGTAAGCTCCTAAATAGCCATCATTGCCGCAGTCTTGTTCAGCATAACAGGCAATATCAATACACTGGCCGTCATAGCATTCCTGCGAAGCAGTGCAGTTTTCCATTAATAATGGCACATCTGAATATACGCAATCAGAATTATATGTTCCAGCATAAATGCAGCTGTGATTCCTATAATTATGATAAACAGTGTTATTTATGCAGTAATAATCACCAACCCATTCATTAATGCCGCAGTCTGAATCAGCAGTGCAGATAGGGTAATCACAACCAATATTGCCCTCACATACCTCATGGTCTTTATAGAGGGGATTAGGTATAGTGTCTGTATCGCAGGTACCGCCTTGCTCAAATTTAGGATCAGGATAGCTATCACCACTATTGTACCAGTCTGGATCAGAACTATCACTGTCCTCAACACAGATTAAATCAGAAGCATGCAGGCAAGTTCCAAGAGGCCAGTCCTCATTAGTTCTGAATCCAAAGTGCTGACCTAATTCCTCAAACTGGCTGTTGGAA
Source organism: Candidatus Woesearchaeota archaeon (assembly GCA_019322805.1). Lineage (GTDB taxonomy): Archaea > Nanobdellota > Nanobdellia > Woesearchaeales > JAHWIC01 > JAHWIC01. Next base: position 19,167 of record JAHWIC010000006.1, on the reverse strand, counting down.
TACCATGATTCTAAGCTGCCATCAAAGTCTGAATCTAGAGCTATCTCAGCAAATCCGCCCCTATAAACTCCATAATTGCAGTCCCTGAATACAACCTTTCTGGAATTGTTTATATCATTTACTTTTATAAGGACTTCCTGCGAATCTGTTAAGTAGCCGTCATTAACTGTTACTGTAACTGTATAGGTGCCTGCTGAATCATAATCTGTATACCAGATTCCATCATCGCCAACAGGTCCGGATATGCTGTAAGTCAGATAATCATAATCAAAGTCAGTAGCATCTGTATTAATTATAACTGGTTCTCCTTCATTAACTATAATATCTGGGATATAGTTTAAGATTGGAGGATGATTTGTTACAATTGAGCCGGATAGAACCTCTTTTCTATTAGCATAAAGCAAATCAACCAAAACATTATAGCTTTGATCCTCTTTCTTAAGATTGCTGTAAGTTAAATCAATTATATTGAAACCTGGAGTTAATGTTCTTGATAAAGAGCCTGAATCCAAAACATTATCGCCATTTTCCAGATAATGGTTTATCTGTATGTTTAATGGCTCGCTTAATTTGTTGTATAACCTCAACAATACAGTAGTTGAAGTTCCAACTCTTCTAGGTATGAGAAGGTCTGCGCTTAATAGATCTATGTTTATTCTAAAGCTTGTTTCTGTTTTTATTTCACTGTCTTGCTCGAAGCCAACTGTGTATGTCCTTAGCCCTTCTTCTGCTGGGGCAGTGAAACCAATGTTAAACATCTGCGTTTCTTGTGTCATTGAGGCGTCTTTCTCAGCAACAACCTTACTGCCTTCTTTTAGAACTAGGTTTCCTATAGCTGGTTCTGTCTTTATATTCCTTAAAGTTACATAGATGGTGCCGTGTTGTTCAGGCAATAGCTCGTCAGGATAATGAACATACTCTATTAAAACAGGCGAATTAGGCAGATATTCTATTTTATATTGCGTTGTTTTATACAAACGTAGCCTGCCTTCTGTGCAGTTTATAACCTCCACAGGATTGACTGAAACAAGGATCATTTCAGAGTCTTCTGTGAATGAATGTGAATAGCTAATGCCTGCTGGCTGCGAATCAATAAAACATGTTCTGTTTACAAAGGCATCTTCCCACCCAGGCAAATTAGGAATAGTAACATCGACTGGGTCTTCAAACGAAATTACAGAGATATTTAAGACTACGGACTTTAAGGGAAGTTCATGCACATGCGTTGTTATAGGGAGAACCAGCTCATCCAAGATATAATTTTGTACTGTTTTGTCTGTTGTGAGAATAGAGTGATTCCCTATGTCTTCAACATCGTAACTGTCTATTTGTAAAGTGGTTAGTCTACTATACACATTTGTAAGTTCTCCTTGTGCTGAAAATCCTTGAGAGGTCATGGCTAATTCGCTTTGGGAAGGATAATAATCGAGGTAATTCTCACAATACTCCTCAATCTCATTTTCATTGTAATAAGGTATTGTCACTTTAGCTGTTGGATTTCCGTATAATGCATAAGAAAGCATCCCCAGCCCTATAAGTTCCTCATTTACATCAACGCCCCAATAATAATTGTTCCTTGCCTGCCTAAAAACCTCGCCTATTTGAGGATATTTTCCTAGATTACAGATAAAAGCCCTAACAAATTCCCTGCTTGCATAAGATAATGGGCTCACGACAATCGCATCCTGCCCGATCCTTTTGATAAATGAGTCTTGATTGGGTAAATATAAACCAGCATAATCAGAGTCAAATACAAATAAAACATCGTTAGTTGCGAACTCATTTTTCCAGTTCTCTAAATAAGATGGATCAATCGGATCACTGTAGAAATTGAGGTCATGCAGTCCTGTACCTGCACCACCAGACTGGACTAAAAAGTCTAATAGACCATAACGTATTATCCATTCATATGCTTCTAAGGACTCTGACTGTATTGTGTTATCCTCAACATTTCCTCTAGCCTCTATTGCTAAGAAAATATCTTTATTCCAGCTATTTACGTCTTTGTCTATGTCTGTCCAATTCCAGGAGGGGATTGGTATTTGAAGAAGGAGATCCCAGGGTTCTAAGATATAATGGTCAGGAAAATTCTCTTCCAGCACCTTAACTTTATCTTCGGTATGGTCAAAATGCTGGTCATGCGGAAAATATGAAGCTTTTTTCAGATCCATGGAAGAGACCTCTAATTGTTTCCTTAATTCCTCTGGCTCGTCACCAACAATCCTAGCAACTGCAACAGTCTCAAAGCTTTTAGAAACAGCTAAAGATGCATCAACAAGGCATAATGCTATGACTAGGCAGATTATTGATTTCAAGGCCGCTAAATTCTTAGGTTGTCTCAAGTTCCCTTGCCTCCTTTTAGACGACTACTCCTTAATCTGTCAAATTCATCCCAACCTTCTTTATCCAAATTTATATTAGTAAGCATGCTTATCAGAATGCGGTTTAAGGATTTAGCAAAAGAAATTGGCTCTCCTTTAATGTTCGGTTTACACTGACCGATTCTCTTCATAATGTACTTGTTTATTTCCTCAATATTGGATAAGGAAAGCCCAAATACATCAGTACGGGTTATCTCTTCTATTTGGGACAGTGCTCCCATTTGAGCAGATCGTGAGCTGTTGAATAAGAGAGCATCTATTAATATTTTATAGTAAACCTTAAATGAGTAATTATATACCAATATTTTTATAGCCAACTCTCTTGCTTTTGATGTTGTGCCATTCTTTATTAGCTCCCTAATAATTTTCAATCTTTCTTCTTTATTAACATCTCCTAAGCGGTATAATTTTTTCCTGTCTCTTTCTCTTATATAACAAATATCCAACCAATTACGAAGAAACTTATTATCAATGAGTAGAGGACTAACCATTTCCCCGCAAGAATCATGCCTCAATGCAATCAGCCTCCTATAAAACCCTTCAGTACGCTTTTTTTGGGAGGCTAACCAGATTAAATCCTGAATAACTGATTCCTTACTCTGTCTGAAATAAATTAAACGCTGCTTAGTTTTCTTCTCCAATAATCCTTTTAGAAACTCAATTTTTTCTTTATCCCATTCGTACTTTAATAACTTCTCTAAAGCGTAATTCTGTATTGTCCTAGAATCACCGAAAAGGAAACAATCAGCTAGGAAAGAGATATTCTTTCTAAATGTCCCTCTATTACTTATACCTGATGTTTCTATATCCTTTATACGATTAAAGGTTTCCATTTCACGAGATACCAAACAATATTTTTATTTCATCCCTCCTCCTAATTAGATGATTTATAATTTCATCAGAATTGTCTACACCAGCCTCTTCGAAAGCAGCTTCTAATTCTTCTCTGGTAATCCTTGCTATTCTTTCTGCTTCAGGATGTAATATCTCTTTTATCTCCTTACTTCCCTGTTTGTCAAATATTTCTCTTAGTTCTTTGTATATGTCATTTTGTTCAAATACTGCTATCTTTCCTCTTCCAGCAGGATCTAAGTATTTATGGCTAAATAGAGATTCAAAACTAACAGACTCGTCTAAAAAGCCAGGTATAACGCTTAAAGAATAACCATTATCATAAAAAAAGACCTTTCCTTTAGGTGTAATCATGAAATCGTGTGAATGCCTTCCAAAATTTCCCATCCAGAAATCCCTCAAGAATCTTTCCTGAACAGCCATTTTTTGTAACTTTGTTATTCTGCCACCAAGTTTCTCAAAAGAGGCGCCTTCAACCCATTCTACAACGAATGCATTTAGTTCCGGGCCTGTGGAAGGTCCAGAATCCCCCCACATCTTTACATTTGGAAGTTCATGAGCCTCTGCAATGCGTACCAGTGGATTTTGTTTGTCCAGTATCTTATCCACCCTATAGGCTGCTAAATCATTCAGATTTTGCTGCCTGACAAGGGCTGACTCCACAGCTTCACCTTTAACAAGCCATGTTTTGCCGTCTGGTGTTTTACCAATGCCGAATAAAATGCCTCCAGCTTCTTCAGGTATCTCGCCTGTTACTTCAGAAACAACTAAGCTAGCACTATCTATGTTCTTATAGCCTCCTGCCTTAACCCAATCATAATAATCAAAGTTATCAACAAAATCCCTAAGTTGACGCCCCATACTTGGATTAATGTCCCCGGGGTATCGGCCTAAATACTCTGTTAAAGCGTGGAATGCTTTGGGGTTTTGCTGCAATAATTCCTCTGCAAATTCTTTTCCCTGTTTATTAAATACTTTGTAAAGCCCCTTTTGTGCATCTGGACCCCATTTTAGAAGTGCATTTGCACCAATATCGGTTTTTAGCATTATTTTTATAATACTTTCATCGCCGCCCAATTCTTTTATTATCCTTTTAGAATTTTTTTTGATGATATCTGCATTCTTTAATATGAATGAGTATACTTTTTTAATGTCCTTGAATTTTACTTCATCAATGTTCTTACTAAGTAATTTTGCAGCAATCTCGTCCAGTGGAAATTCCTTGATTACTTTCCCAGCTACATCATCACCTTGTTTCCCAAATATTCTGACGATTGCCTCAACTAGCTCAGGTCCTCCTTTTTTACCTACTTGTTTAACTAAAGTGACTCCTAAGTCCCCTGGTCCACTAAAAGTTGAAATTACCCCGAATGCAGCAAAGCCGCATACTATGCTGCCTTCCCTGCCACAAATGCCTAGACAATAGTAACCTGCATCCCTGATATCTCCATACACAAGCACTCCGCTAACTACATCGCCTGCCTGACAACCAGTCAAAAAGTCATTACATTCTCCTAGCCCTAATCCCTTAAAGAAACCGTCGGAAGGGTCATTGACATGCGGACAAAGAAAGTCTTGTGTTTCATCAATCACTGCACGAATACCTTGCTGTATATAGATTATACTTGCGTCAAGCAGATTATCTGGGAAGTTATGGGTCAATAAATCATCAAAAGCAGTTATAGAATCCACATTCCCCCTCAAAATGATAGCTATTTCACCATCACTCCAAACGTTTCTTTCTAAACTTATGGTATTCTCAAACTCGCTCACGAATGGCAAGCATGCGACAGCATTATTGGTTTCTTCAGTACCTATGATTATTAAAGTGCGCTCTTCTAAATCATCGAAAGAGTTGCACCCTACCTGCGAAGAGCTTTTTTCTTGTATTTGATTTACTGACAATAGGTTTGAATTCTTATTCCTGAACTTATCTACCAATGAAGCTTTTAGTAGCTCTACCTTATTTCTTGTGGTAGGGTCAAGACTGTCAGGCACTACAAATGCCACCTTTTCGTCATCAAAGAACTCATCTAAATTGGAAAATGTTGGTTTTGTGTCTATAATGTAAGGTATATCCGAATATACCTTATCTTTTACAAGCTCCTCAAACAACCACCAGCCTTCATAGTTAGCAATATCCCTTCTGTAATGGGGCACTACAAAATCATCACCAAGGATTATGATGTTGTCGCATGTTTTGCATTTCTCTCTGATAAACTGCCCGATTTGTAATGAATAAGAGTTATCATTCATTTCGGGGGTTAATGGATCCTCCCTGTAATCATTTTGATAATCTTCCCAGGGGTGCCCGCCTAATTCGATGCCCAAGTCATAAACAATACCCCTCTCTCCCTTAGAAGCAGTTTCATAGGCTTGTTCAAGTAGATCACTTACACCTATATCATTATCAAACCGCTCACTCAATTTATCTTTATTTGTTATTATCAACAAGGTTGGGTCATCAATCACTCCAATCCTCTCTACATCTCCCCCGGTTATTTTAAAATGATAGGTACCTGTATCAGCATCATTGGATATTTCAAACATGCATTCCTTGTCAGAATTCATATAAACGTTGCCTAAGTTGCATCCCCCGTCCAGCAGCTGGAATGCAGAAACATCGTAATCTAAATATATCGTCTCAGTAGATTTAAGATCTAGGCGTATTTTTAATAAATCCCCCGGCTGTTTGTAAACCAGCTTTCCATCAGCAGCATCCTCAACCTGTATATCCGTGTATTTTGTGCTTGTCTGGCATGTGCTCTTTCCTTCCTGGCAATATGTTCCCCTGCTGCATACGTGGATACTTTCACGCTCATAGCAGCCATCAGACTGCAATGCGCATTTCTCTATAACATCACCATCGCAGGAATATTCATTATAATCCCTGCACTCGCCAGGGCAGGGGTCAATTGATACATCAACAGGCACCTCTTTTTCAAAATCAACATCGCCACAGTTTGTGTAAGCAACAACTACAATCTTGAATGAGTTTGACCATGCTGGCCAGTCATCCCAGCAATGGTCATAAGAGTCTCTTGAAGGAGCATATGGATTAAATGTGACTATCTGCTCTTGACCTGCACTAAGTGAAACCTCTCTTGTATCATAATATTCATTAGCCTCACAGCAGCCAGGAATATCAGAATAACTGGTCGATGAGAAACCTCTAATAAAGAAATCAGTAGGGATTATGCCAACCTCTACTTTAGTTGAGTCATAAACGCTTCCAAAGTTTTTAAGTTTGACAGAGATGGATGTTGATTGACCTTCTGTAAGTTCTGTTGGCGGATTAACAAAATCAATAATCTTTATATCTGAATTACAATCAGTAGGGCAGCTTGTTGTTGATTCATCCTCTTCACATAAGCCATTGCCGCATATTGAGGTTATGCAACTTTGGCCTGAGCATCCGTTGTTGCATTCCCTCCATTTCCAAAATCCCTCCTGGTAAGTGCAGTAATAGTTATCTTGTTGCGCGCATTCATCATGACAGCCAAAACCGCACCAATAAAGGTCTGGCGCGCATACAGCCCATTCGTTATTATCCATACAAATATACTGGCCAAATGTTGTTTCCGGATTATCATCAGTATTATCTCCATCGCAACATAATTCTTCATGATCATAACATTCTTCCCAGACGTAACTTACACATTGGTCATTATCGCATTGATGGCAGCCATCTTCTTGGTCCCATTCTCCTGGGTCACATACGCCATCTCCCTCCTCGCTTCCAGAATCGCATGTAGACAAACTTCTATGGCAGTCTCCATCAGCTTCACAATAATAAGGGTAGTCCTCAGAACAGCAATAAGGCTCTCCACCAACACATGAGAATATATCATTTACATCCTCACAAGCATGCCAACTACCTCCACAAGATTCAGAAACATCACAATATGACGGGCCAGGCCAACAACCTCCACCGGTTTTTGCGCAATAGTAAGGAGAGTCCACCTTACAGCCATAAATAGTTGGGTCATCATAGCAATAACCCTCATAAAGATACGGTGCTCCAAGCGGGCAGCACCATCCTTGTCCATCTGACTCGTCACAATTAAAATGAGGGGCTTCGGGTTTTGAACAAACCCAGCAGGTTCCACCGCATACTTGCTGAGTAGAACATCCGGCAGCAAGGTATTCTGCTATATACATGCTTAACGGCTCTATAGTTGCATTTAAATCATCGACTGGTTGAGGTTCAACACCAGAAACAGTCTGTGTCGGTGAAGTAGAAGAAAGATTTGTTAAGTCATCTGTTTCGTCTATTGTTTCATTACTTTCAAATATCTCTTTTAAATCAGGCATTCCATAACCATATTTAGTATCCTTTCCAGCTACGCCAAGATCAATTGCATTTGTTTCTAATCTTTGCTTTATTTCTGAGGGAGTAAGGCTTGAATTCTTTTCCAGCATCAAAGCAGCAATTCCAGATACAAATGGAGTTGCCATTGAGGTTCCGCTCATGGTTTTGTAATCATTATTTTTGTAAGATGAAATTATACTAACACCATAAGCAACCACATCAGGCTTTATGTAATTTCCAAAACTCTGTCCAGAAGAGAAATAAGCATGAGCATTATTATCATCAACAGCTCCAACTGTTATAACCTCTTGCATGCTGCCTGGGAAAGTTACTCCATAAAATCCGCCGCAACCACTGCCGCAGTTTCCAGAAGCAGCTATGAATATTATATTTTGGCTTATTGCTTCCCTTATTGCAGCTGCCAGAGGACCGTCAAATTCACTGATTGTCGAGCCAAAGCTCATTGAGATTATATCAGCATCTTGCTCAACAGCCCAGTTAATGCCTGCAATAATGGATGATGTTGTTCCTATTCCATTAGAATCAAGAACCTTTGAGTTAAGCAAAGAAGCCCCTTTTGCAACTCCTTTGTATAAGCCATTTCCAGCTGCTATTCCTGCACAATGAGTTCCATGGCCATTAGCATCAATAGATGGCTCACCAACAAAGGTCTGGGATATTATTTGAGTGTTATCAAACATCTCATGGTTATAATCAATTCCTGTATCCAGGATTGCTATTTTTATGCCATTACCAGTAATGCTATTGTCCCATGCATACGCTTCTATGCCTAGGTTAGGTATGCTCTCGCTCAAAAATGCCTGGTATCCTCTTTCAGGTGCAATTTCGTCAATAGAATAATATCCTGCTAAGCTCTGGATAGCTCCAGCTGGAACATCAGCAGCAATAACATCACCAATCTTGTACTTGCCCTTTATACGGCCTCCTTTATCCCTGATTAATTTAGAAATATGCTCAAGCTGCTCATCATTCTTTACTCTTAGAACAACACTAAGCTTATCTTTTGGCCTTTGTTTTATCTGATCCTTAATTTGGCTGTGTATTTTTGAGTCAGGCGACTGTGGCTGATATTGGGCATTTAATTGATTTGTTATGTCAGAAGCTGTAACAACAGGGTAGATTGGAATCCTGAAGTCAGTTTCATCGCTTTCTGTTGCAAGTGAATAAGCAGGGATAGAGGATAGTGTAATGATTAATGCAAAGAAGATTGATATCAGCTTCTTTGCTGCACTTTCCCTGAGGCAGATTCTCATAGCTACCTCTATTTTACCTAGTTTTCTCACGATTTCACCCCAGTTTGGTAACTGTGGCACTAGAACTCTCTTTTTTGGTTATTACTGGCTCAGTGTAACCAATACAAGTGATATAGGTGAATTGGCTTTATAAATCTTTTGCATTTTTTACGCAGGATTTCCGAGTAATATTAACCAAAACTATTTATACCCTAATGATTTGCTTTTACAATTATGAAAACACTGTTTATACCCGCAAAATGTGAAGGAAAGGTTAAGCTGGATAAGAAAATAATAGATAAACTGCCAAAAAGGATTGGTTTAGTTACAACAGTGCAGTTTGTTGAGCATCTGGATGATATCAAGAGACAGCTTGAAAAGCACAACAAAAAGGTGCTCATAGGAAAAGGCAAACAGCAGTACAAAGGCCAGGTTCTTGGATGTGATTTCAGCTCTGCTGAAAGCATAGCTGATAAAGTTGACTGCTTTCTGTATTTTGGAAGCGGAAAGTTCCATCCAATTGGTTTGGCGTTAAAGACAAAGAAAGAGGTGTTTATTTTGATGCCTGTTACACATTCATTCTCTATGATTGATAAGAAGGATATTGAAGAGCATGAGAAAAAGAAAAAGGTTAGTTTGATGAAGTTTTATTCTGCAGATAATGTCGGGATTTTAGTCTCGACAAAACCAGGACAGTATAACTTGAAGAAAGCAATTGAATTAAAGAAGAAGTCGAAGAAGAAATGCTATATCTTTGTTTCTGATATGATTAATGAGGCTGAATTAGAAAACTTTCCCTTTATACAAGCATGGGTTAATGCAGCCTGCCCCAGGATTGAGAGCAAGAAGATTGTTAATGTTGAAGATTTGAGTTTCTGATTCTGAAATATTTACGCCAACAACAATAAAGGCGGCAGACGCTTGCTTTGGAAATCAAAGATTTCCAATGCATTGGAAACTTCAAGTTTCCAATACTTCGCAAGCTATTCGGCACCCATTGAAATGTGAGCGAGTTCGCTGTGACTTGCGAGGCTCGCGAGAGGCTCGCTCGCCATTCCACTCGAGCTCACTCGCATGTCACTGGGGCGACCCCCGCCTCATCTGCGCCATTGTTGTTGGCTTTGAGAAAAAATCCAGCCAAGGCGCCGGCGAGCCAGGGGTTGCTCCGTCCGGGATGGCGAGTAGGATTTGCGTAGCAAATCCGTCGGCTGCCTTGGCTGGCTGGATTTTTTCTCTCTTAAATAAAGCTTTTTAAACTGAATTGGTTTCCTATTTGATATGAAACCAGAACTTATAGCACCAGTCGGTAATTTACCAATGCTTTCTGCAGCCATAAACGCAAAAGCAGACGCTGTTTATTTTGGTGTTAAAGAATTAAACATGCGAATTACTGCAAATAATTTTGAGTTAAGCCAAATAAAAAAGGTTGTTGAGCAGTGCCATAAGAATAATGTTAAGGCTTACCTAACTTTAAACACAATTATTTATGATGATGAGCTGGAGAAAGTAAGAAAGCTCCTGAAACAGGCAAAAAAAGCTGGAATTGATGCTGTTATTGCATGGGATTTTGCTGTTTTAGAGGAATGTAAAAAGCAAAAAATACCAATCCATCTATCAACTCAGGCTTCTGTAAGTAATTTTGGCTCATTATATTCTTATTATAAGAGGTTTAAGATTAAAAGAGCTGTTTTAGCACGAGAATGCAGCCTAGAACAAATAAAAGAAATCATTAAAAAAATTAAAAATAAGAAGATTAAGGTTGAGATTGAGGTTTTTGTCCATGGTGCAATGTGCGTTTCTATGTCTGGAAGATGCTTTACAAGCCAGTTTGTTTTTGGGAAATCTGCAAACAGAGGAGATTGCCTGCAGAATTGCAGACGGGAATACAAGATAATTGATGAAGAAGGGAATGAGTTAAGGTTAGGCAATAATTATGTGATGAGTGCAAAGGATTTGTGCACATTGCCTTTCTTAGATAGATTAATCGATGCCGGGATTAATGGTTTTAAGATTGAAGGGAGGAACAGAAGCGCTGAATATGTCAGCGTTGTAACAGAGTGTTATGGTGATATCCTAAAATCAATGAAAAAATTCAATATTAAAAAATCATTGATTAAAAAAAATAAAAATAAATCAATATTAAAAAAAATAAAAAATAATATCCAAAAATTAAAAACTGTTTACAACCGTGATTTCTCGACTGGTTTTTATTTGGGTAAACCGATTGATGAATGGACTGACAGCTATGGTGGTAAAGCAACTAAGAAAAAGTTCTATGTGGGCAAAATCAAAAACTTCTATAAAAAAATCAAGGTTGCTGAATTATTAATGGAAAACAAGCCATTAAAACTTAATGATGAGATAATAATCATTGGGAACAAGACAGGAGCCATAAGCCAGAATATAAGCTCAATGGAAATAAAGCATAAAAAAATAAAAACAGCAAAAAAAGGACAGAGAATTGCTATAAAATTAAACAAAACAGCAAGAGAAAACGATAAGGTCTTTGTTGTTCAGTGATATTTCTTTAATTCGTTATCTATGATATTCCCATCCCAGCCAGCGTTTATGAGTGTTTCTCTTATCTCACTTAATTCCTTGCCCTTATTGTGGGAAGACTTTATATATTTGCTAAGCCTTGGGTAAGGATTCTTGAGCCTGTTTACTGTAAGGAATACTATAAAAAAAGTTGCTACTAATGTGATTATAGTAAGAGATATAATGTATGCCTGCTCTGATATAGATACAAAAAACAGATCAATGCTCATTTTTTCAAAACCTCTTCTTCCTCCGTAGGAGCCTCTTGTTCTGTACTAACCATATGCTCAGGGATTGCCCTCTCTTTGTATGCATCTAATTCTTTACGCACTATATCCCTTGGCCAGCCAGCACCTATAAGTACCTTTTTTATTTCATCTATTTCTCCACCCTTACGAATAGAGCTTCTTACATATTTGGTGAGTTCTGGGTAAGGATGCATAATTTTGAATATTGCAGAATAAACTATTGGAATAAGTAATGAAATTACAACAATGTTGATTAAAATGAGATATATGTATGTGGGTATTTCCTTTAACCTCTCTTCCAGGGTCTTTCTTGGAGCTGGCATGATTATTCCCGGCTCTTCCTCAACTACATCAATAAACTCCGGCTCTTCCTCAACAGGCTTGGGTTTTGCTGTTATTGCAAAATAACCAAAGTTCTCTGTGTTGGTTTTATAATAGGCATGACCATTTATATATCCTGTATACTCAGTAGGCAGCTCATGCCAAACACCGCCGTACTCGTCAAATACGTTTAAAACAATCAGGCTTTCATTATGATCATAATCCTCAAACCACTTATTGCTTACCCTGAACTCAAGCTCGGCATTCTTAAGCTCATAATTTGTCATACCTTCTGGCGCTATCCTGAAGTATGCATAGGCATTGCTTATGTTGGATGGAGCGCTTGCTTCAGTAATCCTCTGCATTGTAAGCTTAACCCATGGCAGGGCTTTGTTTACAGAGAAGTAATCGTGCGTAAGAGCCAGATTACTTTGATTAAGTTCTACCCTATATACAAAACCTGGCCTAAGGTCTTCTCTTTCAAATATTCTTATTCCAAATACACCTATAGATAGCAGAATGATGAAAAGCAAGGCTAAAACCAAGATCCTATTCCTCATCTTCTACCCCTTTTTTCATGAAGTTCTCAACCTGTTTTGATATTATTAAACCTTTCTCTTTACAGAGCTTAGAATACTGTGAATAAATATCTTCATCTACATTGAGGGATATTATCTTCTTACTCATTTTTCTTATGCTTCCCTAGCTCATGATCAACTACATTTTGCGGCCAGCCTATATTCACAAGTTCTTTTCTTATGTGGCTTTTCTTTTTGCCGGCATCGAGAGAGTGCTTTACATATCTGCTCAGCTTTGGGAAAGGATCTCTGGCTCGTTTTATTGTAAAGGATAAAATAAGCAAGGTTGCTGCTAATGTAACTATAATAAGCAGTGCAAAATATTCTTTCCTTGTTAACCTTATTACAGGCAGCTTCTCTTTCCAGGTCTCTTCTTTTTCTTCCTTGGTAACTGCACCGGTTATCTCTTCCAGAGCACCTTCAACCGGCTCCTCCTCAGGCATTTCTATAATTTGTGCAGATTCTGATGTTATTGCAAAATAACCAAATCTATAGGTGTTTGATTTAAAGTAGATATCGTCAGCAACTGAGGTGAAACGGAATGTTGGAAGCCTGTTCCAGCCATCATCATATATCTTTAAAGCCACCATGTTTTCACTATAACCCTTAACATTTAACCAATCCTTATTTACCTTAAATTCGAGCTCAGCATTTTTAAGGTCATCATCAGTCATTCCTTCTGCTGTTATCCTAAAGTATTGGTAAGCATTTGTTAGAGGAGATTCAACAGCACCTTCATCAATCAGTTCCATAGTGAGCTTAAGCTGCGGCAAGGCCTTGTTTAGTGAGAAGTAATTATGTGTAAGAGCCAGGTTTGCCAGGTCAAGCTCTATCTCATATATTTTATCCGGCTCAAGGTCTAATAATATGATTGATTTCTTTGTTGTGCTGCCAACAAACGCAGCGCCGCCACCACCGCTACTGCCGCCACCGCCACTACTATCATCACCGCCGCCACTAGGCGCCACATATATTCCCCTGACAGCAGAGTGGTCAAGGCCAGAAACCCTAAAAGAATTGCCCAGGTCAGTACAAGAATACTGGCTTTTGCTGCCGCTGCATGCAACCTTTATAGGAATAATGCCAGAGCATTCATCATCAAGCTCTGATACAAGTGTTGCTTCATCATCAGCAATGCAGACATAGTTATAGCTGCTGTCTGACTTATTGATGAAAACTGTTTTTCCTGTTCCTGCTGAAGTTAAATCAAGATTTTGTATTCTTATTGTCCCGTTTGCAGCCCTATAGTCAATAGTCCAGTTAACAACAAGGGTTGCATCTGAAAAATTCCAATTAAATCCAACCAAAGGAGCATTATCCTCAGTTGTTATATTAACAGGCAATGTTGCGTTAAATATCTTGGTTGTATTTTCTGAGCCATTTACCCATAGCTTTACTGTAATTGTTGAATTGATATTGCTGACATTTCCTGTTAGTCTATCTAAAGTGTCATTTATCCCATCATTATCATCATCAGGATCTGTTGAGTCAGGAATTCCGTCTCCATCAAAATCAGGACCACCTTGCGGACCTAGTGGAGTGCTTATTGTAACATTAGCAGAAGCAGGTGTTCCATTAACCTGTCCATCATAAGGCATAACTGTACAGTTCCATAACTCATCGTCTGATGTGTTTCCGCTTCCCAACACATCGTATAACTGTATTGATAGGGTTGTTCTGTTTAAAGTGCCATCCTTATACCATTTATAATAATACTGTATGGAATCATTATCAATATCTGTGCTTTGTGTTGTGATATTACACCAAAGGTCGTCATCTTCCTGAGGCTCATCAGGGCTTAGATTAATAACCGGAGTTGTAGGAATATCATTCTGTATTATTAAGAAGGTTGAATTTGTCCAGCTGCTCCAGTAATAGCCGTCATAGACCCTTACGCTAAAGCTCCAGTTCTGGTTTTTTGAGGTGTTTCCAGAGGTGATTAATGTTAAATTCCTTAATGAATCTAATTCAACAGAATTATTGTACCATTTGGTCTCATTACCAAGCTGATTTCCACCGTCAGGATCAGAAAAATCCCATATTGCAGTTAATGTTCCGTTTGTTCTGTTAAGGTTATCTGTTGAACTCAGCACTAAATTGTCAGCTGCTGGTGCTGTGCTTGTATTGTTTACAGTAAGATTCCATGTTTGTGAATCTGTTAAGGTTCCGTCATCAATTATTACAGTGATATTATAGAGCCCAGCTGTTGAATAATTGCCATAGAATGTATAGTTATCATAGCTACTTACAAGAGTTGCATTCCTGTACCATGATACAGTTATTGAGTCGTTGTTAATATCTGAATATGTTATATTAAATGTCTGATTGTTCGGCTCTACTATATTAAAGGTTGTTGCAAACGGATAAAAGCTAGTTATGCTTGGTGCTGTATTTGTTATATTTATCTGCCTCAATACAGTTAATCCAATATTGCTGCTTGAATCATTTGCATAAACCCTGTAATAAAAGATTCCAGAGCCAACAATTGACTTATTTTTATAACAATAAACATTATTACCAGAGCCAAGCATTGTCATGGATTCATTTGTATAATTCCATTCAAGCAAACAAGAGTCTGTAGTTAAGCCGTCAGTGACTGTTACATTAATCAAGATGCTTGTATTTGCTGTTGTTATATTATCTGGCGTTGGAGCTGCAAAGGCCACATTTGGCGGTGCTGTATCATAGGAAACCACTGCAGCAAAGATATCAAGCCTAGAATAATACCTGCTGGAACTAGAATCATAGATTCTTTTTCCAGTATCATTAAAGACATTCTCAATCTCCAATGGTGTTATATCTGTACTGTTCCATAATTCCATAAATTGTTTGAGCAAAGCAGCTGCACCTGCAACATGTGGTGTTGCCATTGAGGTTCCGGATAAGGAATCTGTACCTCCACCCAGGTATGGTGCTGTTATTGTCTGGCCAGGAGCAATCAAATCTAAGATATTGCCTCGGTTGTGAAGCAAGGAACTATCGCTGTCAGTAACAGTGCCAACTGGCGTGGCATTTTCAACACAGGCAGGAGCAGAGATTCCAGCAGTATGCCCATCGTTTCCAGCTGCAACCGCAACCAATATGTTCTGAGCTGCTGCAGAGTTAATAGGGGGCGCCATAGAATCCCCGTTACAGTATGTATTATGCTCACTGTGATCACCGATACTTATGCTTATAACTGATATATTGTATTTTGATGCATTATTTGTACACCAGTCAATTGCTTTGCTTATATCACTTTCAGCACAATTACCTCCATTGTCGCATACCTTAATCACTATTATGCCTGCATCATGCGCAACACCTGTATAAGTGCTGTGGTTTCCAGCAGCTATGCCTGCACAGTGTGTTCCATGGCCATTATCATCCTCAGCACTTGAGTCTTCTGTCTGGTTATTAGGGCAGCATCCTCCGCTTCCATAATCCGAAACAGAACAATAGCAGTACTGCTCAAGGATCCTTCCAGCAAAGGCACTGTGGTCAGTATCAATCCCTGTGTCTATAACACATATTGTTTCTCCATTGCCGGTTATATTTGTTCCATTTAATCTTAGTTTCCATACATCGTCTGCATTTATCTGAGGCACACTCTGAGTAAGTGTAACTCTTAGTATATCATCAAAAAATATTTCCTCTACATCAGGATCATTCCTTAATTTCTCTAATCCCTTTTGGGTTAGTTTCCCGGAAAAACCATTGAAAGTGGAATACCTGTGCCCCAGTTTTAAATCAGCATCTGAACTTACTGATAATTTCTCGTCCCCAGCAATATCCAGCCCTGAAAGAACCTTATCCTGCTGGTCTTTAATCATTGCTTTTTTTCTTTCTAAGTTTTGTTTAGGCATTCCTTCTCCTGAAATTGATTTTGCTGATAATGCCCCAATTGGCCTTTGCTCCTGGAAAGGCTCATCTCTAAGTATAACAATAACAGAAACCTCTTCATCAGAGTTTAATCTTTCCCCTACTTCATCATCTATGTGTACTGACTCAACTATATTAGCCAGCAATAATAAGCTCAATAAAATCAACAATATTCTTTTATTCATTCTTTTTCTTGTACTTTTTTAACTCATCATTAACTATATTTTCCGGCCAGCCAGAATCCACTAGTTCTTTTTTGATCTTGTTTTTGTTTTTTCCTTTGTCTAAAGAGAGTTTTATATACTTGCTAAGCTTTGGATAGGGATGCTTGATTCTGCTTACTACATGGTATGCAGTAATGATGGTTGCCACTAATACAACCAGGCCAAGCGCTATAAGATATCTATGCTCAGATATTGTTATGACAGGCAGCCAGTCTCTCCAGGTTTTTCTTCTCTCTTCAGGAACTTCTTCTGTTATCTCTTCAGCTTCCTCTTCAGCTGCTTCAATAACTTCCTCCAGAACAGGTGGAGGAATTACTTTAGGCTCTGAGGTTATTGCAAAATAACCGAATTTATCTGTAGTGGATACAAAGTAGAGCTCATTATCAATTGTTCCAGCACGAATAGTTGGGAGTTTACTCCAGGTGCCATCATAGACACTTAAAGCAACCAGATTTTCATCATAATCCCTAATCTCCAGCCAATCCTTGCTTATTCTGGACTCAAGCTCAGCATTTTTAAGGTCGTCATTAGTCATCCCTTCTGCTGTTATCCTAAAGTATTGGTAAGCGTTTACTAGAGGCAATTCAACGTCTGATTCACTGACCTTTTCCATAGTGATTTTAACTTGCGGTAAACTCTTATTTATAGAAAAGTAATTATGTGTAAGAGCCAGGTCTGCTAAGTCAAGCTCTATCCTGTAGATCTCATCCGGCACTAGATTTAATCTCAAAACAGTCTTTTTTACTGTGCTTCCACCGTAGCCAAAACCACCAGCAGGGCCTCTAGCACCTCCTCCGCCGCCACCATCCCCACCATCACCGTCGCTTGGTGGTGTGTATTGTATTCCTCTAACAGCAGAGTGGTCAAGGCCAGAAACCTTGAATGTGTTGCCTAAATCAGTGCAGGTATATTGTCCGCTGCTGCCGCTGCACGCAACCCTGGTATAGCCAGAGCAGTCAGAAGGAAGTGAGGCTGGCGGCTCAGATATATCAGAGATGCAGACATAATTATAGCTGCTGCTTGATTGATTTATGTAAACTGTCTTTCTTATTCCCTGTGAAGTCAGGTCCAGATTAGCTATCCTTATTGTTCCGGCTGTTGAATTATAGTTTATTGTCCAGTCAACAACTAAGGTTCCTGCATCAAAGCTCCAGTTAAATTCAACCAAGGAGTTATCATTTGCATCAGTTATGTTAATGAGAAGGGTTTCATTAAAGATTTTAGCTGTACTTTCTGAGCCGTTTATCCTAAGCTTTAACGTGATTGTTGAATTAATATTAGTAATGTCTCCGGTTAAACGGTCTGAGGAATCATCTATTCCGTCATTATCATCATCAGTATCATTAAAGTCTGGATTGCCGTCATTGTCAAAATCAACAGCATCCAGGACAGTAACAGTTAGGTTTTGCGAATCTACTTCAGAACCATCGGTTACATTAATTGCAACAACATAAACACCACTATCTGTTAGAGTTGTCTGCCATGTAAAGTGATTGTCTGTTCTTGTGAATCTTGAGTCATTGATGTCGTAGGTTAAAGCATCTTCATCAGTTGCACTTGCTGTTATATTAATTAGTCCTGTTTCATTGACAGTTATGTCTGCTATTGTTGCAAGAACTGGCGGCAGGTTTTGTATTGTTAAAATAGTTGAATTAACCCAGACAGACCAGTCATAGCCGTCATAAACCCTTGCGCTAAATGTCCAGTTTTGAGCCTTTCTTGTGTATGAGCTTCCAACATTTATTGAGCCTGCTAAAGAGGCAACTTCAACACTGTTGTTGTACCATTTTGTTTCATTGTTTTGTTGGCTGTGGCCATCTGCATCATAGAAATCCCAGCTTCCAACCAAAGTTCCATTTGTCCTGTTTAGGCTGTCTGTTGAGATTAATGTTGGGTTTACTGCTTCCGGGGCAGTATTCACCATAACCTTAGCTGATGCAGCACTTCCATTTGCTTCGCCATCATAAGGTATTACAGTGCAGTTCCATTCATCAAGAGTTGATATATTCCCGCTGCCTAGTATATCATATACTTGTGTTTTTAATGTTGTTCTGTTTAGGATATTGTTTTTATACCAATTATAATAATATTGCATAACATCATTATCTGCATCAGTACTATTAACAGTTACATTACACAATAGATTATCTGTTTCTACTGGCACATCTGGAGATAAGTCAATTGTTGGTGCTGTTGGCGGAGTGTTTTTTATTGTTAAAGCAGTTGAATTAGTCCAATTACCCCAGTCATAGCCGTCATAAACTCTAACACTAAAGAGCCAGACATTATTCTTTGTGGTATTTCCAGAGCCAACAATTGTTAAATTCCTTAATCCAACAACTTCAACACTATTATTGTACCATTTTGTTTCATTATCAAGCTGGGTTTCTCCGTCAGGATCATAAAAGCCCCATGATGTAATCAGGTTTCCATTTGTTCTGTTAAGGCTGTCTGTTGATGTTAGGTTTACGTTCTGGGCTGCTGGAAGCCTGTTTGTATTATTAACAGTAAAATTCCATGTCTGGGTATCTGTCAGCTCTCCGTCATTAATTATTACAGTAATATTGTAAAACCCAGCTGTTGAATAATTGCCGTAGAA
>JAHWIC010000025.1 GCA_019322805.1 Candidatus Woesearchaeota archaeon | reverse complement strand
ATTAATTGTTATTAAATTGAAATTAAAGGTATCAAACTGGATCAAGTGCGCAACTGATTGTGAGTGCTGAAAGTAAACCTAATGATTAGGGTTAATGCTGACAATTAAAAAAATGATAAGAAATAAATGATTTAATTTAAAACCGCCTTCCTTTCTTTTTATTTAATATTATAACAGCCCCAACCATAAATATTACTCCACCTAACAAAATTACAAAACCCATGGCAAGCAGAGTCAAATACCAATCCGAATCAGTGAATGAAACCTCTGTTTTTGGCTCCTGCATATCTGCATAAGGCGGAATCTCATAAGGATATATAGGGGGGGTTGCTCCTACTGAAACCTGCTGTTGGCTTGTTGATGTTGTTTCACATGATAAAACTGCAAGGTTAACTGTTTCATAAGCCTCTTGGTTGTCCTCATCACGATATACCCTGACAGTTATTGGATAGCTTCCTGGGTCAACGTCTTCTTCAACCTTAAACCTGTATGAGCCTTCGTATCTGCTGTCATCATCTATACCTTCCTCGAGCTCAATGCCTTCATCTGTTATACCCAGGCCAAGCTCAACACTTTCTACTTCTATGACAACATCCTCTTCATCTTCTGCACCAAGGTTAATTAGTTCTACACTCAATGTTGAGTACTGGTTGCACCTAACTGAGGATGGAGTTAGATGAATATCATCAATTATTATTTGATGAGTCTCTTTCTCAACCTCCAGGAATACAGTCCATTCAACCTCATGAACCCTGCCAGATTCGTCTTCACCCCTAACACTGATCTCAACATCAAATGTGCCATCCTCAACAATCAGTGGAATATCAAATGAGAATCTGATTGTCTTGTCATCACCAGGATCAAGGTCAAACTCATCTTCTTCTTGCTTAAGGTCATCCCCATCGTCAATGTCTTTTATTGCAATATCTACCTCTATATCTTCTATATCAAGGTTGCCATTAGTGCTATCAAAAAGATTTTCTACAACAATCTCAAATTCAACAGTTGAGCCAGGCTCTGCTTCTCTGCTTATAGTTTCATAGTTATCAACATCTGTGCTTCTGCCGTCAACATTAACCTCTAAGTCATGTATAACCAATAATGTGTCTTCAACTATAACAGCCACACTGTCTGAAGCAGCTAATGAGCCGTCACTAACAATAAGCTGGAACACATAAGTGCCTGTTTGAGTGGGAGTAAAGGTTGGATTTACAGAGCCTGGGTCAGATAAGATTGCAATTGGGCCTGATGTCTGGCTCCACGCATAGCTCAGACTGTCTCCATCTGGGTCAGATGAAGCAGAACCGCTTAAGGTTACTGCATTTCCTGGAGCTACACGCTGATCAGGGCCGGCATTTGCATTTGGTGCATTATTCCCGCCACCTACTGTGAAAACAGTAAAGTGGCTTACTGTAAATGTTACAGTTCCATCAGCTGTTGGAGCTGGTGTACGGCTGGTTACAGTACAGAAACTGCATGGAGTAGTTGCTGCTGAAGGATCTGAAGTAAACCCATTATTATAATAAATCTGAGGCAAATGGTTATAACTTAAATGATATAAAGTAATTGTTGCTGGCTTGTTCAGCTCTGGCACACAGCTGTTATCAATCCCAGCTATATTATTGCTGATTACAACACAGCTGTCAAGGTCAATAGTATTGCTTAGATCAAGGGCTTGATTAAACTCAATCTTACCATAAGCTGTTTTTTCCAAAACTACATTCTGGGCATTAGCAATCTCAGCATCACTCATTGCTGCAAAATCAGTTGTGCTGCCGTCAAATGTATCTGCTTTTGGCCTGCTATAAGCGTGCACAGTCCATGTTTGTTCATCAGTTAATTCTCCATCAGATGCAATAGCCTTGATTGTATAATCTCCAGCGCCAGTTGCAGTAAAGCTGTAACTGTTGCCTGTTCCAACATCTGCATCATTAAGATACCAATTAATTGTAGGAGCACCACTATCATCAGTTGCAGTTACGCTAAAGTCAACTGTTCCATCTTTAGAAATCCTTAGTTCTGTTTCAGTTGGCGAATATGATGTAATTTGTGGTGCTTGATTACCCTCTTGAGGTGTTACAGTGATTGTCCAGCTATGTTCTGCTGAGAACTCGCCATCGCTAACATTAACCTTTAATGCAAACTCTCCTTCATCTACTGCAGGGAAAATTAGTGCAGTTCCTGCTACAACAAATTGGTCATCTATGTACCATTTTGTTATCAAAAGATCATCATCAGGGTCTGATGCGCTTATAGTAAATGTTTGGCTTTGACCAATAGTTAGGCTTACATCATTCAGTGGATTATAGCTGTCTATAGTTGGTGGATTGTTTACAGGAGGAGCGCTTGACACACTGATTGCCCAGCTGTGTGTTGCTGATAACTCTCCATCACTAACATTAACAACCATTGTATAGCTTCCTTCAGTTGTTGCAGAGAATGTATAGCTGTTTCCTGTTCCAACAGAAGCTCCATCTAATAGCCAGGTTATTGTCAATGGGTCACTCTCAGGGTCTGAAGCACTAATACTAAATGCCTGGCTTTGACCAATAGTTAGGCTTACATCTCCTGTTGGACTAAAACTGTCAATTGTTGGCGGATTGTTTTCTTGTACAGTAAAGTCAACACTAAACTCAACTTTACTGCCTGAAGCACCACCATAAATGTTAGTACAGCCGACGCTTACAATATAATCATACTGCTCAAGCCCTTCTAGCAGTGTTGAATGCTCTGTTGCGTCTCTCTGAGGAAAATCTATTGGCTGAGCGTCAGTAAGACCCTTCCATTGTCTTTTATAAGAACAGTTAGATATATCATCGGTAGTTACATTCAACCAAACTGAATCTGTAGGTATGGTTGAGCTGTTTCCAGGGCTGGTTATTGTAATTACAGGTTGCTTTGCAGTTACCCAAACAGTTCGAATGTCTTCATTATTGCTGTAGTCTGTTTCATTTGTTGAATCAGCAACAACCTTTATTTCATGGTTTCCGCTTTGCACAGGTGTCCAGCTGAAATCTTCATTATACTTAACCTGAGATCCAATATTTGGCAGGGATAAACTGTCCATTAATACATCATTAACATAAAATTCAGCAGTTACATTTGTTGCTGTTTCACTGCCTTCATTCCTGATTATGAACATAACTGGGGTTTCCTGGCCAGTTACTGCATCATCTACACTATAAACATAAACATCTAAATCTGGTCCTGGGAGCTTAACATCAACATACTGGACAAATTCATTATTCTCTGGTGTTGTTTCATTGGCAACATCTGCAACAGCCCTTAACTCATGTTCACCAATATTGGTTGGTGTCCAATCAAAACTAGCTTCATGCCAATCATCTACACTTAAATTGATCACTTCTGAGCCTATCAGAACTCCATAGGTATCATCATATAAGCTGATAGTTATGTTATACGCATCTTCAGAACCGATATTTGCTGCCATAATCCGAACATTATTTGTCTGGTTTACTGTCAGTGGATAACTATATTCTATCTCATCTCCGATTCCAATATCTATCCCAAATCCGCCAACAATTATATGATCATCGTCATAATTATCCTCATAATCAGCCTCACCAGGGGTATCTGCAACTACTTTTACAATATGCTCCCCTGTTTTTTCTGGTGTCCATTGGAATACAGTTTCATATCTCTCTGAAATCCCTATTGATGTTACACTCTCTGAATCATATGAGCCCTGCCCTAATCTAAATACAACCTCATTGTAATATTTACTGATATAGTTTAGGTCGAAAATAATTCCATTATTTAATATAACAAATTCCCCATTAAATAGCTCGAACTCGTAATCTTCCTGGTCATATGATATGTTAATTCTTGCTCTTGAATCATCTATCTTATAAGGCGTGATCTCATAATTTGTACCATCATATTCCATGTTCATGGTGGTGTTGTATGGCGCCCACCCATAAGTATAATCATGCATATAATAAATATCAACACTTACATCATTAGCTATTTCATTACCATTATTTTCAACACTCACACTAAGATTAGTAGTCTGGTTTGTTGTGATGCTGTATACATATACTGTTCCATTCCCAAAGCCTTCTTTTCTGTATTTTTCAAAGCCATTTATTTTTTCAGATAAAATTTCTTCTTCAGACATTTCTATGACTTCCTCTACATCCTCGATATAAACATTTGCTCTTAGATTAGGGCCGCCTAAAAGAGCCCTTTCCCATTCAACCTCTCCATTATTTCCAAGATAGGAATCATTCTCTACAAAAGCATTTGCAACAAGCAAATGATCACCTAAAACAGTCGGAACCCAATCAAAACTTAAGGTAAGCCCCTCATCAAAATCTAATTCTGCAATCGTGGTTGAGCTCTTGTCCCCAAAACCATAATCAAATCCATAGCTGTCCTCATACGCAATAATAACAAGCAATAATCCGTTTGACAGATATACAGCCTGTTCCCTATACATCACAAATTCTTCTACTGTGCTTTCATAGCTAACACTAACATCTGCTGTATAGGAATTGATTTTTTCAGCTCTTATTTGATAGTCAATGCCATCATATGAAAATGTTTGAGCAGTATTATAATCAGCCCACCCTTCTTTAAAATCATACAAGTCGTAAAGGTCCACATCAATACCAGTTGCTTTTTCATCTCCATTATTCTCAATCCTGAGTTCAACCTTTGTTGTTTCATTAACTATATTGTCGCCTTGGACATCAATATAACCAACATAAATATCAGGGCCAGGAAGTGTTGCAATAATCCATCCGTAGGCATCATCATTGGAATGATCAATATCATCTTCATCATAAATAACTGCCTTTAGCTTATGCTCGCCTACCTCAGCTGGTGTCCAGTTAAAATGTACCCAGCTTCTCTCCTGTGGAAGAAGAGTTCCTGCATTCTTTTCTTCAATTAGGGTATAACCTTCAGACTCATAATCATATTCATATAAGCTTGCTGTAGCATCTGTAGAAACTGCGGTTCCCTCATTATCTATTGCAAAACGAATACTTATTGTTTCATTTACAGTAGGTTTACCAAGATAAGATATGTAAGCAGCTTTTAGGTCTAAGCTAGCAGTACCGCTGTTAATTGAGATATCATAGCTGCCGCCGCTATCAAATTCCCAATATTCTCTTATCTGGGCATAGTAGGTCCCATCAGTTACTGGAGACCATATTATCTTTGACGACAAGTCATTGCCATAGTCATTGTCATTATATGTAATTACTGTTGTGCCATCTGCGTCATATAGGAACATAAAGGTATCACTGTTAACAAGGTTTGATGTTTTAATCTCATAATAATTGCCAACAACAGCATCAAACTTTATGTAATCCACGTCATAAGCAGGAGATGATGTGTGTGTCTGCAAGGTTCCGTCACTTGGGATAAGAGTTGCTTGTTTGTAGTCACAATCAGGCTCATAAGCATCCAGAGGAGCTCCGCTTTCAACATGCAGCCCTATCTGATATTCTCCTCCAACTATATTATCATCATCAGTGACTTTTACATAATATGTTCCATTCTCAGTAGGGCTCCATGTAACATAATACCAGTACCATTGGTGGTCAGCTCCTCTTAAAAGAGTTGTTCCGTCCTTATCATACAACTCAACTTTTGGGTCTGAACTAATCCCTTCATAACCATCTGTAATAATTGTGTAATAGCTGCCTGTTGTTGCATTAAACTTAAGGTAATCAACGTCATTAGCTGGATAGAAATTATGCTCTTGATATGAACTTTCCTCGAGCAAGGTAGCATCTGCGAAGTTGTTATCAGGTTCGTATATATCTTCAGTTAATATTGTTGAGTTTATTGATAGGTCATACGTTCCAATCCATTCCTCTCCCCAGTATTTTCCGTAAAAGTCAAGTATGTTTATGTAATATGTTCCATCCACTGGAGGACTCCAGTGCCCTTCATAAAAATAAATCTCCTGCAAAAGGGTTGTTCCGTCTGTATCATAAACCTCAATCATTGGGTAGAAGTCACTAGTCCTTCTTTTTGCGCTAATAAAATACATCTCTCCAACATTTGCATCAAACTTGACATAGTCCTGGTCATCATGGGGGTATTGTGTGTGCACCTGTGTTTCTGTGCCTACTGCAATCTGGTTAGCCAGGGTATATGTGTCATCAGGTTCATATTCGTCTTCATAAATAATCCTAATTACAGCATTATCCTCTGAGAAATTGCCGTCATTAGTATATACTCTGAGCCTTAACAAATACTTATCAAAATCAAGGTCACTCAAATCAAGGGTTCCAATAACACCATTCTCAACCTGGAGTAATCCGCCGTTTGAAAGCCCTACTCTGCTGGTTGACCAGTTAAGGTCCTCTTTTTGTGCAAATTCAATAACATAATGGTCAAAATTATCTGCTTTAGCAGTTCCAGTTATTAATACAGCCTGTGGCTCCATATTCCCGGATGTATTAAGCCATGCTATTGCTGGCTTGTTTTGAAGCTGCACTGATTTTAGCACATCAATTCTCCCATAACCTTGCGTATTAACATCATAACCAAGGTCAACTGCTGTATTTCTTAATGCATATTTGATATCATCAGGGCTCCAGTCAGGATGAGCCTGTTTCATTAATGCAGCAGCTCCTGCAACATGAGGTGCAGCCATTGATGTTCCGCTTAATCCACTATACCCAGAAGGATCGCAAAGGCGGCAGTCTCCTGTTGGAACAGCTGAATAGATGTCTACTCCAGGAGCAACAACATCAGGCTTTACTGTTCCTATGCTTGTAGGACCTCTTGAGCTGAATCCTGCAATATAGTCACCCTTGTCACTTGCACCAACAGTAATTGCTTTTCTTGCAGTTCCCGGGCTTCCAATGCTTGATTCCCATGGGCCATTGTTGCCTGCAGAAATTGTAAATATTACTCCAGCATCAACAGCATTGTCAACTGCCTGAGAAACAGGATCATCAGGATTACCAAAGCCGCCAAGACTCATGCTTGCAATATCAACCTTGTCAGAAAAATCCCCATCCTGGTTTGGGTCAACAGCATATTCAATTCCAGCTATAACACCTGACCAGGTTCCAGAGCCGCCTTCATCTAATACCTTATAAGCATACAAAACAGCGTCAGGAGCAACACCTCTTATGCTGTTAACAATTGGCTCTTCGTAAGGAGGATAATACCTTAGCTCATAACTTGACCAGTAGAATTCATGGCTTTCTACAATCTCATTTGTAGCATTATAGATAAATACTTCATACGATTTTACAGGAAGCTCACTTAATTCAGGCAGCTTAATCCAGTTTCCATTAGCATCAAAAAGCATGTTGAAGCTGCCATCGGTATTAATACTAAGGTTAGCTATTTCTTGTGTCCAGTTAGCATAATCCAGAGTCACTTGAACATTTCCAAGTGTCCATGTCTGCCCTTTGAGCAGCATATTGGAAGCTCCGGTAACAATATTCTTAAGCTCGATTTCATCGTCATCAATATTTTTGACCCCTAGTAAGTAAGACTCGCTTTCTGTGCTGGAGTTCCATGAAGCAACAAAAATAGGGTCATATTCTGTATTATTAACTTGAATAGAATTTGAATCAGAAGTAACAAGCTCTGTACCATCATCACCTACTCTTGTGAAATAGGCTCCATCCCCCCATAATATCGGAAACTTTGTTTCTCCTTCTTTTACAGCAGCTCTAACTTCCACATGCTCATCATAAAATGTATCAAACTCAAATAGGATACTATCCTGCTCAAAATCCAGGGTTCCGTTTCCAGCAGCAATTCCTGCGCAATGGGTTCCATGTCCGTAATCATCAAATGGGTCATTGTCATCATTAACAATATCATAACCATCAACTACCTTGCATCCAGGACCAAAACAACCGCCTAAGTCAGGATGGGTATAATCAATACCAGTATCAATAATAGCAATCTTCATTCCAACACCAGTCAGGTTGTTTCCAAGACCATCAGATAAAGCCCAAACCTGAGGTGCATTAATAATATCCAGAGAATCCATTAAAGTTACATTTACAGCAGCATCCTCATAAATCCCCTTTACATAAGGAAGCTTTTTAGCATCTTCTAGCTGCTGCTTTGTAAGCTCAACAGCCATGCCATTGAACACATTCTTGAACTCTTTTACTTTTTTATCAGAATTAGCAGATAATTTCCCATTATTTTCTTTTTGACCTTTATTTAGAACATCTGACTTGAATTGTGCATGTTCATTCTGTATCTTGTCTTTTTGATAGCTTGAAGCTGTTTTCAGGCTGCTTTGTTTGTTATAACTTTGTTTGTTATAAGTCTTTAACAGCGGTTCAGTATTAAACTCAATAATATACTTGCCGTCTTTTAGCTCAGGGCCGTATGTAGGAATTACCTTGCTTAGATATTCCTCTCTTTTAGCTATGCTTGCATTTTCATCAAATGCAGAAACAATTGATACCAGTAATATAATACCTACAATATAAGCTAAAATCTTCTTTGACAGTTTAATCCCCCAACATTGGTATATGATATTACTATTTATACATTATCATAACTTTAAGTCGAATAATAGATATCTATTTATAAAGCTTTCGCTTTTTTATCATTTATGAGTGACAACATCGCTAAATTGACCAGAATTCTGCTAAATTCCTCTCTAATTTAGCCATATTTGCTTCATGTTCTTCAGCAATACCTTCAGAAATAGTGCTGTTTTCCTTGAATTTTATAGCTTCATCATTAACACCAGCTATGAAATTATGAACGCATTTAGGCAGGAATTCTGTGTTATAGCCACCTTCTAAGGTTGCGAAAATATTTTTGAAATTTTCTTTAAGCAGCTTTCCAATCTCATAATAAGCATTCATACTAAACCTTAAAGCAAGCAAAGAATCAGCATGATGCCCATCAAAACCAGCTGAAACACCTATGACATCTGGCTTAAACTGTTTTGCTATTGGAATAAACCTCTTTATTGAACTCAGCAATAGATCATCACCAGTTCCTGGCAATAATGGAATTGGAATTGTATAGCCTTTTCCTTTGCCTTCACCAATCTCATCAATGCTTCCACCGCCAGGATAAGCAGGGCTTTGATGCGTTGACATGTATAATACTTTATCGCTCTTATAGAATATGCCTGATGTTCCGTTTCCAAAGTGCCCATCAAAATCTAGTATATATACTCTCTTTCCATCATTCAGTAATTTCTTAGCAGCAATTGCAATATTATTAAACAAGCAGAAACCAGAACCTATAGAAGGAAAAGCATGGTGCCCTGGTGGCCTGACTAAAGCAAAATCATTGCTTTCAGATGCCATAACAGTTGCACCAACAGCACAGCAGGCAGCTTCATAGCTTTTTTCTGATGTAATTGTATCAGGGTCAAGCTGGATTCCTGCTTTGCATGCTTTTTTTACCTGCTCAATATAGTCTTTAGTATGGACTAATTCCAGATATTTTTCTCCATTCTCGACTTTAGTTTCTTCTAACTTACCAAATGCTTCTAACCTGGAACTATTCTCAGGATGCATTCCTGTATCATGCTCAAGGAAGATTTTGTTAAAGATTAATTTCATATTAAGATTTTATTGTAAGCTTTTTATTTAAAGTTTATCAATAAAAAATAAATCAATTTAAAAAATCAATAGAAACAAAGAATCAATCCGATTTTTGCTTTCTTCCTTAGTTAAAGCAAAAATCATCTGCAGTGTTCCTTTATATCCTGACTAAAAGGAAGGTAAGCAGATGAAAATTTAGTAAACGCAACTATTTTATGAAAGATTGCGTTTACTATTTAGTAAGCGAAACTATTGATTATATAATTTCGCTTACTATAACCTTTATAATGGTTGTGAAAGGAATTTTCGGATTTAATTGTTATTAAATGATGATTTAAAGTGATAAAAAAACACAACCAAATGCACAACTAATTGTGATAGATGAAATTTAACCTAATGATTAAAATAATGCTAATAAACAAAAAAAGAATCAACTTTACTTCTTCTCTGCTGGAGCTTCTGCTTTCTTCTCTTCAGCTGCTGCTCCTTCAGCTGGCGCAGCACCCTCGGCAGGAGCTCCCTCAGCAGGTACAACTTCTTCTGGCATCAATTCCTTGATTATCTTTTCTGGAATATTTGCTTCCCTTAGTTTTGCTTTTATTGCTCCTTTCTCTTGTCCAGCCATTGCTGCAATGATCTCTTTACCTTTTGCCTCAAACTCTGCACGTCTCTTCTCCATCTCTTCAGCAAGCTTCTTCTTCTCTTCCTCCAGTTTAGCTTTCTCTTCAGCTGTTAATTCTGTTTTCTCTTCCTTAATCTCTTTATCAAACTTGCCTGCATTAATGTCCTGTATTGCCTCAACAGCAGGCTTTCCTTCAACTAAAATTCCCATTGAATTGCATGTACCGACAACTTCTTTCACTTTTTCTTTTAATGTTCTACCAAGCAAAGAGCTTTCCTTCATCTTTGCAATCTTTATGATCTGCTCTATAAGAACATCAGCAACCTTATCTTCCTTAGGATTACCAGAACCTTTCTGAATATCAGCTTCTTTCTTGATCAAAGCAGATGCCGGAGGTGTTCCAATCTCGATCTCAAAGGCTTTTGTGTCTTTCTCTACAATAACCTTGACAGGAACCTGCATTCCTTTAAAGCTGGCAGTTTTCTTATTAATATCAGATACAACCTGGCCTATGTTAACTCCTATTGGACCTAAAGCAGGGCCTAATGGTGGGGCAGCCGTAGCTTTACCGCCTTCGATCAATACCTGTATAGTCTCCTTAGCCATAGAACATAGGATTTAAGATTAATTTATAAGTCTTATTATTAAATCTCTTCCTCTTCCTTCTCTTCCTCTTCACCGGTCTCCCTTCTTATGACCTTGACAGAATCCATCTTAACAGTTATTGGAATTGGCACTGCTGCTTCAAGCAGTTCAACAACTACCTCTTCTTTCTGCTTGTCTATCCTTGTAATCTTTGCCTTTTCTCTTTTGAAAGGTCCGGAAATGATCTCGCAAATATCATTCTTTTGTATGTTTCTCTCAACCTTAACCTGCTCAAGCATATGTTCAATTTCCTTGTAATTGATTGGTTTTGGCAAAATACCGCGAGCATACGGAACATTAAATGCAGCCTGTTCTGCGTCTGTGCGGGAGCCTGCTTCAATAAATATGTATCCCCTCATGCCATGCGGCCTTACAACAGCATAAACCTCAAGCTTTTTCTTTTTGGCATTTGAAGTAACAAAATCCATAACCTGGTCTTCCCTATTTGCAGTTGTCCTTAAGCCGTAAATTACCTCTTTTTGCTCTTCTTCATCCATTTAAACACCACCTGTCATTAAGGTTTTTATCATTGACACCAAAAATCCTATCAAGCCAATAATACCCATTCCAAGTCCAGAAACCTTGACTATTGTTTTAAACTCAAAGGTATCCGGCCTTTTGGTTACTCTCAAAACTCTTCTGCATTCATTGATAAACATCTTTAGTTTATAAAGCTTAGAATTTTCGTCCATTTTATATAAACTCTATGCCAAGTTCCTTCTCTATCTCTTTCTTCTTCTTATCAGATATGCCCTCGTCATGGCCAAATATCTGGGATGATTTAACACCAGTTACAATAAGCATTGTCCTTATTGTTCTGTCAAGGTCTTTGTAGACTTGGGCTCCCCAGATTATCTTGGCATCTTCAGAAAGTCTTTCAGATACAGCCTCAACTACTCTTCTTGCTTCATCAAGAGTCATATCTTCTCCACCAGCAACATTGATCAATGCGCCGTTTGCTCCTGTTATATCAACATCAAGCAAAGGATTTGAGATTGCCTTTTCAACAGCTTCCAAGGCTCTATTGTCAGTATCAGATTCACCAACACCAATTAAAGCTACACCGCCACCTTTCATTATTGTTCTGATATCAGCGAAGTCAAGGTTTACCAAACCTGCTCGTGTAACAAGCTCTGCAATACCTTTTACAGCATTTGTCAAAATCTCATCAGCAACCTTAAAAGCAGTATGCAATGGCAAGTCAGGTGCTAATTCAAGCAATTTATCGTTTGGTATCACAATCAAGGTATCAACAACACTCTCAAGCTTTTCCAAGCCATAAGTTGCATTCTCATATCTCGTATTTCCTTCCATTGCAAAAGGCATGGTTACAATACCAACTGTCAATGCGCCAACCTTTTTTGCTACCTCAGCTATAATTGGAGCAGAACCAGTTCCTGTTCCTCCTCCTAAGCCGCAGGTAACAAAAACCATGTCAGCCCCCTGCAATATGCGCTTTATCTCAGCTTCATTCTCTTTTGCTGCTTCCTCTCCCAGTCTTGGGTCAGAGCCTGCTCCCAAACCTTTTGTAACATCCCTTCCAATAAGCAGTTTTTTATCAGCATTAGTGTATAATAAATCCTGAGCATCAGTATTAACAGCTATAGCTTCTGCTCCAACAATTCCTACTTCATTAACCCTTGTTATTGTATTATTGCCTCCGCCACCAGTTCCAATAACCTTTATTTTTGCTGATTGCTGGGTTAGGTATTGTTCAAGCTCTTCATCAGTGTTAGGCCTTGTTTCTTGAGGCACTACTTTAGCTTCTTCTTTTGGAGGCTCCTGGATTGTTATGTCTTCCTGCTCATTTTGTGCAGGTTGAGGCGTGCTTTCTTCAGGCTGCATAGCTTCTTCTTGTGTATTTTCCTGAGGCTGCTCAGGTTGATTATCATTAAATTCTCCCACATTCCCACCTTAATTTGTTATTCTAAAGTCGTACTTATATATAAACTTTTTTATTTATCCTTTCTTTTCTTTTTCCTCTTTCTCTACGATAAAATCAACACTTTTTATGCTTTTTATCAGCCTTTTTATGTTCTCAGTCAATTCATTCTGGATGTCTTCAGGCAGCTCTTTCTTAACCTTTATTGCAGCTTTGCCTTCTTTTATTTCTGCATTTACATCCTTAAGCCCCAAGATTAGTTTTATGTATCCTTCAACCTTTTCTTTAGTATCGTCAACCTTTCTTTTTATCTTTACAGTATAAACAAGGTCCCTGCCTGCAAGAGGATTATTGAAGTCTACCAGGGTTCTTCCGCCGCTGACTGTTTTTACAACACCAAGCATACCATCAACATTAATCTGCAGCCCAGGCATTGGCTGTATTCCCTGTTTCTTGAACTTGCTTGTCTGGATTAATTGTATCATCTTCGGGTCTTTTTTCCCAAAGCCTTCATCAGGCGCTAGCTCAATCATGTAGTCCTTGTCAATGTCTTTGCCTTCCAGTGCCTTTTCAAGCCCTTTTAGAATGTGACCTTCACCTAAACAGACTATCACGGAGCCATATCTCATGTTTTGGTTATAGATATTGTTTTCCTTTGCAGTCTTCTCACTTGTAGTGTCAAATACAGTGCCATCTTCCTTAATCTTACCAGTATATTCTATTTCAACGAAATCTTCTTTTTTTACGGTTACCATTTAGTTTCACCGAGAAGAAATATGTGCTTTTGGGAAATTTAATCATTTATAAAGGTTTTGTTTAATTATTGGTTGAATTCTATAATTATACGTCGCAAAAAATAACAACAATGGGTTCAAACACGGTCATTTTTTCTTCGAAAAAATGCCCTATTCGCAAAGGAAATTTCCACACTTCGTATGGAAATTTCCTCTGCACTCAGTTTTCACCCTTGTTATTTTTTGCTCCTTAAAAACTGAACGCAGTTATCTATTCACTAATTTCAGTATTTTTTCTATAACCTGCTCCTGGGTAAGTTCTGTTGTATCAATCAGTATATCATAATAGCTTTTATCATAACAATCAAAGCCGTAATACTGCTTGTAGCGCTTTACTTCAGAAGCCTCTCTATTTTTGATTTCTTCTTTCATTTCTTCAAGGTTTTTTGCATTCTCAGTTGCTCTTTTATCTCCAGCAATCCTTTTTGCACTTTCATCCAGCTCAACATCAAGAAAGATCTTAAAGTCAGCATTTGGAATGAAAAAAGCACTCAGCCTTCCATCGATAACAAAATCATCTTCTTTTTTTCCTAATTCCTTTTGCCTTTCGTCTATTTCCTTGTCGATTGCACCATTATCCTGCTCTGCTTTTTTGCTTAGCTCTGCCAGGGTTATTCCTTTTTCCTTTGCCATCCGCCTCATAAAATCACCGCTGGAGTAATGCTTTAATCCTAGTTTCTTAGCCAATGTTTTAGAGACAGTGCTCTTTCCAGAACCGGCCTTTCCGCTTACTGTTATTATCATAATATGTTTTACATGGAGTATATTTATATAGTTTTTTATATTAACGAGCAATATGAAACGCGACCTGCTTGAAGAAATCAGCATTTATCTGTTAAAGAAAGGATATACAATTAAATCATTGACTAGAACGTGCTTTGATATTGTAGCTAGAAAAGATACTCAGATTCTTTTGATTAAGGTTCTTAACGACGCTAACGCAATAAGCGAAGAATACGCAGAGGCAATGAAGCATGTTAGCTCTTATATCTCTGGAGTTCCTCTGGTTGTTGCAGAGAAAGCTGGCGATAAGCTGACAGATGGCGTTGTTTATTCACGGTTTGGAATCAATACCCTTAATCAACAAACCTTTGAAAACTGCATTGAGAACAAATTTCCATTTGTTAAAAGAGACCATGCTGGTTTAACTGCAAATGTAATCGGCAACAGATTAAAGGAAAAGATGGATGAAGAAGGGGTTTCTCTCGGCGATTTATCAAAGAAACTTGGCGTTTCCAAAAAGATGGTACAGAAGTATAAGTCTGGAGAGAGCAAGATCACTATACAGAAAGCCTTCAAGCTCTATGATATCTTTGGACATACTGTTTTTGACAAGATTGATGTTTTAAAAGCAAAGATAAAACCAGAAGAAATCGGTAAGAGCGATGTTTCAAAGAAATACCAGGATTTAGGTTTTGAAGCAATTGAAACAAAGAAGGTTCCATTTGATATCTTAGCTAAGAAAGAAAAAGAGATTATCTTAACAGAGGTTCGCGACAAACCAAATCCCCAAGCACAATCACTTTCTAGATTATTAGACGCTGACAATTTAGTTATTTTCAAGAAGAAGAAACCAAAGGATATTCCTTCTCTAAAAAAGGAAGAATTCTTGGAGTTGAAGAAAGCAAAAGAGCTTGTTAAGTTTTTGAAGGAGTTTTAGAATAATATCACTATGAGAATTAATCTATTTAAGTTTTGCTGAAAAATGTTAAGAATCCTCTCTTAATCTCATAGCCTGTAGGGTCATAATATAATCGAGGCTAAATTCTGGTTTATATGTGTGCCACAAACGACCTCGAGCTACTAAGCCAGCGTGATAATTAACATAAGTACTATATACCAACAATAAATCAGACGGCTTAAACTCAGGCTTTGAATATGTGAAGTCCAGAGCTACACCCTCTAACGCTTTTTTTCTTCCTTCAAGCACCATTTCATCTATGGTTGCCTGATGAACATGTGGAGGCCTTTTCCATCCAGCACGAACATCCCACGGTCTTGAAACAGTTGCCTTCGCTGTGTAAAATCCAATAGAAACTATTAGCGTAACCTTATCATAAGGTATTGGCTCTTCATCCACAACATCCCAAGTATCACCAACAGCGGAAGGAGTTACCACGGGATATTTGCCCCTTAAATCTGGATCATCAGATAAGTCCCGACCATGCATTATTAATTTGGGAACCCTAGGTGGACCAGGTATTAATATTATTGGTTCATCTTCTTCAGCAATTTTTTGTGGCATATTAAAACCCTGCAGTACAGTACCTTATGAAAATTCAAATCTATTTCGATTTTTATAGTTTATAGTCAAAACAGGGGTTTATAGCCAAAGCCAAGAAATAGAGCTTTGGCTATAAACTGGCTATAAAACCAGACTTTAAATCATAACTTAGCAAAGCTTCCGCAAGGACGGCAACGTTATGGCATACGATTTTACACAGTATTTCGTTCTCTTGGCTTTCAGGTTTCTTACTTCTACAGAAATCACCAAACTTACGCTTCATCATACCGAAAGTAGATTCCACATTGGATCTCTTGTGGTAATGCTCAGCAAAGAACATTTGATGCTCCTTCCATAACCTTAGCATACCACCCCACTCGCTTATGCTTCCTCTCCTAGGCACATTGACGTTCTTCTTAGGCATTATGAAAGGAACTGCATTAGCATCACTGATAGCCTTTACATTGTCCCTAGAAAGATAACCTGCATCAGCACTGACTTCCTTTACATTGAATATCTTGCAGGTATCGTCAAGCAATGGCTTAAAGAATGGGCTTTCGTGGGCAGTTCCTTTAGTTACTTTAGCTGAGCATATGCAATTGGTTTTATTGCCTGTAATGATATGCAGCTTAGAATATTCTCTTCTATGCTTAGCTTCTTCTTTTGTATGCCTAATTTGCATCCATCTGGTGTTGCCATACTTATTGCTTATGCCTGTTGCATCAGCACTGAAATAAACTTCAACTTCTGCCAATGGTTGTGCTATGATTTTGTATAGTTTATGCAATAATTTTCTAACTTTTGGATCTTGCATATATTTGTTTAATGTGCTTCTTCTATAAACCTCAGTTATTATTCCCATAGCTCTTGCTATCTTTAGTTCTGATTCAGCACGCCAACTTGAATAATTATTGTAAGATTTTATGCAGAGAGATTTCACGATGTCTGCTGTGTAGACTGGTGGTCTACCATTGCCACAATACTCATAGTCAATCATCAAGAAATCAACTGCGTCTTTCAAAATTCGGAAGAACATTAATTTTTCCTGACTACAAGCCTTTTCATAAATGGACCACTCTTGTCCGTATGTTCTTTTCTCGCCAAAAGGTTTTGGGGTGTATTGGGTTAATCTAGATTGGACATCGCTTGAAGCTGGGCTGACGTTTTTGTAAATATTTCTAGATACTCTATTCAAATCTTCATATCCATCGTATCCTGGTTTTGGTTTGAACTGTTTCATTGTCTCCTCTATACATTAGGTACCTAAACTACTATATAAATCTTTCGGTACCTAAAGCAAATTATTAGAAGAAACATAGTTCGGTACCGAAAAGCTTATAAATAATAGGTACCTAATAGGCATTTATGAAACTTCAAAAGCAGCTTTCTAGAAAATATGGAGATAAAAAATATGCAAAATATGTTATTGTTATCAAGCCAAAACTTATCGATAAATTAGGCTGGAAAGATGGAGAGGAGTTAGAGGCTGAAGTTAAAAAAGGGAAATTAATTATTGAAAAAGATTAGGTGGTTGAAATGGTTAAAACCGAAGATGAAATTAAACGCGATATAAAAAACCACATGGATAAATATGAAAAAAAATATTCATCTTGGTATATAGGGGTGACTGAAGATCCTCAACGCAGATTATTTGATGAGCACAAAGTAGATGAAAAAAAAGATCATTGGATATATAGTACTGCAGTAAGTGCAGAAGTGGCTCGTAAAATTGAGAAATATTTTATTGAAGGATTACATGTTGATGGGGGAAAGAGTGGAGGAGATAAAGACGCAAGAGTAGTTTATGCTTATCAGAAAACCACTCATACTAAACCTTAGACAATTTTTCTCCATTTGAAATGAAGGGGCTGTATAGACGCAAAAATACCTATTACAAAATAAAAAAGAATTTAAATAAGGAACATTATAAGCATATCTATGCAAATATCAATGCAATTTATTGATGCTTTAGCCAACAGTTTACTTAAGTTATTCCCTATTTTTAAAATTTTATTTATAATAATAATCATTCTTCTGCTTTTATATCTGGTTCTCATTTTAATTTATCTAATTGTGAATATAGTAATTTTTTTAATCAATATTCCATGGAAAAGATTTGGAGAAAAATTTAGAGAAATTAAGAGTAAATTTATTGAGTACTTTGGAAAATTCCAAAATTTAAGATTTCATAATTATATTGATATTACAAATGTTTTTTTAATAATTATCGTGATTTTATATAAGGTGGATTTGTATTACCTTCTTTGTTACTTACCACTTTATATCATAACAAGGACTTTCATAGCAATAGTTAGGGACCTAATAAGACGATCAAAAGATGAAGAAGGGATCACTGAATTTTGGTTTTTTGTATATATTGGTATATTTATTCTATTAATAGTCGCTTATATCTTTTCTTTTTCTCTCTTTTACTTGAATCTTTTTTCATTAAACCAAGGATATATGATTAATGAAAAAGGAACAGAAATAGATTTAAGTGGTTCAGAATCCATTTATTATAGTGCCTTTACTTTCTTTGGTATGGAATATGAAAATTTGAAACCACAAGAAATATTTAGAACGTTTACAGTAATAGAGGTGTTTATAGCTCAACTATGGTTGGTCACGTTTATAGGTGTGATGGTTTCCAAATTGATTGGAAAACTAATGTTAAAGGGTTTGGAGGAGGGTAAAAATGAATAAAAAAGGAGAATTGATTGGACTTAGTGTAACTATTTTAATCTTAATAATTGCAGGAATAGTTTATTATCAAGAAAAAATAGAAAATAAAAATTATGCAGGCGATACTTTGAGTGGGGTTGTTTATAATCTTAGAAGCCAAAATGAAAATTGTACCATTAGAGAAATCAGAATAGAAAAGCAAAATCTTAGACTGTTCGAAACTAGAGAGGAAGCTGAAGGATTCATTTTAGATGCTAACTGTAATTAAATTACAGTCTTAAATAATAGGAAGAAAAAAAGAATAAGGCTTATTATTATTGATGTTGTAGAAAATGTATCTAATGTTTTCCTTTCCAATAAAAAATTTCCACAATCTTGAAATCCCACCTTGAATCTCTCTCCAAAACTAGTTGAAATGTTATGATTGGTCATTTTATATAAACTTTTTTAATTCTAGTTTAGTTAAATTTATACTAGTATGCATATTTGCCTATCAGTTTATAAATTTTTCGGTATTTTGAACAGTCTAGAAAAATCATACCTTTTAAACAATTTAAATATAGTGCTAAAGAAAGTATTAAATGTGGAGAGACAACATCATTTCCTTTTTTTCTTCTTCAAACCTCTAAGCCTTGTTATTGCCCAACCTCCTAGAACTCCTAAAAGCCACGCTATGAGTATGAGCCATTTACAAGCTATCATTACCAACGCCTTCTCCTTTTCTTATATCTTCTAGCTCCAATTGCACCAATAACCCTTTTTCCTTTTGATGACATTCTTTTGATGGTTCTCTCTGCTTTTTCTGGATTAGATGACCATACTGCCCCTAATGGTCTAATCCATTTGCCTTTACCAACCCAGGACTTACTCTTATTGCTTTTAACAGACTTAATATGTTCACCCCATCTTGTATATGGTTTGCGCCTGGTCATTCCAGTATAAATCTTTTTACTTCCATCAGCCCTGGTGCTCTCTGCAGTATATACCCAGCCGCCTTTCTTTTTCTTCCTGTTTTTAATAAAGTTGAATAATCCCATGTATATACTGCAGAATATAGATTGATATTTAAAGTTTAGCAAAATCTCTATAAAGGATGCTTAAACCCATTTGTAAATACATCTTTAACTTTTATTAATGCAATCTTAATTTTATGTTCTTTTCCAATCGCAGCAACTTCTGCATAACAGTCTTTAGAGAAGTCATAAGCGACAATCATTCCTTTCTTTTTATGGTCCCTATCAATTGCCCTATAAAATTTATCCACTTCTGGTCTTCCAACCTTATGTTTCCATCTTTTAACTTGAACGGGTATAGTCTTAAACTCTACCCAGCCATCTATACCTAAATCTCCAGATTTTCTAGGGCTAATAATTCCCCCCATTTTCTCGACTATTATTAACCTAGCAAATTCGTGAGGGTCCATTTTACTTAGTTCTTCGTCTGATTCACCACCAATCACTTTAACAGT
>JAHWIC010000005.1 GCA_019322805.1 Candidatus Woesearchaeota archaeon | reverse complement strand
TTCTTTTAACATCATATTCCGTATTTCATTTATATTTTTATGAACCCTTTCAATGGCATTACCTGCGACCATTAAATCTTGGTCTTTATTTTTTCCTACCTTCTTGCCAGCTTGAATATTCTCGACATCTTTTCCTTGATGTTTTGCCTCAACCACCAAAATTATCCTCCATTTACCTTTATCATCTTCAACCTCAATGATGCCCCCATCAGGCCTGATTTTTGCGTTCTTTACATACAATGCTTTTCCTAATCGGGAATCAATTTTATTAAGTTCGTCATTTATTTCTTTCTTGGGAATCTTAGTTCGGTATCTGAAATTAAGCTGAGGATAAGCTTTCTTCAATTCATCAAAAACCTTTTTACTAGCTTCTGTGACAGAAACTTCGTGTTTTTGTGCGTTCTTGCCAAAAATACCCTTAGGACCGCCAGACTGTTCATGTTGTTTACTAAGTCTATCTGTTTGACCTTTGCTCATTGAATCAAATCAACTCTTACGATTATTTAAACTTACCTATTTTATCTCTGGTGTGGAGTTCAAGTTTCATTTTATCTTTTCTTTTCTCTCTAATTCATAACCTGCTACATTTATAAAGGTTATGTACAAAACTAGGTATGTTCTGTTATAAAAATTAATTTTTTATCCCTCCCAAAAGTACGCCGAGAACAAAAATTTGGCGAGAAAAAAATCCGTTCCGCATCAAAGCTTCACTCACGCCTAACACTCGTTAGGCGGTTGCGTTACTCAGGTCATCAAAGCCCTTGCGTTACTCTCCTAAC
Source organism: Candidatus Woesearchaeota archaeon (assembly GCA_019322805.1). Lineage (GTDB taxonomy): Archaea > Nanobdellota > Nanobdellia > Woesearchaeales > JAHWIC01 > JAHWIC01. The sequence goes on along the minus strand of JAHWIC010000005.1, from coordinate 53,084 downwards.
TTTTTTTGCGAGAAAAAAACTCTCTCGTTTCACTCGAGCCTGCCATCTCACTTCGTGAGGGCAGGTCGCCTAACTAGAGTTAAGTTCAATAAAATTTGAGTTCTAAAAATATGGGGGTCTGAGGTGCTACGCACATATAGCCTTGACTCCGTCAAGAGATTTATTATAGAAGGGGGCAATTTTAACAATACAAATAAACAATTACTTTAATTCGCGATGTCATCTTATAACTAGTCCAGAGTAGAGTTATCTTTTCTTATGTTTCTTTCTTTGCTTCCGCTTTTTAAAAAACAATAAAGAGAATAGAACTAACAAAAATAGAATAACAAACACCATGTAAATCCAAGCTTTTTTCTCAAGAAAATTCTTTTCTTCCCCCTTAAAAACAGCAGCACCAGAAATACTATCTCTTTCCGCATCTTTGTCAATAAAAGATTCAATTGGTGCGTTTTCACTGGTATTAAATTCCTCAGCAATAATTATTTCTTCATTGTTGTCTGTTTGGTTTGCTACCTCAATTTCTTCTTTTTGCTTTTCTTTCAGGCCACCTATAACCCATATTGAAAAACCATCACTATAGACTCTGTATGTAAATTTCTCATAATCAATTACCTCAGTTTTCAATGATTCCGTAGTAGGATGGCATCTGTAAGTAGTAATCTTATATATCTGATTTCTTTCTATCCAATCTTTTTCAACAAAAAAATCCAGATATATTTCATCTATTTTATCATTCTCAAACGTATGATTTATCTCGATTATCTTATATATTTTATATTCATCATCAAATTTAGGCAGAATACAATGAATGGGCTTTTTGGAAATTTTATGTATTTCGAGATATCCACTAATATAACTCTTTGCTTTAATTTGTAAATTTTGTATTCCTGTACCTCCATCATCAATAAAACTTAAAGAAGCAGTTTTTCCTGAACTAATTCTGACATCAGCTTTCAAAGAATCAGTAGAACTTCTTGGTCTTATGTAGCTACTGGATCCTCCACCTGAACTGGAATTCGGAGGATCACTTACCGAACTTTGTAATGTACATGTAAATTGAGAACTATCAAGATTAGAATTTGTTGTCGAATGATTGACATCATCACAGGTATATGTTCCTGTACTATTAGTAAAATTTATTCCGTTTAAAAGAATATAACTTGATTCAACAGTAAAATTACTTGCATTAATATTAAAACTAAACGTAACTGAAGAATTTGAAGATGTTGTGTTTAAGATGACTCCTTGATTTATGGAGACTGCAGAAACAGAATCAAATGATGAGATTATAAAAATGAATAATACAAAATAATCAATTGTCCTCATTTTATTCCAATGCCCCTATTGTTAAATTTTTATGAACATGCAGTAGAATAATCATTCATCTGCACCCAACCAGTTCCAGCTTTACATGAACAATGAAATTGGACATCTGAATCATAATAAATTGCTCCGTCATTTAAAGAATCACACGCCAAAGGAGGAGCTGACACAGGAGTTAATTTTATTAAATCATCTCTTAGTAAAAACTGAACACTTCCGCTTGCAGAAAAAAGACTTTCAACAGGAGGTGTCACGATATTGTTTCTTGTTCTCTGAAGAGCAATACAGTAATATGGTGCTCCAATACTATTTGCATGTCTGTCTGTAGTTGTTAAATTTATATCTGAAGGTGTCGCCCATCTTATCGAACCGCTTCTTGTAAACCCAGTGGTCGTGTCTGCTGTAGGCAATGGCTTCCATGTTCCGTCAGAAGCATAATAGTAATAATTTAAATTTAAACCTGCAGATGCATCTGTTTGAAGATTGATTGCAAGTTCTGTCAGATTATTTGAATCACAAAAATATATTTCATCATCATCATTAGAAAAGATTTCCATATTTGTTGAAGAGCTTGTTGCATTTGCAGTTATGTTTGTTAAGGTCGCCCCATTGTAATAACCGACGTAATCAAGTATCTCTATGCTCTCATGCCTTATTAATTCAGTGTAACTTCCAAAAATATCCATTATACGAAGATCATTAGTTGTCAAAGGAGCAAGGTTGTGAAATTCCATATGCGAATAATCACTATTATCTAAATTGATTGGATTAACTTCTAAAAGCATTCCTACAATATCAAGAAAACTTCCTCCAGAACTAGTCACAAAGATATTTTGTCCCACAACTCCTGTGTTGTTTTTAACATCCACATCAACTACAAATGCCTTATGCTGATCTGCTCCTGCTGTATCCTCTAAATGCATTCCATAAAAACCAGAACCATCTAGAATTTCTACCTCAAACCTTGATTCTGAAGAATTTCCAACATAAAAAGTTCCAGCCCCGCCATCAGAAACAACAAAAACCGGCTTATGAATTAATTCATAACGCTGATTTGTTAAATCACTAGACCAAGCAGGATTATTAGAAAGCTTGATACAACTTGAATTTACAAGAACTGAAACCTCTGCAATTGCTCCTTCATAAACACCAGACTTAATTTTCAACCAATTTTCATCATCTTCATGAGCTTGCAAAAAAGGATTTAAGACATAATCGCAAAAATAATTATTATTATCAGTAAATGTTCCATTGCTTCCAGAAACTCCAACATTCATCAAATCCCCCATAAAAGCGTAAACTCCCCAGTCAGACGTTTCCGCGTAAATCCCCTCACGATAATATGCTAGACCTTGAACCTCCAAATCATCCTGGACACCCATATCTGCACCTGTTGTTGAAGTATTACAATCTATATAACTAAACCCCCATTCGCTACACAAATTATTCTGGCTTTGATTCAAATGAGTTGTATTTTCATTTACTACTAAAAAACTTCGGGCAACAAAACTCGCCTGACCACTTCCACCATTTTGAATTTGAAATTGTGGAAATCCAGAACTGCCAAGGATTTGGAAAATTGAGTTTGAATCAGAAGCTGTTGGATCTGCTCCGGTTGTGTATAAGCTTCCATTGAAGTTTCCAGAAGAATATAATGAGATATAACCAGACCCTCCAGCAGGAGTATCGCATGTATATCCTCCGGAAGAGGTCAGGTTTTTTACAAACTGGCCTGTAGAACATTCAAAAGCATAAGTTGTATCTGAATCCCTGGCATCAATGGTAGCATTTAATTCTGTTTCATTCAAATAAATACTTGCGGAATCATTATATAAATAATTTCCTCCCGCTGATTTCTGTGTATCTGCGACAGTTTCAGTAGCAGTGGTCAATCCGGTGAGGTGTCCAAATTCATCTAAAGTTAAGTCTTGAATATAAGTTCTTCCAGAATTATCAGAACTTGCTTGTGAAGATGTATCTGAATGATTGAACTCTGTCCCGGTTAAACTAATACCAGATCCATTACTGTATGTTGTATCCAAATCCCGGGCATCTATAGTAGCATTAAGTTGTGTTTCATTTAAATAAACAGTTGTAGAGTCATTATACAAATAACCTGAAGCAGACTTTTGGGTGTCTGTATCTACAGTATGAGCACCAGTCACAAAACCTAAACCTTCAATGTTTGCTGTTGTGTTAACAGCATTGATTAAAGTAGTATCATTGTAAATTGCCAAACTACTAGAATTAACAAAATCTAAGTCATTTGTGAAGTTACTCAAAGAATTATATCCTCTATTTCCTAGATCATCTGTGAAATTGGAAAGATGGCTGTATGTTGTGTCAGAATCACGAGCATCGATTGTGCTATTTAGTTGTGTTTCGTTAAATCCCACTGTAACTCCATCATCGTATAGGTATTTTGTTTCAGAAGCATTAATTCCCTGGCCGTCATTAGAAGCGCGGGCATCTATTGTTGCGTTTAGCTTTGTCTCATTAAATGCTAAATTATTTCCTGAATTGTAAAACCAGCTACCTACCCATCCTGAAACAGTATTCCACCACGTTGAAGAATTTACGTTTAAATTGCCTTCTTCTAACTGTGCAATATATTTTGAGTCTAACTCGGTTGTTATATTAAAGCCAAGCCCCTTAATGTTTGCGGTTGTATTAACAGAATTAATCTTATCTGTTTCGTTGTAATTTTGAAGATCTGTTGAATTCACATAACCAAGATCATTTGTAAAGTTGCTTAGTGAAGTATAACCCCTGTTTCCAAGATCATCTGTAAAGTTGGATAAGTGAGAGTATGTTGTGTCGCTGTCGCGGGCATCTATTGTTGCGTTTAGTTGTGTTTCATTCACATCAAGTATCCCTGAATTATTGTACAGATATTGGCTACTGGCGATATTCCACTGAGAGCCAGAAGAACTTTGGCAATTAGTCCCATCTGCCAAGCAAACTTCCTGATTATTAACCCTGAAAGATGTTCCTGTAATGGTTGCATTTCCAGTAACATTAAGATTTCCAGTAATTCTTATCCAGCTATCAACAATGTTGTCTATGATTTCCCCAAGAGCAAATGTGATCTTTTCTCCAAGAGTGAGGTTGCCAGGAGTAGTTATGCTTGTATCTGTAATTGTAGTAGCAGATGTTGGCAAACTACTCAGTGTTATCAAAGATGTTGTAGTATCTGATAAATTAACATTAAGGCTGGCTTCATCAGATTGAGTGATATATTTACTATCTAATTCAGTTGTAGTGTTAAATCCCAGATCCTTCATATTTGCTGTTGTGTTTATAGAATTTAATTCATCAGTCTCATTGTATAATTTCAGTCCTATAGAGTTTACATAACCTTTACCATCAGTAAGATTAGATAAGGAAGTATATGTAGTATTATTATAAGAATCAAGGGTAGCATTAATAATTGTTATATTTACGTCTAAAATACCTGAATTATTCTCCAGATATTGATTATCATTCAGCTGAGAGCTGGAAAAATTAGGGCAATTAGCTTCACCAACTAAGCAAACTTCCTGTGATGTGCCTGAAATATTTGAATTTCCAGTGACATTAAATTCTCCTGCAGTTGTAATCACTTCAATAACTATGTTATCTGCTATTTCCTCAATACTAAGGTCGCCAATTGTTTCAATACTCATATTTGTAACTGCTGCAGACGCTGACACAAGATTGCCAGATATCATTAGAACTATAAACACTATTAAAACTAATACAAAAGCTTTTTTTCTATACATGAAGTTTCAAAACAATTTTTTAAATATAAATCTGTTTGTTCCCCTAACAAGAGATAAAACCCATAATAAACAATCTTAGTATAAGAAATGGAACTCCCCTTAATTGTATTAATTAAAAGAGGCTTCGCCTTCAATATATTAAAATTGTCTCCTAAATACTTGTTCTTGATGTAACGCTTGCTTATTAGAAGGAACTCAGACCCCCAGTGCTACGCACATATAGTCTCCCTACGGTCGAATTGATTGGAACTCAAATTTTACTTTTCAGTCGAAATTTTCCCACACTTCGTATGGGAAAAGAACTTAACAGGGCTTATACGGTTCGGAACGACCGCTTCGCTATTTTGCCAAGCAAAATTCGTTCCTCTCCCAAATTCAAAATTTGTGGGTTGCCTCAAATTTTGAACTTCGCATAAGCCCGATGTTAGGCGAAATTTTTTTCTCGCCTCAGTTACACTGATTTCTCGACGATAATTCACAGAACCATCAAAGCTTCTGTGAACTAAAAATGCATTTTTATCTGAAGTTCTCGTTGAGAAAGAAGGTTGTTACACAACCAAATTTTTTAATGTTCTCGGCTTCGTTTAATGTCGGTACATTAAACAAACTTTTGGGAGGGAATGTAGGACAAAACTTAAATAGTTTCCAATTATAATCATCTATATGAGGGGGATGATTAGAAAGAGAGTTCAGGTTTTGAATCCAGTAACTAGGAAGTGGGTTAAAATAGATACATCAACAAATAAAATAGTAGCCCATAAATCAACACATGGGCCATACAAAGGCGTAAGAAAACTCAGAGCACGAAGGTAAAACAATGGTACTATGTCCACATCATGAAATGAGGTTGAAGTGTACGATTAAGCGTCAACCGCTCCCGAAGGTAGGCTTTCTGATGATTGATTTGCCAGATGATATGAGAAGTATTCCTAGGAAAGCTGAGAAAGTAATAAAGTCTGTATGCAAGAAAGAAGGTTTCAAGATAATCACCTCAGATGACTTAAAGAAAGGGGGGGATTTTCTCTGTAAAATATGCGATGCCTTGCAGTCTGCAGCATTTGGAATAGCATTTTATCACGATAATATTGATAAGTGGACTCTAGCAAACATATTATATGAAGTTGGAAGAATCGAAGGATTCCACAAACCAATAATTCTTATCAAATGTGGCAACAAAGACATACCATCAAACTTAGGAAGAACAGAACACATAATCAGTGATAAACCCAGCCACATGGGAGCTGAATTAAAAACTCGTCTAAAAAACATTAAGAAGCTATCAAAAACTTATGAAGCACTAGGTGATACCTCAATTAAGAATGAGATTGAAAGGGGTGTTTACTATTACATTAATGCTTATCTAATATCAAAAGATAAAGCAATATTGAAGAAGGTTAAGGACGTATATGACCTTCTAAAAAGTAGATTAGATTTAGATAAGGAAACAAGAGCTTTGAAAACTAGGCTGGTAGAAGACTTGGGAAATTTCTTAGAACAATTGCCTGAACTTAAAGTAGCTAAACCAGCAAAGACTAAGCCCACCCAGAAATCCAGATTAGCTGATGCTAAAGCCAAAGCAATTGCAAATTCGATTCCAAAGTCAATAGTAAAACAGTTCATTTCTATTTATGAATGGTTGCTTCAAGAAAGAACAGTAAAATTCTCACCGAAAGACAAGTGTGTTATAAGAACTCCTAAGGGGTATCTGTTCAGAAATTTCCACCACATGTATGGTTATATGGTTTCTTTTGAGCAAGCTAAGCAAACGATGGTCATAAAAGGGAAAAAGATTAAACTATCTGCTTTTGGTAAGAAAGTCTTAGATAATTTTAAGAAGCGAAAAGCGTAGGTAGTTCCATATCATTCTTCCAAACCTATCTATTTTTCTTTACCTTCTTAGATTCCTTCAGAAAATCTTCAGGAGAATCTTCCCAAATACTTTCAAGGTCAGGATGGAACCCAATTATAGCATCTTTGCAAAGGTGACTCAAAATATTGATGAAAACTACAACATCTTCTGTAACAGCTTCTCTATCATCTTCGGATGGAACTTCCATCGAGGAACAATTAACTTCAAACTTTATTCCCATCTTAGTGTAAATCTTAATCTTTTGGTTTTGAATACTCGTGCCTTCAGTTTGTTCTTTTGAGAGATAAACCCAATTCACATCTTTAGGTTTAACAAAAACAAAATCAGAAGGCTTGATAATCCATCCTTTTGATATCATAAAGTCTTCAGAATCAAGAGTCTTTTTCTTGTTCTTTATTGCTGCTTGAACTTCATTGATTACTTTATCTCCGCCACCATAATGCTCCCAATTTTGGTATATCATATTTGATGGAAAATAAACTAAGTGATAAAGAGCTTCGAAAAACTTGCCAATACCTATTATCGGGATGATAATTAGGATATAAGCAATCCATCCAAGCGAGAAAACAAATATATTCAATAAGATTCCACCGATAATCATAAGAATCCCAATACCTAATTTGCCTAGGTTATCATCCATTATCCTTTCTCTAACAACTTCATTCACTTTAGGTTTAGTGCTTTCCTGCGTTTTCTTCTTATGTGATTTTAGTGCCTTGAGCTTCCTTGCTATTTTCTTAATGTCTGGCAATAAATACTTCTTTAGCTTCTTTTTTTGATTGATTATGATTAATGCAAGTATAACAAGGCCCATAATCCAGATAGTAGTCTTATAGCCATTGGTTGGAGCCTCTTTCTCTACAGGAGTAGGGGAATCGGGTTCTAAGTAAGTTTCTTCTTCCTCTTCCCCCGCTTCAAGATCTACAATCTTAAGGATATTCTGGACGTAAGGGTGATTTGGAGATATCCTTGAAACATTTCTTAAGTATACTCTTGATTGCTTTGCTTCTTGATTCCAATAACTTTCAAGTGCTGAATTCCATAGTTGGTCTACTTTACTTTGAGCAGGAACCACATAATTATGCACTTTATTGTAAATGTCATTTATTCTTAGCACATAATTATAATGTCCACCAACATATTCCCCCATCCCTAACGTAGTTATCCCTATGACCTTGCCTTCTTTGTCTAAAGCAGGACCGCCACTATTTCCTTCACTTATACTTAAATCAACCTGGAAAAACTTGTTTCCTTCTATAGAAGTTATTTGTGAGATATAGCCAGTAGTTAGCGTAGGCTCTATATTCGTTTTAAACTCATATTCTTCTTCCTCTTCATACTCCTCAGAAACAAAAGGATACCCTACTGATATTATTTGCGATCCGATAGATGGTCTATCAGAGTCTCCTAAAGGCAATGTTGGGAAATTACTGCCTTCAATCTTTATTAAAGCCCAATCTAGTTCATCAGACTCAAAAATACCCAGTTCTTCATCATAATCCCCTAATTCATAATCAATAATCTCTGGAGTATACATCCTTGCATTAAGGTCTTCACGTGGCTTGTCTACGCCAACGATAACTTGAGTCTTTATTTTAAGGTCTCTAATCTCCAGTTTTTTAGTCATGAAATTGAGTAAGGCCCAATCATCTAGATAAAGGTCTGTAGTATATTCTGGATCGTAAGCATACGCTTCTTCCATTCCATAGTAAAGGACGTTTAGGTAATAGCTTTTCAACATCTCTTTTACATCTTTTTCCCTAACTGGCAAGACGTGGGCATTTGTCAAGATGAATCCTTCAGGATGGATTATAAAGCCAGAACCTACACTAAATGGGAAGTCCTCTACCTCGCTTCCATAATCACTACCCCATTCTTCTTCTGTAAGGTCATAATAGTTAGTAGATAAATCATATTCAAAACGCACGTCATCGGCTGTAGGTTCTTCTCCCCATTCAATCTTATTATTATACCTGCTCCAGTCGATATAATCAATATTTGGAAGAAATCTTTCAAAATCAACATAAACTATAATCTTTACCACCGCAGGAATTGATTTAACGTAGACTTTTTGTATTTCATTAGGTTTGGTTTCAAAGACAATATTGCCAGTTATAGAACTGGAATCTGCTCCTTCATCTTTGACAAGCCCAGAATCTTTGACTAATGGGACCTTCACTGGTGAAGCAAAAACTATTGAAGATAGGAACACTAAGATAACTAAACCAATAATTGCTTTTTTAGTCATTTGTAATGCTCCTGATAACGACATCACAGACATTTTTATTCCTAGCTGGAAGGTGCAACACTTTTACATCTATTCCTCCAAATTCCTTATCACCTATGACTGTCCACTTTCCTCTTTCTACCCTTCCTGTTTCATCGTTAAAGGCCACTATACAATATGTTTCAGCAGAATCGATACTTACTAAAGTTATATTGTAATTAACATCATCACTTTCATTAAATGAGAGGATAACTCCTTGTTCAAGCCATACTTCTTCATCGTCTGGAATCCCGCCGATTATTCTCATTATCCTCGGTTCAAAACAATTACAAATAACTGATTCATTCTCTAAGCAAGTATAACTATTTTCAGATCTAAGATAAAAAAGAGAGTCTTCGCATGATTGCGAGCAAAGATAAGTATAGTCCATGTCTGAATCACAAGTCGAATCTAGTTCAATAGAAAAGTACCTTAAGTGTTCTGGTTCTTCGTCTTCAGCCTGCACATCATCTGGTTCTTCTTGTATTTCTTCCATAGTCTCTGACTGCTCAGATAAATCGGGTTCAGCTATATCTTCATGGATAGAAGGACTGCAGGCACTAACTAGTAATATAATGATAACCAGGATAATGTTTATTTTCATTATTCTCCTCTTTTTATATTACACTGATATTTACTATATTTAAACTTATCCCTCCCAAAAGTACGCCGAGAACAAAAATTTGGCGAGAAAAAAATCCGTTCCGCATCAAAGCTTCACTCACGCCTAACACTCGTTAGGCGGTTGCGTTACTTAGGTCATCAAAGCCCTTGCGTTACTCTCCTAACTTTTTTTTGCGAGAAAAAAACTCTCTCGTTTCACTCGAGCCTGCCAGCTCACTTCGTGAGGGCAGGTCGCCTAACTCAGAGTTATATTCAATTTTTGAAAATGCCTAATAATAGAATGAGGGGGCAAAACAAAACCGAAAGGTTTATATACAAGTGTTACTACCCATTAGTTAATAATAATATTGGAGGAGTAAAAAATGGATATTGGTGAAGCAGTCTCAACAGATGAAATGAAAGCAAAGTTGCGAAATCTTCGGGAACATATGCCTGGAGAACCAGAATTTACTTATAGATTTGGTGAGTACTTAGCAACTAGATTGGGTCCACAGCTTAATCCAATTGGTTTTAACATGGCTGTTCAATTAACTTTGGCTGATTTGCATACTGGTGTCAGTGGATTTACTGGTGAGCCAGTACCTCATTCATTAAGTGGACAACCAGCAGCAGTGTACGTAGCTATGGAATTTGCTATACCAGGGATTGCAGAAGCTGTTTGCCCAGAAGATTTTGCAGAGCAAGTTAAACTGGTTTACGAAGAAACTCATAAAGATTAGTTTTTTGTTTTGCCCCTCTTTATTCTTTTATTTTATTGGACTTTGTCCTTTAATTGGCATTTTCAAAAACTTCTCGATAACGCTCGACCTTGCATCTCTGGTCGTTCCACTCTCAGCTCCCTTTCGGTCGCTGGAGGTCACTCCCGAGGCAAGGGAATATAACATCGTTAGGTTCAATTTTTGAGAACGCTTAAAAAAATAGAAAAGGGAAGGGGAACTTAAGCTGATTCTTATCCTTGATAATTGCTAGGAGTCTCTACGAAGGTTACAACAAGTTCTAGGATTCTTTGTGCATATTCAAGGTGAGTTTCAGATTTAAGGCCTTCAACAGTTTTAGGCAAAACCTCTAAGTTTACCAAGTGATAATCCAAACCTATCCAAACATGGGATTTTCCCTCTGCTTTTGCAGCATCTGCTTCTTCAACGCCCATTGCATTCCTATCATTAAAACCATGTTGAATACTATGATCCACTCCAGAATAATCTAATCCTTCTTTTGCAAGAATATCAAATAAAGTTTGTCTATTAAGTTGGTCTAAAGGACCCTGATAATTTGCATCAACATTATAAACTCCTGGAAATTGTCTTGATGGTTCACAAACATCTACAACTCTCTGGATATTATTTATTTTCATGGATTGCATTCTATCTTTAAAGAACAAAAGATGATTTATAAATCTTTCGATTTATAACCACTATGAAGTAATAATATGATAAGTCCCCCTTCCCTAGAAAAAACTATTTTTATTGGGCTTACGCCCTTTATTTGCGTTCTCAAAAACTAAAAATTGCTTCGCAATTTTTTCTTGCCATGAGTGCTCGTTTCAGCCTCAAAATGCTTTCGCATTTTGGGGAAACTCGCCTCGGCAACAGAACCTAACATCGTTAGATTTAATTTTTGCCCCGGCTTTCAGTAGATTCTTTCTCGTTTATCTATATTTGAAATATAGACTTGTTTCTCCTCGTAATTGATAACATATAGAATTCGATAAAAACCAACGCGAATCCTAAACATCTTACCCTTGACGTTTAAGATTCTTTTTGCATCTTGAGGAACAGGATTTGTCTCTAGTTGGCGAATTTTACTCAGGATTCTAGTACATGAGTTCTTAGGAATCTTTTTGAGTATCTTATAACATCTAGAATTAAATTTAACAGAATACATTTAGCTACAACCTAATTCTTTCTCAATCTTATCTAGGCTGATAAGTTTTCCTGCTTTTTTCTCTTTTGTTGTTTCCGCTAATGATTCGAAATCATCTTGTGATAGAACCATATCTTTATCTACCATATTTACTTTTATAGTATGGATTTCACTCTTAATTTCCTTTAATTCTTGTATTAATTCTTTGTTTTTCATCTTGATTAGATAGTATATTCTCAAGTATATAAATATTTCGAAAGCCGGGGCAAAAACTTCTCACTTCGTTCGACCCCACATCCAGACCTCGTCATCTCTAACCTCGCTTTCGCTCGGTTGAGGACTCGGTCGGGTGGGGAAATCTAACATCGTTATATTCAATTCAGAAAAAACTTTTAAAAACTTATAAGGGGGTTTGGGGCTTTATTCTGCTTCAGATTCTTTATTTGCAGTAACTAAGTATAAATACATTGGTGATTTTAAGTATCTTTCTCTGTGCGGGCCTGTTGTAGGAAAATATAACTTATCAAACTGCCTTAATTCCTCTTCTGCAGTGTTCAGAACCACTTCAATTGTGTGGCTGGAAAAGCCTGCAGTCCTTAAATTTTTATGAATTGTAACTGGCGTATGGAAACACTGCCATCCCGTAGTATCCATAACCCTTAGCTCATCAGGATCTAACTCACACGCAATGTCAAGATTCTTTCTAGCTTCTACTACGTTATGATAGCTCGGCATAAAAGCCACAAAAACTCCTCCATACTTAATCACTCTATAAACCCCATCAATCATAGTTTGTACGTCTTTTCTATTTTCAGATAAGATGGAATTTACAGAAACCGCAGTATCAAAAGTCTCAGGTCCAAATTCAAGGTCTCTTGAATCAGCATGTCTATATTCTAAATTAGGATGCTGGAATCTTCTTCGTGCAACTCTCAGCATATCCGAGTTAAAATCGGATGCAACTACTGTATTGCCATCCTTTATTAAAGCACGGTTAAGATGGCTAGTTGAACCGGCACCCAAATTAAGAACTCTTCCCCTCTTCACTCTAGCCATAATCTGTTCCAATCTTTCAGGAACTTTAGTAACGGAATAAACTTCATCATCATAGCCTTCAGCAAATCTGCTCCATTCCTTTGCTTCAGCTAACCAACTTTCTTTACTCATTTTACTGGTATTACCTCAAAAGGCATCCCTACATCATGTCCTATTTTCTTTAATTTGCCTCTTTGCTGGGCATCGTAAGGGACACCCCCAACAAGCCTGCATTCCCTACTTTCCTGTTCTTTCTGTCCGGGCAAATAAACCAGGCCATTGCTACATTGCATTGTGGTATCCACTGATTTCTTTAGTCTCGCTTTAACTTGATCTACAGGTTCACGAGAATTCATAGGAATTGCTAATATTGTCTGAGAAACTCTTTCTGGTGTAGTAGGATTCCCTTGCTCATTTAATACACGAATCAACCCAGTGACTCCTCCACCAAAAACATTCTGAAGTTCGATCGTCATGTTAATTCCAAAGCCCTTATAACCATAATAAGTGCCGCCTAACGGAGCTATCCAAAATTCTTGCTTAAATACTTCATCAAAAGCCAGGGGATAATTGATATTTTCTCCATTTGGACCTTTAAGTAGCCCTTCTTCAACTCTATAGACTTCAACTGAGTCATCATACCCCAACTTTCTAAGTTTAGTGTACAGTTCTTCATCTGAGTTTGACCTTGCAAGGTCCAAGTGAACATCTTTTAGCTTTGTCCTTAAACCTCCGGCTCCGACATATAACGATCCATCTTTTCCTTTATAGATATTCAATGCAGCACGATTATCCTTTGCAACATCAATGGCAGGACTGACTGCCCTCTGGGTAGCTGCCATGTCAATAGTGACAATTCCGCCTTCATAAGGGGTAGACCATGCCATAGGATTAGTTCCGAATCTCTTCCTCACTCCTTCATACCTCTCACGGTTAGCTGTTGAGTTTTCATCAGAATCTTGAAGCTCTACAAAAGGCTTAGTCCATTGAGGAGAAGTGCATGTAACCATAGCAATGAGGTCATTCCTAGCTAGTTCCTCAGAATAAATACCACAATCACCAAAATGAGTAGAATTTCTTATAAAAGCCATAGTAGGACCATTGGTTTCTGCAGTCTCAATAATTCTTGGCAGAATATTCCAAGCAACATAATGGCCTAGTGTTCCGTGAGCATCTACATAAATCATTGTAGGATGTTTTGAGTTGTCTACTGAGTATTCAGCAATCTCAATTCGTTTAAACCCTAATTTCTCCCTGTCATCATTAACTTTTATGAATATGTCATCTAAACTACTTCCACCGGCAAGTCCATGTGCCTTGTCTCCCCTTAAATCTGCTTCAACTAGAACTCTTGCTGCTGCTAAAGCTTGTTTTCTTGGAAATCCTCTCCCTTCAGCTTTGCAGAAATTATCAGATGTTAAAACAGCTACTGCCCATTCAATTAAATCTTCAGCTTTGTACAATTTAATCTCTTTATCTTCGTCCTTTTCAACATCCATAAAAATTAAGTAAGGATAACTTATTTATAAATCTTTCGTTTTATTTACTACTTATTAGTAACTATACACTAAACCCCAAACCCCTTAATTCTCTAACAAGAATATGCTTCGCATTTTAAGAAAAGTTTTTTCTGAACTTTCTCAGCCCTTCGGGCTTCGAACTTTTCAGCACTCAATTCGCCATCTCTCAAAACACTTCCGCGTTTTGGAGGGCTCATTTGTGGAAAAGGAATATAACATCGTTAGACTCAATTTTACTCAGAACACACTATAAAGTAGACACACTCATACTCTAGAAAAGTTTATATACAACTAAATTAAAGATTAATAGTGAGGTGATACCTTATGGATGAAAAACTAGAAATGATCGCTAAGATCTTGTTGGTCATTGGTGGTCTAAACTGGGGTTTATTCATATTTGGAGTAAACCTGGTAGAAATAATAAGCTTTGGAGCAGCAATTGTAGCAAATATAGTTTATGCATTAGTAGCTATTGCTGCCATCGTAGAACTTGTTGCATTATTTAAGAAATAAGGCTTATTGCCTTATTTTTTCTTTATTAAATCAATTAAAAACTTCTTAGACCTACGCTTTCTATAGTATCTGTAATACCTCGGTTTTAATCTTATTCTAGTTATCAATCTTTTTTTGATGATTTCAATATCTTCTTTAGATGGCCTCCAATCGTTTTTTAGTTCTTTATTGAACTGATTAAGTTTGATGGTTTTCTTTGCATTAAACCCCCTTTTCTTCATTTCAAGCTTAATCAATTCATGCCTTTTCTTGAGATATTTTAATTTGTTCTTAAAAAATAATATATGCCCTTTACCCAATGAGTATTTTCCAGGTATTTTACCTAATCTTGGATATTTTTTAACATAACCTAGAAGCATCAATATCTCATCATATTCTGCAATAAGATGCTGATCAGCTAATTTTTTTGGATTTATCAGGTTAATTCTTACCATTTTAGTTTAAAATATATAAGAAAAAATTAAGTACAGCCGCAAAACTCACCCACAAGAGATAGGGTATCAACAAATAGGAAGAAACTTTATTTATTCTGTAAAAATAAATAATTGTAATCAATATGACAGTCCATAAAAATATTATCTCAATAAAAGCAAACAACGGTTTCTGTAATCCAAAGAATAACACAGACCAAAGAGCATTCAAGAACAATTGAACACCAAAAGCAAGAAAAGCTGTTTTCTTATTTTTAGACTTCTCAACCCAAACCAAGTAAAAAGCAATTCCCATCAACAAAAAAAGAATCGTCCAAACAGGACCAAAAACCCATGAAGGAGGGTTAAAAGAGGGTTTAACCAAATCCACATACCACGTTGAAACAGAAGTAGATGTAAATAAAGAACCTATAGCGCTTGCTAAAAAAGGCAGGATTAAGGAGATTATCAATTTCCATATTTTTTTCATTATAAATATAGATTAAATTAGTAATATATTAAACTATTGTTTGAGTGTGTCTCTTAAATGTATTAATTAATAGATTCACTAGATTAAGTGTGTTCTGAGTAAAACTCCTCGCTTACGCTCGGCATTACAGCTCTCAACTTTTCAGCTCTGAAAATGCTTCCGCATTTTCGAGGAAAAGTTGGAGGTAATGGAGTCTAACATCGTTATGCGCAATTGAGTTTGAGTTTTCTTAATCAAGTTCTTTATTTTCTACTTTAATCCTGATCTGTTCTAATATTTTCTTTACCGCAGAAAGAGCGTGGTGTTCCTGAGTCCACCTTATATGTTCAGAAGCATCAAATAAACCTAATCTTAATTCTGTTAAAGATACTTTCTCTCCATCATCTATTTTCTTGAGCACATGTTTTGCTTTACCAAACCACTCACTTCCTTTAACTCCCGTCCTTTTAAATTCATTAAACTCTTTTGATAAGAATCCTTTATCATCTAATACATTCTTAGGTATATCCTCTAACTTCAAATCTTCATTTTTTATGTAAGTCATGTTATCATATAATCGTTAAGATAATAAAAAGGTATCGGAAACTCAAACTCAACTTTCTCAGAAATCAAAGATTTCTTCGAACCTTTCCACTCTGTTCGCTTCAGCTCTCAAATTGCTTTCGCAATTTGGAGGAAGCTCACGAGGGAAAGGGCGTATAACATCGTTAGGTTCAATTTTGGGACTTCGGCGACCCTTTAATTCTTAACTGTTAAATTTATTAGCAAATTATATAAGTGTTAAAACCTTAGTGATTAAAATGGCAGAAAAATATTATTTAGATTCGTCAATCTGGATGGATCTTTATGAAGATAGAAAAGGCTACAAAGGAGAGCCCTTAGGAGATTTTGCTTGGAAACTGTTTGGTTTCATCAAAGCAAATAAATCTAAAATAGTAATCTCCGACCTCATAATTAGGGAATTAGAAATGAATTATTCAGTTCCTGCGATAAATGGCATGATGAAGCCCTTCGAAGATTTATTAGAAAGAATTTCAATTGCACCAGAAGAAAGAGACGAAGCTGAAAAACTAGCCGAAGAAAGGCACATCCCAAAAGGTGATGCTTTGCATGCAATTCTTGCTAGAAATCATAAGTTGGTCCTTATAGCTAGAGATAATCACTTCAAAGAATTGGAAGATATCTCGAAGCATCACAAACCAGAAGATGTTACTTGAGCTTCTTCGATATTTCATCAAAAGCTCTTTCTCTAATTTTCTCAAATTCTTCTGGAGTGGTCTTCTTTTTGGCTGCACCCTTCAAGTGCGCAATACTTGTCATTGCTTCTTTTAGTTTAGATTCTTCAACTTTCTCTCTTAGGGCGTTTCTAATAAACTCGGTTCTGTTCTGATAGCCTTCTTTCTGTACAACAGAGTCTATATCTCCCAAAAATCTATCATCCAGCTTGACTGTTATCATTTCTGTTACCATATAGCTATTGTATATACGATGACTATATAAACTTTTCTATTTTTCTGCCATTTTTTATTAATAAAATAATAATTTTAGCTATAAATTGAACGTTAAGGGGTCGCCTTCGTCCCAAAACTAAAAACTTCTACGAAGTTTTTTCCTCCATCTCTAAACTTCTCAGCCCTGAACTCCACTTTCGTTCCGTTCGGGGAGAAGTTTGAGGTCGGAGAACCTAACATCGTTCAATTCAATATTACTCGGGCACTCTTTCTAATCTAGTAAAAGGGCGAGAAGTATTATTTCAAATCTTTCAGTTTATCTACAAGTTCATCAAAAACCTTCTTTTTCTTCTCATTACCTAAAGAGAATAATGTTTTTTCAATCATTGCTCCAGAAACAGTGAATATGTAATTTAGCTTTATAACGCTGTCCTTCACAGCTCCTTCCTTTTTTGTCAAGGATATGCCTTTCATCTCTAAATTACTTGTTATTCCTGCTACAACAACATTGCTTAACTCTTCAAACAACACTAAAGCAGGCCTTTTCTTGATTTCAAAGGTATCTGTAAACTGAACATTAGTTAAGACTACATCTCCTGCCTTAGGCATTTTCCCAAGCCTCATCTTCTTTATTATCCCATAATTCCTTCATCTTGGCTTGCTGGATCTTATGCAAAAATTCATCGTACTGGTTCCTTTTCTTTATATTTTGGAATACTTTAACCATATGTTTAAGTAGTTCATTATATGTCTGTCTAGGATATTCCCTTATTTCCTTTAACGAATTTACCAAAGACTTATCAAGTTGAATTGTTGTTGTAGTCATTATATATCACCTATAGCTGATATATAACAACTTATATATAAACCTTCCTATTTTAATGCTTCTCGCCCTTTATTCTTTTATTTTATGGCACTTCGTGCTTTAGAAAGAGTGCCCTGCGTCATACTCAAAATCTCTTCGAGATTTTGCCCCACATCCAGACCTCGTCATCTCTAACCTCGCTTTCGCTCGGTTGAGGACTCGGTCGCGTGGGGAAATCTAACATCGTTAGATTTAATTCTCAAGTCAGCTAATTTAAGAAAAGAGGGCAAAAACAGAATTACTGCAGGTCTTTGTGATACAAAGAAAGGATATAGACTATATCCCCTTCAACCTTATAAGATAACCTAAACGGAGAAATATATAATTCTCTTGTCCCTTTCCGATCATATCTCATAGGTTTCCCGATTTCAGGATTATCTTTTATTTTAGAAATCTGTTTGATAATCTTTTCCTTTACTGGTCTATCCTTAATCTTCTTAAAATCTTTCTTGAAGTTGGGATCAAAGATTACACCTACCACTTTTTCATTTCTTCGACAAATTCATCAAAATCCATCTTGACGCCTTTACCTTCTTTGATTCTCTTCCATGCTTCTTCTGTTCTCTTAGCAAATTCCAAGTCATCAGCTAGATTTTTATCTAATTCCTTTGCTTTCTTCATAATAAGTTGTTTATCATTCTTAATGATAACAAGTTTATCTCCTTCATGAATATTTTCCCTCATCTCTGCAGGTATAACTACCTGGCCTTTTGAACTCATTCTAGTTATAGCAACATCCATTTATATCACCTATGTAAGATTAGTCTTACCTATTATATAAATGTTTCGGTTTTTGCCCTTTGCTTCTTTTTGTTTATTGCGCTTCGCGCTTAAGCTGACTTGAGAACTTCTCGCTTCGTTCGACCCCACATCCAGACCTCGTCATCTCTAACCTCGCTTCCGCTCGGTTGAGGACTCGGTCGGGTGGGGAAATCTAACACCGTTAGACTCAATAAATTTGAAGTCCTAAAATAGAAGAGGGCAGTTTTCCTTATTTTTTATAATGGGGGCGTTTTGAGAAGCAACTAAGATTTATTTCATTTTCCAAATACGCTCTTAAAAAAATCCATTATTTTTTCAAAGAACCCTTTTTTTTGAACATCATTATCTCTAGTATCTACTTCTTCTTTATCTTGTGATTTATCATCATTTTCACAGCCAGTTGGAGGACAACAATCCTGTGGACAATTTTCATAACTTTCTAGAGGGCTTTCACAAAGATGATTCCCGCAAAATGAGTCAATTTTTTGATTATCTGGCCCAGTGTTTATATTCCCTATACTCTTACCTAAATAATTCATTAAAGGCTCTGGCTGGATAATTCCTTTGCATTTTATCTCATCTGGAGGAACGCTGTTCCCCTCAAAAAAATATTCTCTTGGTCCTGTACCAGCAACAATATATTCACCATTAAAATCAATCTTAGTTACCCACGTGTTTGCTTCATATTCCCATAATGGTTTATTACTATTTCTGGAAAATAAATAAACTTTTTTAGTGGTTCCTGCTGCTGCCAGTAAGCTACCATCCTGATTTAACTTTATGTCACCAAATTGGGAAAAAAATGCTGTTGTAGTATATTTCCATTTAGGTTTATTGCTATCTCTAGAGAATAAATATAGGTGGCCTACTGAAGTGCCTGCAGCTACATAGTTCCCATCACCGGAGAGGGTAACTGATCTAGCAGTTGCATCCTCAGAAGAAGAAAAACTCCATAATTTTTTACCTTCATTATCAAATAAAAAGACAATCTCTTCTCCTTGTGCATGGTCTGCTGAGTAAGCTATTAAACTGCCATCATCAGATATTGCAGATTTGTGTACAGGGGAATCATAAGTTAGCTGCTCACTCCTAAAAATTAGATCTCCTTTTCCAGAGAATAAATATGCTCTTCTATCAGGACATCCTGTTGAGACAGCTACATATTTGCCGTCAGGTGTAACATCTGGCTGGTAAAAATTCCCTGTCTGTTCATAGCCAGGGTGTGGTGCTTTATATTCGCCTAATTTGTTTCCATATTTATTAAATATAAAAATCTTATCTCCCTTTTCACCTGCATTTGCAACACCAACTGCAATAACATTAGCATCATCTGACATATCTACACCAATACTGCCGGACTCAATTTCTGCTGTCCATAATGGTTGATTATTTCCTCTCTCAAAAAAATAAAGCCTACCCTGTAATGTGGCTGCAATATAACTACCATCTTGAGATATAGCCACCCCTTCCATGTTTCCAGATAGTGTAGAGGATGGTGCACAATTAACACAAAAGTTCCATAATGGTTTTTTGCTCTCCTTAGAAAATAGATAAATATGAAATCCCGTTACAGCAGCAAGATAATTGCCATCTTTGGATATAGCTACTCCTTCTACCCATTCTCTGCCGGTTGGATAATCCCAAATTTTGTTCCCATCTTTATCCAGCAATACAATTTCATTGTTATCCAACCTTTCAGAGAAAAGAACAGGGCCATTATCTGGGCTGTCTATTATACTTGCCCTTGCTTTTCCTACCCCATTGCTTGCTTCATAATAATAAAAATTGCTTTTTCCAGACGTAGGCACATAATAGTATACATAAGTCGCGCCGCTTTTTGGAGTTCCTTCAAGAAGAGCCATATCATACCAGTTACCATTATGCCAAAGCTTAACATATGCTGGTTCTCTTCCTTTTTCATCTGTATATTGTGCAAAATAAGTAAAGTTTGTACAGGGAACCCCCAATGAAGGATAAACGCCCCCTCCCAAGGCAGGTGCATCTTTCATTTCTTCTGCACTTAATTTAGGTACAATCCCGACTGTAGATTTTTCTTCTGCAAGAACAAAACTGGATAAACAAATAACGATCAAAACTAAGGTTATCTTTTTCATATTTTAACCCCTTTCTTTTTTAAGTATATAACAATAGGACCAGTGATTAAAACAATAATCATAACTAATAGACTTCCATATAGAAATCTGTCTAATAAATACCAAACAGGTTTAAAATAAAAGAAAAATCTGATAGATACTTTTAATCCGTGTATAACAATAGAATATAGAATCCCTAAAATCAGCACATTTAAAATATTAAAATCTCCATAAGTTTTAATTAGTTTAATTAAAGAAAAAACAATCATTAAAGCCCATAAAGCCTGAGTTAAGTTTAGGAAATAGGGTATGTTATAATTTAAACCGATTACATACTGCGAAATGGCTATTAATATTGCTCCTGCAACATAATATTTTATTGGCCATAGATATTCTTTTAGAGTTTTACCAGCTAGTTTTGTATTTAAGAAAAATAAGATTAGCAGAAGAGTAATTACTATGAAGAGGGGTATTATGAAAAAGAGTTTATTGTATCCTCTTTGCAGATTCTTTGGTAATATTCTACTTTGTCCAGTATTCACATAATCTGTATCGTTATTTTGTTGCCCTATACTGTTATCAGGATGATTCTCTTCTTTAATACAGTCTTCTGGGCATAAATCATAGGTTTCATTGCTTAAATCACAGAATCCATCTCCGCAAATCGCCTGAACTAAAGATATATTTATCAATATAATCAGAATTAAAATACAAATTCTTTTCATTTTTACCTCTTTTTAAATAATATTAACGAAGCTACTATTTAAATGCTTTTTCAGAACGTCTGGGGGATAATTAATTTAAGAGCCTTCGGCTTTGAATGGAAAACTGCCCTCTGATTCTTGTTCTTGATGTAACGCTTCGCTTAATGGATAGAACGGACTTCAAATTTACTCATCCGCTTTTTGGCTTCGCCAAAAATGCTCGGTCTTGCCAGGAGTGCTCCTTCCACTCTGAAATGCTGTTGCATTTCGAGGTCAGTCGCCTCGGCAGGAGTGGATAACATCGTTATACGCAATTGAGTTTTGGAAATCTTTAAGTATCTCATAAAATATCACACAAACATGAAAGATCAAAAAAGCTTAGGTTATTTAGGATTTTTGGGGTTCTTGGGATTCCAAGGACTTTCTGCACTAATTGCTGGAGATTATGCGAGGGCACCTTATATCGCTTTTTTTGCATTCTTTTTTTATTTTAGATATTTTAAGAAGTGATTTCCAAAACTCAACTCAAAACCCTTCGGGTTTTGCCTCGCACCTCTGATTTCGCCAGGAGTAATTTGCTTCCGCAAATCCTCGGCTCATTGGTGGAAAAGGAATATAACATCATTAGTTTCAATTCGTGGGCCCTCGCTAAAGTAAAAGAACTTTTCAAGATAAGCCCCAGAAAATCGAACGATAGATTTAAATAGATAAATGTTTTAGTATAAAAAGGTGAAACAGATGAAAAATAAAAAGAAAGAAAGTACAGTTATGATTTGGATATTAGGCATTTTTCTTGCGGCTATGATTTCAGGATTTGTTAATTTAGGTATTGACGTATTTTATCCCTCACCAAAATATGAAACATATTGCACACCCGAAATAGTAGAAGATTTACCAGATGTTTATCCTAAACAATGTGATATAGATCATAAAGATGCTATGAATGATTATAACCAAAAAATATTTTGGGTATTAGCTCCTGTTGGTTTTGTCCTAGTGCTAATAGGAATAGTTTATACAAATTTATTGGCTAATCTGATAGGAATTTTTGGAGGTAGTTTTTTAATAATTCAAAGTATTATGAGGAATTTAAATAATAAAGTTATG
Organism: Candidatus Woesearchaeota archaeon; assembly: GCA_019322805.1. Taxonomy (GTDB): domain Archaea; phylum Nanobdellota; class Nanobdellia; order Woesearchaeales; family JAHWIC01; genus JAHWIC01. Next base: position 30,427 of record JAHWIC010000005.1, on the reverse strand, counting down.
GCATTCATAACTCTTGGCTTAATAATAATCTTGATAGGATATTTCGCATTTAAGAAATCTAAGGAATAACTTAAAAAAATAATCAAATAAACAATAATTTTTTATTTTTTTCTGGGGCTTTAACTTCTTTTACTAGACTGTACGCTTCGGGCTCACGAACTTTCTCACTTCGTTCGAACCCTGCCAGGATAATTCGGCTCAAGAGTGAACTCGCTTTCGCTCGTTCCTCGAGCCTCACTTCGGCAGGGGAAACTAACACCGTTAGACTCAATAATGCTCGGTCAGAAACTTAGTAATCATGATGCTGATGGAACATCATATCATAATATTGGTCCTCTAATTGTGCAAGATAAGCCCATCTCTCTTCAGGAGTTTTTAATAAAGGCATAGATTTCAATTCTAATCTTTCACTTATACGAAGCAATTTGCCATCCAAAGAAGTTTCACCATGGTACAGGTCTTCCCAAATACCATCTTCCCAGTTTCTTGTTGCTTCTCTAACATCTGACTCGCTAGGCAAATCTCCCATAGTTATTAGGAAATCTGTTTTATATAAAAAGTTTCTGCCCACGCCAACTTCTCCTTTCAGTCGACCTTTCCACTCTGTTCGCTTCAGCTCTCAAAACACTTTTTTTCTTAGAAAAGTTTATATAAAGCAAGTAGTAAAGAAAAAATATGCCAGAACAACGCCAGCCAACTCCGGAGGAGATGGAGGCTTTGAGGGAAAAGATAAAAAACATGTCTCCTGAGGAGTTGAAGGAATTCCAGAAGAAGCAGTGCATATTCTGCCAGATCATAGAAGGAAAAATCCAGGCAAAAAAGGTCTATGAAGATGAAAAAACAATAGGTATCTTAGACATAAACCCTGCAAATCCAGGGCATATACTGCTTTTACCAAAAGAGCATTACTCAGTCATGCCTCAGATACCAGAGCAGGAAGTAGCGCATCTATTCATGGCCTCGAAGTTCCTGTCAAATGCTGTCTTAAAGACTTTAGAAGCGTCTGGAACGAATATAATCGTAGCAAACGGGCCGGCAGCTGGCCAGAAAGCGCAGCATTTCATGGTTCATATAATCCCCAGGAAAGAGGGAGATGGAGTGGAGTTCTCACTGCCTCAAAAAAAGCATTCTGAGGCTGACCTGGATGCAGTAGCCGGCAAGATAAGGGCAAGGTTAGCTCAGGTACTCAGGGTAAAGAAAGGGGAGTTAATAAAAAAAGAAGCAAAAAAAGCACCGCAACTGCAAATACCTGTCCCAGCAAAAGAAATTAAACAACCGCCAAAAATAAAGCCGCCAGTTGAGGCTGTTGTTAAGGAAGAGCCTGGCTCATTTGTAACAAGCGCTGCTGCTAAAAGATTCCATACTGAAAGATGCCCTTTTGCCAAGAACATTCCTGACGAGAAAAGGATTCACATAAGCGCAGAAGATGCTGAAAGTGAAGGCAAGAAGCCATGTACATGCACTGGGTTGGTAAAGAAAATAGGCAAAGGAGCCAGGAAATCAACCATGAAGGCTGAGAAAAAAGAACCGCCGAAGGAAAAAAAGAAGAAGCCTCCTCAGAAAGAACCAAAACCAAAGGAAAAGCCAAAAGAAGAGGCTGTTGACTTAGATGATATAGCAAGGGTGTTAGGCGTTTAAAATGGGAGAGGAAAACTGCATTTTATGCCAGATAATCAGCGGAAAGATACCATCTAAGAAGATTTATGAAGATGAAGATGCCCTGGCAATCCTGGACATAAACGGCGCAAATATTGGGCATTGCTTCATTTTCCCAAAAAAGCATTATCCTATCTTTGAGCAGGTCCCTGATCATGAGGCTGCTAACCTGTTCAAGGTTGCAAATGCTGTTTCAAGCTCCATCTTCGAAACCTTAAAGATAGAGGGAACAAATATTTTTGTGTCAAACGGCGTAGCAGCAGGACAAACTGTAGCGCACTTCGTGATAAATGTCATACCAAGAAGGGAAGGCGACGGAATTAACCTGCAGTGGCAGCCTAAGCAGTTAAATGAAGAAGAGATGTCAACTATAGAGATAAAGCTTAAGGCAGAGACAGAAGGCGGCCATAGATTCGAGGAAAAAAAGCAGGAAGAAAAACCCAAACAAGTAAGGGAAGAAACAGAGATATTAACCGGAGAGGAAAACTATCTTGTAAAACAGCTGAGGAGGATACCATAATGGCGCAGATATGCATATACCTTTTGGAGGATATAGAGGAGGAATTAGGCCTGGAAAACATAAAAACAGAAGACCTGAGGAAGCTGGGAGATAAGCTAAAGAAAAGAATGCACAAGATTGCTGATGCCTTAACAGTCCTGGAAAAGCACGGCTGGAAATGGACAACAGGAGCAAAAGACATACACCTGTTCAAGGATGTCTCAATCAAGGAAGCTCAGGCTGAAATAAATAAATTAGACATAGACAAAAGCCTTATACACTTTGACTGAGAACCAGGATGAGCAGATTACCGACAATTAACGTTACAATAAAGGCAATTAAAAAACTGGGAACAAAGGGGATGCCTTCCTTTATCAGAACCTTCTTTAACCTCTTCTTCCTGTAAAGAGAAACTAATTCCTTGATCTGCTCTCTGCTTATGCCTAAGTCTTTTGGGCCGCAGATCCTCTTCCTGTTGACAACAACATCCCTGGCAATCCAGTCGCCTTCTGTGAGCTTATTAGGTGTAACATACTTCAGCATAGCTGATTTCTCAACTGCCTTGATATACACCCCAAGATAAAATGTAGCTATTGAAAGTATTAACAGGCTTAACAGGAAGAACCTTGTTATCAGGTCCTGCTTCAATAAAATAAGCAGTATTATGATAAGAACAAATAAAAAAAGTATCTTTTTCCATACAATTATTTTTTTGCTTCTAGATATCCTCTTAGCTTCCTTAACCACACCCTTCCATTTCTTGATTGTAAGAACACAGCTCCATAACAATCCATAGACTGCTCCAACTATGAGGCAGTTTATGACAAAATCTATAAGCACAGTCCGCCTCAGGCTAAGGTCAAGTCCGAGCAAGGCGCCTAAGCCCATAAGTATCTTTGAGTCGCCACCGCCCCACTGGCCTGTATAGAACATTATCATGGCTATGATAAAGAATGCGAGGAATCCTGCAACGCTGTCAATTATATACCTGAAATCATGCAGCATAACTGTAAACAGAAGATTGAGGCCAAGGCCAGCGCTGATCAGGCTGAAATTCAGCCAGTCAGGAACTTCCCTTGTTTTAATGTCTGTTATAGCGGCTATAACCAAGCCAATTATGCAGATTGTGTATATAATAATAGTGAGCATTTTTCATAAAGAATGATGCGCTTTATATAAATATTTGTAAATGTTAAGCAAGGTTTCTAATATCAATTTCAAAAATCAATAGAAACAAATAATAAATCCGATTTTTGCCTCAAATCAATATCAAAAAAATCAATTTGAAATATCATCATTAGAAAATAATAAATCCGATTTTTGCTTAATGCTCCACAATAAAGCAAAAATCATCTTACTCTGTTTCTTAAGAACCATAAGCAGATGAAAATTCCTTTCCAGCAGTTCTTAAGGGAATTTTCAGATTTATTTTTTTATTGTTCAGATTAATTGATTATTTTTTATTGGCCTTAACATGCACTTAATTAAAAAACCTGTCAAGCTTTTTCTGGTGCTTGCTCTGGACCAGATCGCCTTTTGAGTAGCCAATAATCTCAAAGATCTTTTCAACAGCCGGGACCACCTGGTTATTGATGTAATAATCAGCATCATACTCATCCTCATTCACTTCATCGGGAAGCTTGGCTCTGTCGCGGATTCTTTCCTTGCCTTGCGTTACAACATAACTAATCATGCTTCCGGGTCCGACAACAATGCCTTTGTTTTTAAGCTTTTGTGCAATTGCAACATGAGGCCCGACTGCATCATACGAACTAATCTCTTTCTGAAGCTGTGTTGCGATAACCACTTTCTCAACTGGAACCTTTTTATCCCTTAAATCACTAATAACCCCTTTGACATATTCAAAAGCCTTTTCCTTATTGTTCTCTTTTAAGATTATGTTCAAAACCTTTTCCTGAACCTCTTTTGCAATTAAGCTCCAGTTGCGCCTTACTGTTTCAAAACCTTTTATCTTGATCAAACCATCCTCGGAAATAAGGGCATATTTCTTTTTAGCACCAAACGGGCCGACCTTTGCAGAAACAAATATGCCGCTGGGGTAGAACCCTTCATACTCAAGCTCCATTAAGCCGGGCAGCTCAACATTAATAGCCTCGGAAAAATGTTCTGCATCCTTTTTGGATTTGCCTTTAAGGCTTAGGAATATGGAGTCTGTGTTATGGAGAAGTACTTGGCCGCACGAATCTACAAAAACGTGAGTATCTTCAACCTCGAGGTCGTAAACAAATCCCCTGTAATCTTCTTCAATAATTTTGGTTTTAAAGTTTTTATTAAACTTGGAGGATGTGCATATAGAGTATGCCTCCTTGCTAGCTCTATAGTTAATAGTGTGTTTCTGCCCTAATTGCGTTAGTAAAAATGAGAATCCACTGGCAAGCTCTAAAGAATTTGTAGTGTACTTGAAGTAATTTTTGATGTATTCCTCTGAATATCCAAGCCTCTTGTTGACAGATTTAGAGCCATCCCCTTCAATTAAACATGCTAACATTATCTGTTGATACTTTTTATCAACATGATATATGAAGTAAGGAAGCTTCTTGCCCCTGCTTTTCTGGCCGCAAAACACTTTAAAGAATACAGCTGAAAGGATATTCATCATTTGCAGCTTATGCGTTGAATCCTTATAGGTTATAGTCTTCTTATCACCTTTAGTATTCACATATGCAAGCTCCCTTTTTGATTTCTGAGAAGCAATCACACTCGCTTTTGCATTATCAAATAAGGTAGAGTAATCCTTTTGAAGCTGTTTCAGTAATTCAACATTGCCGCTTGAGATGCTTGCCCCCAACCTCGATTTAGTAGTTTCAGGCGTTGAAGAGCTTCCTTCAGCAATATAGAGCCCAAGCAGTCTAATCAGTGCTATAAATTCCTTAGAACCCGCCTTTATAGTCCGTTTAACTCTAACTGGCTTTTTCCTATTAGTCATGCCAAACCAAACCCAGTTCTTATCAGCATGAGCATTGGCTATCTTGATTCTTCCCTTGTATTTTACCTTATAACTATAGTTCTTTAAAAGCCTGTATACATCAATCTCTTTAATCTTCATAAGAGGGGGTATCCTTACTATCTTGGTAAGATGTTTACCCCCCATGTCTTTGGGTTTGGAGGGAATAAATCTCTTTCCATCACTGCAGATGATAGAATGGTCTTCTGTAACCTGGCATTCTCCATATTTTTGGTTTATTCTAAATACCCTTTTTGCGTTCTTATGCCTTATAACTTTCCTTAGTCCTTTCCAACTAACCTTTTTTGTATTTAGATCGACGCTTAAAGCCTTGTACCCTTCTAGATTTATGAACTCCTTTTCTCCTGCTTCATATTTCTTATCAGCATTTTCCACAAATAGCTCCTCTATATTCTTGATTTGCACAAACCCTTGTTTGTCCATCAAGGTTACATGCCTATTATTGGTTATGCTGTCGCTGTAAAGCACCTTAAACCCCTCTGCCTTTGCCTTGTCAATAACCTTCTGGATATAGAACCTGCCGTAAGCTGTAACTGATTTAGCGCATTCAATTGAATACCATCTGGCAGCATAAAAGCCAAGGTAGCCGTAGAAAGAGTTTGCAAGCAATTTTAAGCTGTTAGCTCTTGCTTCCAAGAAAACATTCTTTTCTTCCTTCATCATCTCCTTTATCCGCATCCTTCTTGTGATTAATTCCTCTATCATCGCCGGGATAAAGCCTTTCTTTTTTGTACAGAACCAGTATTTTTCCTCTGTTGGTGTAACCTCTTTGCCTTTGCAGCACTCGCAGTTCAGCATTGCAGGGCTTATGTTATGAGAGCTGATTATTGTCGGGTACAGGCTTCTGAAGTCAAAAACAGTGATATCCTTGTATAAACCAGGCTCAGGCTCATAAACAAACGCTCCCCTGTAAGTCTGCATCTTTCTTTTGCCTATCTCATTGTAATTAGGCTTGTTAGGGGCAATCTCATTGTAATTAGGAGCTTGTCTCAGCAGGTACCATTCAACTAACTGGGAAAATCCCATTCTATTGATATCATAAACAGGCAGACCAACAATCTTGACAAATTCGATAATGCTTGGGAGCATCTTTTCACAGAGCTTATAGGTCAGAACAGCATCATGCAGGTTATACCTGCAGTATTCTCCTATCTTTTCTTTGCCTTCATCCCACACCCCAGCAAGCTTATCTAAATCAACATCAAGCTTTTTCTCGTTTAACAGCTCAGCTGCAACAGCATTAAGCCCAAAGGATTCTGTATCAAGATCAACCCTCACTATTCGCTTTATGAACTTTAAAACATCTAGGTGGGCTATTCCCTTTAGTTTTGCTGTTTCGTTCTTTCCAATCTGTAATTCAGAATAATCCAGGCCTAAGTCAAGCTTAATCTTATACCTTGAAGCCCTTGTTCTGATATAAGGAAAATCAAAGCCATCTGAGAAATACCCTGTTAGGATATCCGGCTTATACTCTTCAATAACACCTTTTATCCTTTCAATAAGCTTTGCTTCGCTCTCAACAAACTCAATATAACCTAAGTCTGTTTTGAATCGTTTCCATGTTATAACCTTTTGAAAACCATCTCCATAAAAAGCAGCCATTATAATCGGGTTCTTTTCAGGCATTACACTCTTTCCTAAAGGATTGTATGTTTCAATATCAAATGCAAGGATCCTTGGCTTTGTCAGGGTATCATCACTAAAATGCTCAACACTACTGGCTTTTAAAACAGGCACCTTAGACTTTTGCGTTACAAAGTCACCTTCAGCCTGGCACAAGGTTAAGGGTATAATATTCTTGTCTATCAGGTACCTTCTTATGAACAGGATATCATATTCATTAATAGACTCAACCATCTCCCAGTTCTTTATTATGTCCCTGATAACCGGCACATCCCTGGGAAGCCTTGTGAAGACCTTTATTGCCTCAACCTCCTTGCCAAGGTATTTCTTGTTTACTGTTTCAGTCTTAACAACCTCAGAAGCATCTTCACCTTCACCAGCCCTTAATTTCTCGATTTTTTCCCTTAATTCAAAGCCTTTTCTTGGTATTACATAGAGATAAGGCAAAAAACTATCATCTGTTACGCAGATCTGCTTTCCATCAATAGTTCTTCCAAATATATAGATCACTGCTTTATTGTTAATCAATTTATAGGTTACATCTATTGGAAAAAACTGTATTTTCTCAACCATCGACTGGAAGTAGCGCTGAAACGTATATAAATATTGTCTTAATAATTGTTTTCTATATTGAAAATAAATCAATTTGGAAAAATCAATAAAAACAAAAATAAATCCGATTTTTGCTTTATTGCTCCCAGAAAGCAAAAATCATCTGCTCCTGTTTCTTAAGAACCATAAGCAGATGAAAATTCCCTGAGCGTAGTTGTGAAAGGAATTTTCAGATTTAATTTTTTTTATTATTTATTGATTATTTTTTTATTGTTCTTAACAACAATCTTTATAAACTATTTACTAATCCTCAAATCCAAAAAAAGAGAAAAAATGCTAGATCTAATCATAGTGGGGGGCGGTGCAGCTGGATTAGCTGCCGGGCTCTATGCTGCAAGATATAAGCTTGACACTTTATTGATTTCTAAGCCTGGCGGTGCTGCTTTGGACGCGCCATGGGTTGAGAATTATCCTGGCTTTGAGAGTATCTCAGGAATGGAGCTGATAGCCAAATTTGAAAAGCAGGTTAAAGGCCTTGGCATCAAGATTATTGAGGAGGAGGTGAAGGGTATAGCTAAAAAAGGAAAGGATTTTGCTGTAAAAACAAAAAACAAAGGGTATAAATCAAAAACAGTAATCCTTGCTTTAGGCAGGGAAAAAAACAGATTAAATGTCAAAGGAGAAGCAGATTACACGGGAAAAGGCGTCAGCTATTGCGCAACATGCGATGCTCCTCTCTTCAGCAGCAAGGTTGTTGGCGTTGTGGGAGGCGCAAACTCTGCAGCAAAATCAGCCTTGTTATTGGCAGAGCATGCAGCAAAGGTTTACATAATATACAGGAGGGACAAACTAAGAGCAGAGCCAATAATAGCAGAAAAGGTTGAGAAAAACAGGAAGATAGAGGTTATATACAAAGTAAATGTTAAGGAGATTGTAGGGGAGAATATGGTTAAGAAGGTTGTTCTGGACAACAAAAAGGAGCTGGAGGTTGACGGCTTATTCGTAGAGGTTGGAAGCACGCCATCAACAAGGTTTTTAAAAGATTTGGGAATTAAGCTGGATGACAAGGGTTATATAATAGTTGAGTGCAACCAAAAAACCAGTGTAAAAGGAGTTTTTGCAGCTGGTGATGTAACAGTCGGCAGCTGTAATAGGATAAGGCAGATCATTACATCGGCAGCAGAAGGTGTTTTAGCTGCAACAGCTGCATATGAATATCTAAGGTAGGAAGGTACTAAAAAATGACAAACAAACCAAAACATCAGAGAGTTGGAATTTTTGTAGATGTGCAGAATATGTATTATTCTGCAAGGAATCTGTACAAATCCAAGGTTAATTTTAAGGCATTACTGACAGAAGCAGTCTGCGGAAGAACACTGATAAGGGCAATTGCTTATGTTATAAAGGCAGATGTAAAGGATGAGAAGAATTTCTTTGACGCATTAAAGAACATCGGCTATGAGGTCAAGTCAAAAGACCTGCAGACCTTCATAGGCGGCATGAAAAAAGGCGACTGGGATATCGGCATTGCAATGGACATGATTGAATTATCGCCGAAACTTGATACCGCAATCCTGATAAGTGGTGATGGCGACTTTATGGACCTGGTGCAGCACCTGAAGAGAGCAATGGGCTGCAGGGTTGAGGTAATTGCATTTGGAAAATCATCATCTTCAAAACTAAAGGATACTGCTGATGAATTTACAGATTTAGACAAAAACCCAAGAAGATTCTTAATACCTCAAAGGAGAATACAACATGCACCAAATATTGAAAAAGGAAAAACTGGCTGAAAACATCTATCTGATGGAGATAGAAGCTCCTGATATTGCAAAGAAAGCCAGGGCTGGCCAGTTCGTTATTCTAAGGATAGATGAGAATGCAGAGAGGATACCCCTTACAATAGTTGATGCAGGCAAAAAGGCAGTTACAATCATATTCCAGGCAGTTGGAAGAACGACCAATGACCTGGCTAAGCTTAGGAAGGGCAACGCTATCCCTGACTTTACAGGCCCGTTGGGGAATCCTGCACGCATACAGGAATTTGGCCATGTCTGCCTGGTTGGAGGCGGTGTTGGTGCTGCAGAGGTCTATCCAGTTGCGAGAGAAATGAAAAAAGCAAAGAACCAGGTCACAATAATATTCGGAACTAAAACAAAGAAGCTTTTATTCTGGGAGGACAGGCTTAAGAAGGTCAGCAACAGACTTATTATATGCACCGACGACGGCAGCAAAGGAAAGAAAGGCTTTGTCACAAATGCCTTAAAGGACCTGATGGAAAAGGAGCACATAGATTATGTTGTGGCAATAGGGCCAACAATAATGATGAGGTTTATTTCTAAATTAACAAAGGACAGGATAAAAACAGCTGTAAGCCTCAACCCAATAATGGTTGACGGCGTAGGCATGTGCGGCTCCTGCAGGGTTGTTATTGACGGCAGAGTCAAATTTGCATGTGTTGACGGCCCGGAGTTTAACGGCCATGAGGTTGACTGGGATGAGCTGCTTAACAGAAACAAATTGTACCTTAATGAAGAAGAGGTCTGCAAACAACAAAATTGCACTCGTCAAAAATGAGAGGTTTAACTATGGGTGTAACATGCTGTTGCAATTTTGTGTGCTCAAAAATCCATGTTTGTGCAATTTTGAGTATCAAAAACCACTTAAATATAGATTATCATAACATTATAAGCCTGATGGAAGGTGATTTTTGACATGCAAAAAATAGCAAGGACACCAATGCGTGAGCAGGAGCCTGATAAGAGAAACAGGAATTTTGATGAGGTTAACCTAGGCTATACTGAAGAGCAGGCAATTATGGAAGCTGCAAGATGCCTGCAGTGCAAAAAGCCCCAATGTGTGGAAGGCTGTCCTGTAAATATAGATATCCCCCGGTTTATCAATCATGTAAAGAAAGGCCGCTTCCAACGCGCAATAGAGGTCATAAAAAAGACAAATAACCTGCCTGGTGTTTGCGGAAGGGTATGCCCCCAGGAGGAGCAGTGTGAAGCAAAATGCATCCTGGGAATAAAGGACAAGCCGGTTGCAATCGGCAACCTGGAGCGTTTTGCAGCTGACCATGAGGAAAAAAGAGAGGTTCCAAGGGTAAAGAAACTTGATAAAAAAATAGCAATTGTCGGCTCAGGACCTGCAGGCTTGACCTGTGCTGCAGACCTGGCATTAATGGGATACAGAGCAACAATATTTGAGTCACTGCACAAGCCAGGCGGTGTCCTGACCTATGGGATACCTGACTTCAGGATGCCAAAGGACATTGTTAATGGTGAAATAGAGCACATAAAAAAGCTTGGAGTAAAGATAGAGCTGAACAAGGTTATCGGAAGATTATACACTATTGATGAATTGTTAAAGAGATTTGATGCAGTGTTCATTGCATCTGGTGCCGGGCTGCCGTACTTTATGGGAATAGAAGGAGAAAACCTGAATGGTGTTTATTCTGCAAATGAATTCCTTACCAGGGTTAACCTGATGAAGGCAGGGAAATTTCCGGAATATACAACTCCAATCAAAGCAGCTGAAAAATCAATTGTTGTCGGCGGCGGAAATGTTGCTATGGATTCTGCCAGAACAGCAAAAAGGCTTGGCAGTGATGTAACAATTGTATACAGAAGAACAATAAATGAGATGCCTGCAAGGAATGAAGAGATAAAGCATGCCAAGGAGGAGGGAATAGAGTTTATGATGCTTACATGCCCTACAAAGATTATTGGAGAAGGGAGGGTTGAGGGAATAGAATGCATACAGATGCGCTTGGGAGAGGAAGACGAGTCCGGGAGAAAAAGGCCGGTTCCGATAGAAGGCTCGGAGTTTGTGATTAAGTGCGACCAGGTTGTAATTGCAATAGGCCAGGGGCCGAACCCTTTACTGGTAAAAACCCTTAAGGATATTGAAACAGGAAGGAAATGCTGCATTATGGTGGATGGGAATATGGCAACAACCAAACCCGGAGTTTTTGCAGGCGGCGACGCAATCTCAGGCTCGGCAACAGTCATAAGGGCAATGGGCGAAGGCAAGAAAGCAGCGCAAAGCATAGGTATTTATTTAAAGGAAAAAAGGACTAATCCATAAAATGATAGAGCTGACTCCAGAAAACTTTCAAAAAGAGGTTTTGAATAGCAAACTGCCTGTTGCTGTTGAGTTCTATGTAGGTTATTCAGGCCCGTGCATAGAGCTTGCGCCTGTTATTGAGGCTGTATCCCGGAAGTATTCCGGCAAGATGAAGTTTGCAAGGCTTGATGCAGAGAGATATGCTGCGCTTGCTGCTAAATACATTAATGTTGACACTGATATTCCTTCAATAATATTCTTTAAGAAGGGTGAAGAGGTAGACAGGATTCTCGGCTCTTATTCAGAATATGCGCTTAATGCGAAGATTGACGATATTCTGGTCATCAAAAAATGAAAGTTACAGCTGATCTTCATCTGCATTCTAAATATTCAAGGGCTACAAGCAAACAGCTGGACATAGTCAACTTAGAGAAATGGGCCAAGGTAAAAGGCATCAATCTTTTGGGAACCGGTGATTTTACACACCCTGAATGGATAAAAGAGTTAAAAGCAAACCTGAGTGAGGACGGCTCTGGAATCCTGAAAACAAAGAACGGCTTTAATTTTATTCTGCAGGCAGAGGTTTCTCTTATATACTCGCAGGGTGGAAAAGGCAGAAGGGTTCATAATGTTTTACTCGCTCCTGACTTTGATGTTGTTAAGCAGGTAACTGAATATTTCCTGAAGCACGGCAGAGTTGATTATGATGGAAGGCCTATATTCAAGATTCCATGTGATGAGATGACCTATGAATTGAAAAAGATAAGCGATGATATTGAGGTGATTCCTGCACATGTCTGGACACCTTGGTTCTCTCTATTTGGCTCAATGTCCGGGTTTGATGATATAGAAGAAGCTTTCAAAGAGCAGACAAAGAATATCTTTGCTTTAGAGACAGGGCTTAGTTCTGATCCTCCAATGAATTGGCGTTTATCTAAACTTGATAGATTTGCTTTGGTAAGCTGCTCTGATAGTCATTCGTTCTGGCCCTGGCGCATTGGCAGGGAAGCAACGATGTTTGAGCTGAAGGAATTGACTTACAAGAATCTGATTAAAGCTCTTAGAACTAAAGAGGGCTTGTTAGGGACAATTGAGGTTGATCCTGCTTATGGAAAATACCATTTTGACGGCCACCGCAACTGCAAGGTTTGCTTAAGCCCGAAAGAGTCATTAAAACTCAAAAATATCTGCCCTGTTTGCGGCAATCAGTTAACAATAGGGGTTGAGCATAGAGTAGAAGCCCTGGCTGACAGAGAAGAAGGATTCAAGCCAAAAGGCGCAAAAGATTTCAAACGATTAATTCCTTTGTCAGAGATTATTTCCAGTCTAATCGGCAAAGCAGCATATACAAAAGCTGTTTGGGCTGAATTCCACAAGTTAGTTAGGGATGGAAAATCAGAGCTGGACATTCTCTTGGAAACACCTTTTGAGGAGCTGAAAAAGGCAGTTGATGAAAAGACTGCAAAGGCAATTATTGACAGCAGAGAGGGGAAGATAAAGGTCAAGCCAGGCTATGACGGTGAGTACGGAGCTCCTTTGCTTGGCGGTAAACCAGTTAAAGAAGAGAAGATTCCAGAGCCAAAACAGAAACAAACTGGTTTGAATCAATTTCTTAATCAATAAAATAATCAATTAAAAAAAATTCAATAGAAAGAAAATAATTCTGAGTTTTGCTTTCTTCCTTTCTTTAAAGCAAAACTCATCTACTTCTGTTTCTTAACGAAACAGAATAAGATGAAAATTCCTTTATGGTGGTTGTGAAAGGAATTTTCAGATTTATTTTTTGTTAATTATTGATTATTCTTTTATTGTTCTTAACTATGCTTTTCTTAACCAAATGATTAATTTATTGATGACAAAATGATTGATTTCCGTCTAAAAAAACAAAAGCTTTATATACTTCTTTACTTTTTATCGTCTATAAGTAAGACATCTACCGTTGGGGGAAGGTCTTATTTTAGTGTAAAATAAAAACGGAGGTACGACTAAAATGGCAAAAAAAGTAGCTAAGGTCGGTGTTAAGAAACAGGCAGGTTACCTGTATTTTGTTGACAAAAACGGTAACGTAGGCAGAGCAAAGATGGCCCGGGGCGGCGGAAAAAAGAAGAAAGGAAAGATTGAGACCGTTGCTAAGGTTGGCATCAAGAAACAGGCAGGATTCCTATACTTTATTGACAAACAGGGAGACATCTCATGTGCTAAGATGGCACGTGGCAGAAGATAAGTTCTAGGTTTTATTTTTTCTTTTTTATTCTAATTCTTTGACAATTCTAAAGAAAAAGAAAATAAAAAAATAAATTCTTTATTCAACTGTAACTGTTCCGGAGAATATCGGTGCAAGTACATCAGTTATCTTATACTCGCCAGCTTCTTCAAACGTAAAGCTAAAGGTGTCTCCAGCTGCTACTGTTTCGCTGAATAATCTTCTAGGTCCAGCGATAACGTGCTTTCGTGTGTCTGCGTTTGTCCATGTAACAGTCCCACCTGCTTTGATGGTTACGTCTTCCGGGTCAAATGCACTTGCTGTTATGTCAACTGCAGCTTCACTTGCTGCTTCTGGCTCAGCTGGTGCTGCTTCTTCCCCTTCTGCTGGTGCAGATGGCTCAGCTGGTGCTCCTTCTCCTGCTTCTGGCGCAGGCGCTTCTGGAGCGCATCCAATCAATAGAAGTGCAACCAACAGAACAACTAGATAGCTCACTTTCATTTTATCCCTCCATAGTTTTTCTTCAATATCATTAATTTATTAAAAGTTAGAGGCTAGTTCTTTAAATATTTTTCTATTAATACCCCTAATTATCCCTGTTAGCGGGATAAAAACCACCAAACCAGGAAGAACATCATTACAGCCATAAACGCAATAACAATCTGCTTCATTCTTTCATCAGACCAAAATCCAAATGGAATAAAACCGATAAAGCCGCCAACAGCTGCTTTTGTTTCTCCTTTGCTTTCTCCAATGCTTGTTAAAGCTCCTATAAAAACCAGGATCATGCCTATAAATATAACAAAGATTCCAATTGGGATTAGCTCTTTCATATAGCACGTTTGAATTTCTCGACTATATATTGATTTCACTTCTCCAAACTATATTCTCTACAATATAGATAAATAGAAACATTTATATATGAGCTATAGCTATACTAATATACAATTTTGTATATCAGTATACAGTAACAAAATGATAAACCTCAAATTAGAGGAAAAGGAAGACATCAAGGTCTTCGTCGAAAACGTTGATGCTTGGATAAAGCAGATACGATCGGAATTCTCTGAGTTTAAAGGACTTCCAGCTATAACTGAGGAGAATGTAGGCAATATACAGCATAATTACGAATTAATCTTTGAATTAAAGGATCAGGTTGAGGAGCTAAAGAAAGAGCTTCAGGCTTTAAAACTCGTACAGATGGCTACCTTAAAGCTAAAGATGGAAGAGCAGGCTAAGAAGTAGCCTGTTTGTCAATTACTTCCTGCAAAGCCTTGTTTAGAGCCATGAATAGGTTATTCTCTGCTGCATCTGCAGTTATCTGGTTCCCTTCATCTGTAAGCTCTGCATGTATGCTGAAGTTATCCCCTTCTTTTGTCAATGATACAGCCACCTTCTCAAACTTCTTTGCTTTCTCAGATATCTCCTTTACATAGTTGCCTACCATCTTCTTAACAACAACAAGTTGGGCCTTCTCAATCCCAGAAAAACCAGTTAATTCAATACCACCGCCAAGCGTCATTGTTCCTTCAGCAGTTTGAGCACTTCCCTGCGCAGGCGCGCTCTCTTCAGCCTGGACAGCTTCTTCAGATGTAGCCTGTTCAGGTTGGGTTGTTTCTTCCATGGTTATCCCTCCATTTAGATTTGGTTTAGAGTATGAGTGTTTTTTAAATAGTTTATGTTTTTTCTCAAAAAATGCTTGTAGACTTCAGGATTCTTGGAATATAATGTTTCTATCCTCAAAATTATGGCTTTTTCGTATAGAAAGCATTATGCGAAATTTTTTTCTCGCCTCAGTTTCACTGATTTCTCGACGGTAATTTCATCTCACATACAAAGCTCAAGGAAATTCTCAGTTGAGAAAAGAGGTTGTTACACAACCATATTTTTTATTGTTCGAGGCTTCGTTTAACTGCGTTAATCGAACTTTTGTGGTTTTGTGAATCAACTATACTTCCTAAATTTTAATAGATTAAAATATTTTAAAATAGTAAAATTTATATATAAGTTAAGCTTTATAGCCCTTATGGTTGGAAAAGCAGAGTTAAAAGCTTACGCAAAGAAACTGAGTTTAGATATATTTAAAATAGGATGTGATAGGACCAATTTTGCTATATTAAAGATGGCAGTTGTCAAACCAGTTTCAATAAAAGAAATCAGAAAGGAATTGGGTGGTTTATCTACTATGCCAGCCAATAGAAGAGTGAACCAATTAGTGGAAGTAGGACTCTTAAAGAGAGAATACAAAAAAACTAAAATCAAAGCAACAAAGCTAACAGCAATCTTTTTAAAGCTCATAAGACATTTAGAAGGATTAATCGAAAAAGAAGTTGAAATAAAACCAATTGTGAGTTTCAAATAAAATGGCAGTATATGAGGATCCAGAGTGGACACGCCTCCATAGCGGTCCCTACCAGATAGCAGAGAGAGATAATGACCTCTTTTCTCTAGGCTCCTATAATCTTATTGCTACGGAGATTCCAGTAGCAGGGACAAGCCCAATTTTTAATGATACTATACCTGAATCACCTGTAATAAGCCTGCAAGGGCTTCTTTGTAATGGGCTTATTAAAAGTCTAGAAAGAACTGGAAAAAATCTTGGCTTTGATTCATCAATTGTCCCTGACTTCTTTGAGGAAAGACAAGAGCAACTTGTTCCTCTCTTTGAGAAGTCAGGCAGTATTGATACCTTAGATAGCTTGCCTCTTTCTGATGAAGACTTTGCAGGGATTTTTACACGGGCGCTTAAAGCAATGATTAAAACAAACTTTATGTTTAGGGGGTTTGTAGGTAATAAACAAGGTAACAAAGAGTGCTCTACCATTAAATGGCGTAAAATAATTGACTTGTTATCTAAAATTGAGGCTTTTGAATACGTCAAAAGCAGCCTTGCTTAACTTTTTCTAATATGCTCTGATATTTATAAATAATAGCAATAAGAGGTATTATTATGAGAGAAGAAATAAATCAACTATTATTAGAATTTGGAAAAGAAATCATAAGGTTTGCATTTCAAAAGTTAAGGGAAAAGAAAATAAAGAGAAAGCATAGAAAATGCTAAAATGAGTTTCCCTTGCAGCCTGACTTTTTAAGAAATTAGTCATTTTATGTAAATATACCTATTAAAACCCTTTATAAAGGAAATATTTAAATATCCATAGGCACCTTTTTACTAAATGTGTTAACATGCTGGCATTTATTTTTAATCTTATTTTGACAATGGCAAATAATATAAAGGAAGAGGTTAGTCCTGAAACTTCAATAAGAGATCAATTAATTAGTCTGCTATTTATGAACAAGAAAATTGAAGGTAGAACAAAATTCCAGAAAATCGCTTATTTATCAAAGATCAATCTCGGTTTATTTAAAAATTTAAATTTTGATTTACATTACTTTGGTCCTTATTCTAAGCAATTAACTAAACACCTTATGGAACTTGAGAAAGACGAAGTAATCACTGTAGAAATAATCTCAAAGGGTTTCGGTTTTGATAAAGAAGAAGTATCCCAATATAACTATAGTTTGACAAAAAAAGGAGAAAAATTGGCAAAAGAAATAATGGATAAACTTGACTCAAAATTAAAAGGAAAATTGGCAAAAACTCTTTCTTATAACGGACAGTCTTTATTAAGCCTCAAGAATGAGGCATATAAACTTTGGTTTTCTCATTAAAAAATGAGGCAAAATAATAAATTATTGATTTGGGTACCAGAACTAAAACTCGGATTAGCGTCTGAAAAAGAAGATTTCTTTAATAAATTTATGACCCGTTTTTTTCTAGGTAATAAAAAAGAAAATTATTTCATAAGTAATTACTATTTGTGGAATAAGCTCTGTAAATCTTTTGACATAAAAATTTCTAGAGAAAATAAATTTTTTCTTGAATTGTTATCGACAGAGGGTTTTTCTTCATTTATGAAAGAGTTTACAGATGAATTTGTATCTACATTCAAGTTTGATGAAGTCTTTCAAGAAAAATTCGGAGATTCATATATAACGCGTCATGATTTGGGGCATGTTGGATTGCCTTATTTGATGAAGTCTTTGGATACTCATTTTGATATGATCTCCAGATTCTACCCAAAATTTTTACCTTTTGCTGGTTATGATTTTGACAAAAATGTAACTCTGCTTAGAAAAACCGTTTTTGGGCTTCTTAATTTACCAGAAGATATAGTTCTTACTGAGATAAAAAAAATTGTAGATAATCCAGTCAGGAGGCAACAGGAATTGGAATACGGAGCCGCGTCAATTAAAAAATTTATGAGGGGAGTCAGACTAAAGGAAAAGCAAGTTAAAGCCTACCAAGCGCTACAACAAAATCTGGAAGTTATATCCAAGAAGACAGCAGAGATGTTTGAGATTTTATCAACTAAACTACAAGAATTAGTTCAAAAAGAAAAAAATGTAAAAAAATCTTTTTTCTTAGAAAAAAATATTGAAGTTATTCTTTATTATCTCGATGTCATAAGAGATCAGGACCCCATTTCCTTAAAATTGGCGTTCTACAAAGGGGGTGGAATACTAATTTTAATCAGCATAAGTAAGTTTAGAAATGGAGATTATGTCACAGAAATAAGAAGCGAGATATTTGACCAAACTATTTTTCCTTTTCTAAGATCTTTATTTAAGGGACCTTACAAGCCCCAATTACTCCCGGAATTGATTTCAGAAAAAGAGATTCAAGATTTGCCAGACATTTCTTCTTTTGTTGAGAGCAAAATTGTATTTTTTGAAGAGTATACATTAAAAGTTCATGAAGATATTCAATATAACGATAAAATAATAAAAGATGAGTTTCCTGCTTTACTTGACAGATTTAATTTTAATTATCCATTATTTTCTTTTGTGATATGGAGAAAATTTATCAATTACTCAAAATTTAAAGATTTTATGGATACAAAGAGAAAGATCATAAATGCTAAGAAATACTTATATGGCATATATAAAGCTCAAATTGTCCCCCTAATTGATAAATTTAAAGATGTCCCTTCTGATAAAGCCAATAGACTAAAAACTTCTGTACAGAATGTAAACCTAGATTTGTTAGGCAACCTAATGGACTATATAGATAAATCTGAAGAAAAATTGAAGAATAGTTTTACCATTTATAAATACCTCAAGCATCTCATGGCTATCAATATAATTCTTCCCTTCTTAATAACCACGGTTCTTAACTATGATTCATTTTCTTACAGGAAGTTTTTTGGATTATTCATTTTATGCTTCTTGACTTTGTTTGTAATTATCTTAGTAGTGTCAATTGCAATAGAACACCTCAAAACAATTTTAAAGATGGATATAGAAACATAAACAAATGTAACTTAATTTAAAACCACAAAAGTACGCCTCGAACAAAAATATGGCGAGAAAAAAACTACGTTCAGCATCAAAGCTTCACTCCGCATAATTCTTTATTATGCGGTTGCGGGGTCTTCAACATCAAAGTCTCAGCATTCCCTCTCCTACGTTTTTTTAAGAGAAAAAAACTCTCGACATTACATGTCGAGCCCTCCAGCTCTGAGCCTCTCAACTCTGAGCTCACCCTGTTCGCTCGAGGAGAGGCTCGAGGTCGGGTCGCATAATAAGAATTATGCTCAATAATTTTTTGGGCTAAAACGAGGAAGGGCGAGAAAACCTAAATAATAACTTCAAAACTAAATAATTATATATTAAATCTTATTTTATGTTTAATGAGGTGTCAATTAGCTAATATATAATGTATTAAAATGAGCAAAGAACGTGCCTTAAAAAAGAAATTAAAAAACCTAATTGAAACGTATTTGAGTTTATATACAATCAAACCTGCATTGCAAACTGCGGAAGAAGACCTCATCGGACAAGATAAAATTGCAAGTATGATAATATTACTCCAACATACAACTGATTATATTATAAAACAAGGATTAGATTTTAACAAAGAGTATTTAGAAAAATTACCTAAAGATGAAATAGAAAAAATGGTAGAGATTCTCAATAAATTTATCTCAACAGGAGGTTTATTTCAAGAAGCAAAAAAAATTATGAAAAAAGGTAGCTCAAAAAAATATCTCCTACCATATCTTTATAGGGAGCTTAATTGGGCAGCAATCTCAATTTTATGTGCATCATACATTAGTGCTAATATTATTATGAGAAGTGTTTTTGAATTAATTATTGGAATCGCAGCAGAAAAAAATGGTAGTATGGATGAACGGATAAAGAGCATATCATTTGTTTCAGTAAGTGAAAAAACAAAATTAAAGAAACTTTGGAAAGAGTTATGTGGTTGGGCACATCCCTACGGTAAATGGATAAAAAAAGTGTGCCCAATTTATAGCTCACATTTGCCAATTTATCATCCTAAGCTATTTGAGGATTCCCTTCAAATACTTGAGAAATTGGTAGATTTGCTGCTTGTAGTAAGTATTGAGAAGTTTGACATTAGTAAAAAAGACTTATTACATAACATTAAAGATAAAATCGATATTTCAAATTATGTTCTATTTAAAAGTAGATGATTATATGTAAGTTTTTTCTTCTTATACTAATTCCAGGAACGGTTTTCTCGCCTTTATTACATTATTAGAATGTGCTTCGCACTTTAGCCCAAAAAATTACTCCTCGCTTACGCTCGGCATTACAGCTCTCAACTTTTCAGCTCTGAAAATGCTTTCGCATTTTCGAGGAAAAGTTGGAGGTAATGGAGCCTAATGACATTATGCGCAATTCGGGCTGGCTCGCAAATGTAGGAAGTTTTATATAATGTGAAATCAAAATAGTTCATAAATGAAATGTGAATTTTGCGGTAAAGAGCTGGAAAGAAAAGATTACATAGCAATGCTTAAGATGTTTCGAATTGCTTATAGGGCGGTTAGTTTATTCTTACTGCCTAGGTGGCTTATAACTGGAAAACTTTACAAAAATCTTGATGAAAAGCTGGAATATGCTCACAAATCTTGTTATGACAAAGTTCCATTTAATAAGCAATTATCGTGGAAACCTTTAATGTCAAGCATAGACAATCCCTTTCTTTTTATTATTATAGTCTTAATTTTCTTTATATTCTTCTTCATAGGAGTACCTATTATGAGCGAATGCAGTTCTAACCCTTTTCCAGCTTGTTTAGAAGGAGTTAAATCTTCTCTTTCTTATCTTCTGATCTTTATTACAATTTTATTTCTGTGGACAGCTCTTCCACTATATTTAGCACAAAAGTACATAAAAAATAAATTAAAATTTTAAAATTGCGAGCCAGCCCGAACTTCTCCGCTCCTCACTCACTTCGTTCGTGATGGTGCTCGACCCTGCCACTCTAAACTTTTCAGCCCGAGCTCCTAGCTAGTCGCTCCGGGGAAAAGTCCGAGGGCAGGGGCGTATAATGACATTATGCGAAATTTTTTATTTGCCTTTCTCGTCGATAAAACGAGAAATTTCTCGATGAGAATTCGCCTTCCCATACAAAGCTCAGGCGAACTTAAAATTAATCACAGATTAATTTGCATAAATGTTCTCTTCGAGAGAACGTAGCAGTCGGGAATCTTTATTTATTTTACAAAGAGGCACTATAAACTAACAGAATTGGGGGCTAGAGTGGATAATTAAAGTGGAGGTGGTTTGGGGCTAATAGGAAACATAGTTTATCCCAGACTGTAAAAATTTATCCTGTAAATAGACGATAAAACCGAAAGATATATACATTAGTGGCTATCTTTAGGATGAGGGGGAACTAAGATGAAACTCTTATCAATATCAATAAAAAATTATAGATCATTAAAATCGACACCAAAGATTAGAATAGATAATCTCTCTGTTTTTATTGGGGAGAACAATAGTGGTAAGTCTAACCTCATTAATGCAATTAAAATTGCTTTAAAGAATGAAAATGTGCAAGTAGGAGATTTTTATAAAAAAGATAAGGATATTCTAATAGAATTTGAAATAAAGAATTTTAAGGCTGAAGAAAAAGAGGTGTTTCAAGATTTTCTTAATATCCATGATGGCGAAGAGTTCCTTAATTTAAGAATTAAAATATCCAATATTAAAGAGGAAGATGGAACTTATACTCCAAATAAGCCTATTCTTCAAGTACAAACAAAAATCCCTCATGATCCTCTTTTGAAGAGTGTAATTGAAAATAGTTCAGATAGGAATCTGGCACGGCAGGTAAAAGAAGATGGCAGATTCAATGATTTAATTGAGGATACTTCTTCTTTTCTAAAGGAGGATGCCATCAAAGTAGTTAGAAGATACATTAAAACCAAACTCAGTGAGGGAGAATATGATTTAGATTATGTTGACTTTCCATTGGCAAGGCAATTATATGATTTAATGCCAAAATTTCTTTTTATACCTGCTGTGAAAGGAGCTGACGAAGAATTAAAGGGAGGAAAAGATTCTACATTTAATTCAATCTTAAATGACATATTCAATACAATTTGTAGCGATGAAAAATGTAGTAAGGAAGTGGGTGAAGACAGGAGGAAGAGGGACAAAATACAGAAATTATGCAGAACAATCCAAAGTTATTTTAATAATCAGACCGACAAATTGAACGTTATAAAGAAGCTTGAGAAAGACTTATCCGACTCATTAAGTGAACATATTTGTAAAACTAAAGTAAATTTTGATTTTTCTACCCCTTCTTTTGAAGATATTCTTAGCCTACCAGATACCTTTATTGATGATGGGTGCAAAACGACGGTGGAAAGAAAAGGACATGGACTACAAAGGGCACTAATCCTTGCAATTCTTAAATTATATGTGAATTATTTAAAGGAAGGGCAAGAGGGAGAACATTTTTTCATTGGAATTGAAGAACCAGAAATTTATTTACATCCTCATTCCCAAAGAAAAATGTTTGATATTTTAAAAAGCTTATCTAGCTCGAATCAAGTATTTATCACCACCCATTCTGCGGTTTTAGTTAATAAAATGAGTAATCCAGAGAATATTATTAAATTATCAAAAATAGATAAAGAATCACTAATAAAGCAGTTAAAAAAAGATTATTTTATTCCAGATGAATTATTTAAAATAGAAAAAAATTTGACAGCGGGGAATAGTGAGATGTTTTTTTCTAGAAAAACAATCTTCGTTGAGGGAGATACTGAGAAATTTGCATTACCCCTCTTTGCTAAAAAACTAGGAATCGATTTTGATGAAAAAGGAATAAGTGTGGTTTCTACTGGTTCAGGAAATAACTTTGAACCTTTCTTAAAATTAGTCATAGAAGATGGATTTAACATCCCTCACCTTATTATGTGCGATGGTGATAAGTTAGATTTGATCATTCGTTTATTTAATAGATTAAATATTACAAACGAAGGAGATTATGCTGGAAAATCAGAATCCGAAAAAAGAGACTTTCTAAAAACAAAAAACTGTTTTGTACTTGAGGATGATTTTGAAACAACAATTGCAAAAAATGTCGATTTAGAAATTATCTTAACTTGTCTTAGCGAGTTAAAAGGAAAATCAATAACTGAAGAAGACATAGAGTCATTAAAAAAGAGTCCTGAAGATTCTAAAAACAATCTTAAAAATATGTTCAATTTTATCACTAAAAAAATGGGTATTAAGGCTAACTATAAAGCGATTGAGGATAAATACAAGGAACTGATTGAAGAACTTTATGGAAAAGCTAAAAGAGAGGATCAATTTGAAACAGATGAGTCTTATTTTGAAGAACTGCTTGCTACCTACATGAAAAAACAAAATAAGCCTAAACTAGGAAAGAAATTAGGGGAGAAACTAGACATGGGAGTTATACCCCCTCAAATAAAGGAGATAATTACAAAATTAAGCAAATAATTTTTTAATAACTTAAGGGAGGTGAGGTTAAATGGATAGAAAACCTGTAATATCGAGTAATCTTATATCTGTAGGATATGATGAGGAGGCTAAAACACTCGAAATCGAATTTAAAAATGGGGTGTACCAATACCTGAACGTTCCAAGGAATGTTTATGATGCATTAATGCAAGCACCATCTAAAGGCAGACATTTCCATGGATTCATACGTGACAAATTTACGCCTAAGAAAATCAGATAATTAGATTAATTAATTCAAAACGATTTATTTTATTGTCATCAACCAATCTTTCAAAACTCTTGTTGCTTTGACATCATCTTCATTATAATCTATGATTGTTTGCTTAAACTCTTTCTCACCATCTAAATATCTAGAATACCAAAACATAGATTGAGCACCTCCTGCCTTGGTGTCCCTCCATTTAAAGCCCAACCATTTAGCAATTGGCTTTATAGAATAAGAATAAAGTGGCAATACCACAGAATTAGTTACTATAGGAAACAAATCAACCATGTTATTTATTATTTTCTCAAAAACTTCATCTTTACATCCATATTTTTCTTTCATCTTCTTCAATGATGTTTTCTCATAGGGAGTATAATAATAAATAACTATATCGTCATCACAAGATTCTATAAAATCACAGAACTCCGCCCACATTTTGTCTTCATCTTTAGGTTTATCTGCCCAAAAAGGCTTAAATTCTTCTTTGTTGTTAATCCTAACCAAACAACCATACAAATAATCTACTTCTAATGAGGTCTCACCTTCAATATCAAAGAATATTTCAACTTTCTTCTGAAGTAATATTGGTTTTTTAAGAACGATTAGTTTGTTATCTTGAATAGCTTCTGCCATTAATTTCCATTTTTTAACAGAAGCTTCACCTATACCTTTAATAGCCAATAATTTAGACTTATCAACGTTCCTTATATCGCTAAGGTTATTGATTCCTAGAGGAGTCAGTTTTCTCTTTACAGAAAGACCCAGCCTATAGAGTAACGAGATATCTTGTTTTTCCTCTAGTTCTTTGATGCAGTGTTTTTGCCAAACACACTCCTTACAATTAGAGCAATAAATAGGTGATTCTACTTTTCCGTTAACTATTTCTTGAATATCTGATAATACTTCTTTATATTCTCCTTCAAACTCAAAGGTTTCAAATTCTAATTCCTCCTTTTCTATGTTTATTATTTTTCCCTGTTCTGGGAATTTTCCTTGGACTGATTTCAGCAGTTCACAATAAAACATAACCTGCATCACATATTGGTGCTTAAGCCTTTTTCCAGACTTAATATCTGCTGCTGCATAAAAATAATCTCCAAACTTTGATTTTCCCTCTTGCCTAATTAATAGATCAGGCTTGCCAATAAGATTATCTTTTATTAACACTCCTTGGTAAATTAATTCAGAGCCTTTTTTCATAGCTTTTAATGTTTCCTTAAATGCTTCCTCATTCGAAGCCACAGGAATTTCTTCAAAGTCCTTATCTTTTATAATCTCTTTTTCATGAAGTATGCCATCTTCCATCTTTTTACGCATAAACTCAGAAATCTCAACCTTTTCCTCCTCATCCCCAAAAACATCTAGATAAACCCTGCAAGGGCATTGTACATAATTATAAAATTGAGAGGCAGTTATTTGAGTTCTCATTTTATTTTAGTTGTTCAAAATTATTCCAATATTCCGTAAGGTCTAATGATTTCCCTTTATTTTTATAAATCCACTTTTTAGAATCAAAATTTGGATAAATAAAAAGGTTTACAACCCCCGAGTCATTCTTTTTTTCAGCTAATGATTTATTTTTAACCCATTTTTTTATCATTTCAGATGGAATAACAAGAAAATTAAATTTTCTCCCCATAAATTTTCTCCTTCCAAGAGACTTACAAACAAAAATATAAAAAGTATTTTTTGAATAAATCATCTTTTTCTTATAAAGGTCGAACCAAAAATAACTATTTTTTTGATACATTGATGTTTTAACTTGTATTTGATAGAAATTATCTTTACCAATACTAATAAAATCAATCCCTTTATCTTTTAAAGGCAGGTAAATGCAATGCTTTTTTTCCTTCCTTAAGTAATCTATAACTTCAAGTTCTCCTAAATGACCTACTCCTGACATACTTAAGAGATATGCTCTTATGTATATAAAATTATTGATATCCATTAATTAATTTTTGAAAGCATCTCTAACTCTTTTTATACATTTTCCGGGGTTCTTCTTAATATCATGCTCCCAAAACCTTAAAACAGTCCAACCCTCTTTCCGCAATTGCCGATTATATTTTTTTGCCCTATCTATATTCTTCTGTATTTTCTCTTGCCAATATTTCTTAGGAGGAACTTTGCCTAACTTCTTCCAATTATAGCCATGCCAGAAGTCTCCATCAATAAAAATAAAAATTTTCTTTGAAACATATACAATATCAGGCTTTCCTGGAAGCTTATAGTGGATCCTGTACCTGCCCAACCCATTCTTCCAAAGAAGCTTTCTAAAATTAACCTCAAGAGAAGTGTTCTTAGACCTTATCTTAGACATAATTGAACTTCTTGTTTTCTTGTCGAATTTGTCTGGCATTTTTCTCCCTTAACAGCCCTAAGGTCTTGCATAATCTTAGCTGCTAATGCTTCTGCTAGCTTTACAGGAACAGCATTTCCAATCATTTTGTAGCCATCAGCTATTGAATCATACTTGAAAATAAAGTCATCAGGAAAGGTTTGGATTCTTGCGCATTCCCTCACAGACAATCTTCTATAAAGGCTTTCTTTTCCCTCTACAAATTTCATTTTGTCTTTTTCAACAAATTTCATTCTTGGCGCCTGAGGGTGGCAAGGCGCATGCCTTCCGCCTGCTTGAATTGTGAAAGAAGGCTCATCCCAGTTTCTAACCCTATTTCTTGACATGTAGATGGTGGAAAATCCCCCATTCATATACTCATGGTTTGGCACATCAAGGTCTCCATTTGCCTTGTTTTTTTTGGTTGCAGGCATTGGCTCTACTAGGCCACCAATAGCATCTTTCAATGATAATTTCTTTCTTTTGGGAATAGGAAAGGTAAATTTCTTGCCCATCTTTTCATGGTATCCAACTATAAAGACCCTTTTCCTCTCTTGAGGAACCCCATAATCCTTTGCATCTAAAAGCTTGAAAGAAACATTATAGCCAATTTTTTTAAAAGAATTTACTATTTTCATAAACTCTCCAATGTGCCTTTTGGACAATATTCCTGCAACATTCTCTGCCAAAAAAAATAATGGCTGCTTTTCCCTAATTAGCCTAACATAGTCGTAGAAAACCCTTCCTCTAGAGTCTTTCATGCCCCTCATGGCACCAGCTAAGCTCCAGCTTTGGCAGGGGGGACCCCCAACAAAGCCAACAACATCAGGAACTTCATCTGCCTCAATTTTAGCAATAGACTTCTTGCTAATGGGAATGCCATGGTTCTTCTCAAAAGTTTCCCAGCATCCTTTCCAATTATCATTAGCAAAAACAAGCTCAAAGCCAGCATTAGAAAAGCCTAAGTCTAAGCCTCCTGCCCCAGAAAAGAAAGATGCTATTTTCATTTTTCCTTATATGCAATTAATTTTGCCTCAATTAATTTAGCTGGGTTATTTGGATCTTTGATTTTAATGTCATATACAGAGAGGTCCTTATTGCTTTCTATCTTCTTTTTATCGCCATCTGGAAAAGAATCATACTTATCCTTCCTCATTAAAGCGAATAAGTGAAATTTGTCTTTATCCCCTATTTTGCATAAATCTTCATAGACCTTAAGGGGATTCTTAATATGCCACATGCCCCTTATTCTCAGCTCAGTTATGCCTAAGGGGTCTACCCTCTTTACCTTGCCTATTTCAACAGTCTTTCCTTTTTCTAAGCTTAGGGAGTCTAGAACAGAGTCAACCTCCTTTTTAATTGGCTCATGAACCCTATCATAGACTTTATGGTCAGCTGCATAACATGTGCCTTGAATAAAAAATAAGTACTTAATTTTTTTATCTTTTGTGTGCCCAATAGCATAAAACAAGTCTTTTTCAGCCCATGACGTGCTTTCACAATTCTTGCATGCTTCAGTTATCCTAATATCTGATGACCTTAGCTTGTCCTTAGGAGGGGAGCTATTAAGTGCCAAAGCTGCGTTAGGGCTTTCAATTTTTTTAATCTCAAAAGCGTCACTATTCTTGATTATAATATCAGGCGGATTATTTTGGTTTCCTAAATAAGAGAATACGCTTGAATAAGCAGCATCTTTTTTATCTTGGTGGAGCTTAAAAGAGTCCGCAATGGCATCTTTTACATAAAATTCTAGCTGTTCCCCTACAGCATTAATTCTAATAAGATAAGTAGAGGCATATGCCCTCAAATCATTGCTTCCAAAAGAAACTATGTTAGTGATTGCGCTTAAAACATTATTAGCCATTCTATCCCCTTTTTATTAAATAAGATAGTTGGCTGGTTTATAAATATTACTTTTTAAATCTTGATTTCTACCGAAATATAGCTGCTACGCAGGTAATTATTATATACTCCCGACTGCTACGGCTTCCTTCAAGTTCTTAACGCAAAACCTTTCGCATAACTGCGTTATACGTCCGCTTTGCAACTTTTTCAATAGAAAAAGACAGTGCTCAGCATTACTTGGAGCACTAATTTCTTAAATTGGAATGAATCTTGATATTGCAATTTCTACATAAAAGCATTAAGTTATTAGGGTCATTATTTGACTTATTATTATCAATATGGTGCACATGCGCAATAAAAGGAATCTTTTCCCTCTCAGGTTCCAATGCTTCCTTTTCAATACGCAAATCTTCAAATCTAAGGTTATTTGGTAAAGATATTTCTATAAGCTTATCCATATCAACATTTGACGATTTCATATACATTAAATCTTCCATAATAAACCAGTTACCTTGCAATGCTCCACAATTAATGCATGTGTTTGCTATTACTTCGGATTCCATAGTTTTACTAAATATTTTTTTTACAAAAGGAAATTTCTCCATCAAAATTTTATCTAATTTTTCAATGTCTCCTATGTGATGATTATAGGCTGCGTAGAAATCATAAGTTACAACTTCTGTTTCATTTCTGCACTTCCAACACTTCTTGGTCCATTTAAATATAGGTATTTCCTCCATACTTAGTAAACAATTGATAGTATCTTCATAAGGATCTATAATATTGAATAATTTCTTTTTGCATTTTTGACAGATTCCATCTTCTCTTTGCCATATCATTTCTCTTAATTTATCATCCATTCTTACTAATAATTCATTGGGTTATTTATTTCTATTGTTTTAAGAAATTAATGTTGCTAAACTCTCAGCAAATAAAAAACTACACTCACCATCAAAGGTTCGCTTCGCATAATGCTGTTATTATGCGGTTGTGCTTCTCAAGCCATCAAAGGCTTTGCGATGCTCTCCTACGTTTTCTATTTTGGCAAATAAAAAACTCTCTCGCTACGCTCGAGCCCTCCAGCTCTGAGCCTCTCATCTCTGAGCTCACTCCCGTTCGCTCGAGGAGAGGCTCGAGGTCGGGTCGCATAATAAGCATTAGGCTCAATTTTCTGGCAGCCAAATTAAGAAAGGAGATCATTATTATCCGGAAGGTCGCCGCCTTGAATAGGGATTGCAAGACTATGCCCCTTTTTTGAAAATTTATCTTGAAGACTTAGAGACTCTTCCCAGCACAATGGATTTTTAGAACTAGAATTTAAAAACAATACCCCTTTTTTCAAACTGCTCTTAGCTACTACAACGGCACTCAAAATTTCCTTTTTGTGGATGTCATTTATTTTATCCTTAAGAACAAGTCCTACCTGTATTGGATCAACATCAGATTCGTCGACATTGAGTATCAAAAGTATTGGATTTGTAAAAGAGTCATCAATATTATCGAAATTTTCTTTCATTTTCTTATTAATTTTATTTTCTGCTTGTTTTGTCAAATCATAACAAATCACTTTTCCGGGATTAAACTTCAATCTAGAATTATCACTCATCAAATCTTGTAAATTTGTAATCTCGAAGATTATATCTCTTTTAAGAAGCTTGCATTTAAAGTCAGGAGTATTTTCTTTTTTGGAACGAGGCTCATCCTTATCTAGGATTTTATTCTTTTTAATCCGAGGTTTCCTTTCAAAGGAATCACATGCATCAAAGAACGACATATACAACTTCTCGATAGAATTGTCCTGATTCATCTTTTCTTTTCAATTCTAACGCCTATATCTATCTTAGATTTTGATAAGTGAGGGCACTTCTTTGGATTCTTCATATCCTTGATTTTAGTCTTTATTTCTTTTGCTAGGGTTTTTATCTTCTTATTTACTTCCTCATTTCTTTTTTCAAACTTATCACAATCCTTAAAGATTTTCTTATGAATCCATCCCTCAAATCCTTCTCCTTTTACGATTCTGTGCGTCCTTTTTGACTCTTCAGACAATTCTTTTGATTCTTCTTGTGATTCCTGAATATAATTTAAAAGAGATTGTTCCTCTTTTGTAAACCATTTGAATATCTCAGGTTTAAAAATAGCTTCGTGCAAATCTGAATAAAAATCACTTTTGGTTTCTCTCAAATAGGTCTTAATAGTATTAGAAGACACGCCTAGGATATCTACAAGCTCATTAATATCAAATCCTAAAATGGTTAGAATTCTTGCGTAAAGTCTCCTCTGCTGCCTTTGTAAACTTCTCTGCTCTCTCATATAGGCATGAATCCACTGTCCTTTTTTATTCATCATGATGTATTTGAACTATTTAGTTTTATTTAAACCTTCCTGACACGTTTAGTCTTAAAATAATTAATGTAAACGTCAAACCTGTCCTCTAGATGTGAAACATCAATATTAAAATTTTTAGCAATAGCTTTCTTAAAGTGTTTAAATGATTTATTCACTTCATTAAAACCCAAATGTTTTATAATAAAATTCTCAGTCATTATTTGAAAATAAATGCATATATCTTTTAAGGATCTTATTAATTGTTCCTTGACCCTAGACCCATACAAGTACTTGACAAGATATGTACCATT
>JAHWIC010000043.1 GCA_019322805.1 Candidatus Woesearchaeota archaeon | reverse complement strand
TGTTTTTGATGAAGTACAGAGAATTCTGGATGAACATAAGCCTGAGGTAGTTACCATAGAACATCCTGTAACAGTTGACAGCAGAGTAAGTAAGCCAGTAGATTTAGATGACTACCAGGTAACATGGAGATTAGGGCGCGCAAGATTTGTGTTTGGTTCTCTAGAATACCAAGTATTGTCGCATGGAAGAAAAACAGTAATCCAGATTGATGATTTTTTTGTTTATGGTCATCCTGATACTGATGAGTGGGAAACTCTTGAATACAATGCTACTATTGACTTTGCAATAAGGCAAGGCCTGCCATTTTATTTCATTGATTGGAGCCAGGACTTTCCTGATAGGATCTTTAAGTTTTGGCAAGGCAGGCTTCGCTCTGTTTCAATAGCAGAACATACTACATATCAAAATTATCCTAAGGAGTTTTCTACAGATGAAGGCGTAACCTATATAGCCCAGCAAGACATTGTACCAAGAAATAGGTTTATGGCTGATGCAATAAATTATTTGCTTGATTATGTCAGTATTGTCTCACATACTGGAGGTAATGCTCATTTTAGTTCTGAATGGGGCCAGGACAATGACCAACGCCCACCATTGCCACCACCTAAAGGCTTAGAGCTACAGAACCTGGTAAACGCAGAAAGAAAGGTTGTTTATGATTTAGTTAAAGGCACAAAGCAGGAATCTTAGCTAAGTTTCTTAAAGTTAACTAATAATCTCTAATGATAATCAATTTAAGGTTTCCTATGCAAAACTGAATAAATTTCCATATTGAAAATAATCCATTTTTGGCTTTTTTTCTATATTGAAAAGAATAAATTTATCCTCTTTGAAACGAAAGGTTTATAAAGATAACGCCATTAACTACTCCAATATAACCATTATAATTTATATATAAGTGGGGGGAAATTAAAATGATTGAGGCAACTGGCAGGCACTGCCCTGAATGCGGTAGAGGCAGGCTTGCATGGAACAAAGAAAAAGGCGAGGTTACTTGCCGTAACTGCGGTCTTGTTATAGATGATAAATTAATTGATTTTGGCCAGGATTGGCGTGAGTTTGAAAATTCTGATGAGACAAAGCGTAGATCTGGCGCACCTTTAACATATCTGCAGCCAAGTATTTCTACTGAGATTGGAACAAAGGGAGACCTTTATAAGCTTAAAGGCAAAAGTAAGAACAAATACTTCAGATTAAGGACATGGCAAAGGAGAGTAAGTACTTCTATTGAACACAACCTTAATCAAGCACTATCAGAGATTAAGAGAGTTGCTTCTATTTTGAAATTGCCTTCAATGGTAGAAGAAGAAGCAGCTAGAATATATACTCAGGCTTTACACAAGGGATTGATTAAAGGCAGAGGAATTGAAAGAATGGTTGCAGGTGCTATCCATGCATCATGCAGGCAAAATGAAGTTCCTAAAACCTTAGAAGAGATTTCTAATGCTACAAGCATTGAAAAGAAGGAAATCGGACGTGCTTATAGGTTTATAACACGAGAACTAAGCTTAAAGGTTCTGCCTGTCAGCCCAATAAGCTTTATTCCCAAGTTTGCTTCTTATCTGAAACTTAGCCCAAAAACACAGACAAAGGCTATCAGACTTATTGAAAAAGCGCAAAGACAAAAACTAACTTCTGGAAGAAGCCCTAATTCAGTTGCAGCTGCTTCACTTTATGCTGCTGCTTTGATGAATAAGGAGCGCAGAATCCAATCAGAGATATCAAACGTAGCAAACATTACAGAAGTAACCTTAAGAAACAGGTTCCAGGAATTGGTTAAAGAACTTGGGCTTAAGAAGCAGGTTAAGAAGAAGTAAATTTCTTTTTTATCATTTTAATTCTTATCACTAGGTTTACTTTCAGAGTTTAGAAATAGTTGTACATATGGATTTTGATTATCACTTTAAATACTCATTTATAACAATTATTCAATCCGAAAATTCCTTTCACAACTGCGCTCAAGGAATTTTCATCTTAGTTTGGTTCTTTAGAAACAGAATAAGATGATTTTTGCTTTGAATGAGACATAAAGCAAAAATCGGATTTATTATTCTTTTCTATTGATTTTTTAAATTGATTATTCTTTTCGTTATTGATTTTTTTCTAATGATTCTTTTTATTGATTTTTTAATGATAACCTTTTTAAACTAAACTTCTTTCTAATAAACTGCGTAATGAAGAAATATTTGAGTTTGTTAAAAAAGAGGAGTTTCAAAGGCCCGGCTTCTATTTGGAAGAGGCTTTTTGCGTTTATACTAGATTTTCTTCTAATCGATTTAATCTGCGGCTATCCTTTTCGCAGGATTCTTGAAAGCATTGTTCCTAAAGGAAGCGGTTATACGGAATTATACCAGTTTTTGGTTGCTAATCCAGGATTAAAGACTCCCTTGTTTATGATGTCTATTGCTTTAGGCTTTATTGCAATGCTTTATTTTGCAGTCCTGGAATACTACACAGGCCAGACTATTGGAAAGATGCTTACAAATATAACTGTCGAGTCTGAAACAAAAAAACTGGCATTCTGGCAGTGTTTGGTTGGCAACTTATTCTTAATACCCATATTCCCATTAATACTCTTATGGCTCATTGATCCATTATGGCTGTTATATACAAAAGGCAAGAAAAGATTGAGTGATGTTCTTGCTAAAACCAATGTTGTTGAGATGTATACTTTTTAAGGTGAGAAAATGAAAAAAGAAGAAACTAAAAAACCATGGGGATTGATAATATTTGTTTTGGTAATCTTATTCCTGCTAAGCATGTTATTTGCTGGAATAATATCAGTCTCAACTGAGCTTGATGTTGAGCTGTTGGCTGGAAATGTGGCTCTAATACCTGTTAAAGGCGTGATAAGGGCTGATGGAGCTGGCAGCTGGGGCGAACAGACAGCCTCCTCAACAGATATAGTGGACTTTATAGAAAAAGCAAACAAAAACCCTAACATAAAGGCAATAATCCTGGATATTAACAGCCCTGGCGGCTCAGCAGTTGCTTCTGAAGAGATAGCAAATGCTGTCAAAGAAGCAAACAAAACAACTGTTGCATTAATCAGGGAAGTTGGGGCTTCTGGAGCTTATTGGATTGCGTCTGCAGCTGATAAAATAGTTGCGAATAGAATGTCAGTTACAGGCTCTATTGGTGTTTTCTCTTCTTACCTGGAATTTGCCGGCTTCTTAAGTGACCATAATGTAACTTATCAAAGACTTGTTTCTGGAAAATACAAGGACACAGGAAGCCCGTTCAAGGAGCTCACAGAGGAAGAAAGAGGTTTGCTCCAAAACAAATTAGACAGGATCCATATTTATTTTATTGAAAGGGTAGCAGAAAACAGGGGCTTATCAACAGAACAGGTAGAATCCTTAGCAACTGGCATGTATTATCTTGGCATTGAAGCAAAAGAGCTTGGATTGATTGATGTTTTAGGCGGAAGGGAGGAAGCGATTGAACTAATTGAGAAAGAGCTTAACATAACAGCAGAGTTGGCAAAATACGAGAGAAAGAAAACATGGCTTGATGTCCTCGGCGAAGTCATAAGCCAGGGCTCTTTCCATTTAGGAAGGGGCATTAGTTCAGGATTGTTTAAGACCGAAACAGATAATTTAGCTGTTTGGGCATAATTTAGCTATTAAGTTTCTTTTTTAGATAGTTAAGAACAATAAAAAATCATCAATAAATAATAAAAAAATAAATCCGAAAATTCCTCTCACAACCACTATAAAGGAATTTCATCCGCTTACCTTCCTTTTAGCTAGAGTAGAAAGGAAGTACAGCAGATGATTTTTGCTTCAACAAAGCGAATAAAGCAAAAATCGGATTTATTATTTTTCGTTATTGATTTCTTTGATTGATTTTATTCGTAATATTACCGAAAACCTTAAATACTACTTCTTATATAAATACCTATAATATTATATAATCTTATATAAGATGCCTAAGAAGATAATATCCCTTAACGTAGATAAAGAGGTTTATTCCAGGTATTCTAAGCGCTGCAGGGAAAAAGGCATGATAATCTCAAAGCAGGTTGAGAATTTCATGAAAAAGAGGTTGGAGGAATCCAAGGAGGATTAAAATGATGAAAAAGGAAACAATAATCTGTTTGATATTCCTTATTTTGGTTAGTGCTTGCGCTACTGAGAAAAAGGTTGTTGAAGAAGAAAAGGCCGGTTTGCCCAATCCAGCTTCGCAGTTCTGTGTGGAGAAAGGATATGAGCTTGAGATAAGGACAGACCCTGATGGTGGCCAATATGGCGTTTGTATTTTCCCAGATGGAAGTGAATGCGAGGAATGGGCTTATTATAATGGAGAATGTCCAGAATAGATTAAGCAGGTTTCATGAAAAAGAGGTTGAGGATGAAGAGTAGGTTTTTGGTTTTAACTTTGATTTTTACAGTTTTGCTAAGCAGCAGTATCTCTGCTATTAGAAATCCTTCTGCTGTTTATTGCAATGATATGGGGTATAAATTTAAGATCATAACTAAGGAAGATGGTTCCCAGGAAGGCATCTGCCATATCAAAGAAAAGGATGTAGAAACTGATTGTAACTCCTGGGATTTCTATAAAGGCAAATGCGCAAAAGAACATTCTTTTTGTGCAAAGAATGGTTATGGGATTGCGACTGTAACTGGCAGTAAAGATCCCGCTTCCCAGGAATATGCTGTATGTTTGACAAAAAATCAATCTGTTAAAGATAAGAGTAATAAGATAACCGGAGCAGTTACCTATGCAGATGAAAATAACACCTTCATAAACAATTTCATAAACCTCATTAAAAGATTCTTTGTTTGGTTAGGCAATTCAATAACAGGCAGGGCAGTGGATGATTTAACATCTGAAGATGAGATTCCTTTGTCAGAATTATATGAGCCTTCTGAGCCCGGAGGATGCAATACTCGTCCACCAGATCAAGGAAGCAAAGGAGGAGGTTATGGAATATCTTCTGCTCCAGAAGGAGCTCCTTCATCCTTTGATTGGAGAAATTATAATGGTGTAAATTGGATGACCTCTGTTAAAGACCAGGGAAGCTGCGGAAGCTGCTGGGCATTTGCTGCAGTAGGAATGCTGGAAGCCAATTATAATATAGACCATAACAATTCAGGACTTGATCCAAATATTGCAGAAGAATATGTAGTTTCTGATTGTAACCCAGATCCTTATGGGGCTTATTTTCAAAGCTGCTGCGGCGGCTGGCATTATAAAGCTCTCGAATATATCAGGGATAATGGTATCAGCGATGAGAGCTGTTTCCCTTATGGTGATTCTGGGTGCACTTGTGGCGGGGCTACATGCGATGTCACTTGCACTTACAGAACTGGAAATGACTGCAGTGATTATATTTGCTCTGATCGTTGTTCTAGCTGGGGTAATAGGTTATGGACCATTGAAAGTCGCACTTATTATTCTTCACCATCTGACAGCCAGATAAAACAGTATGTATATGATAATGGTCCTCTTTCAGTATCTTTAGGAATAGAAAATAGTTATGGAGGTTATTGGGATGGAGATATCTACAGGTGCACTGATGATTCTGGTACTAATCACGCTGTGGTACTTGTTGGCTATAATGATGCTGGAAGCTATTGGATTATAAAAAACAGCTGGGGAAGCACATGGAATGGAGATGGTTATTACAAACTTGGTTATGGAGAATGCGACCTCTCTTATACAGCATATATAGGTCATGCCAGCACTAATTTCCCAACTATAACCTTAAGCAGCCCTGGAGACAGTTATGTAACCAATAATGCTCAGGTTCAGTTTAATTTTACAGTGAACAACAGCGTAGCTGCAACCTCTACCTGCAGATTAATTGTTGATAATGTTGTAGAACAAACAGACAACTCAGTAAGTGATGAAACATTAACCACATTCACAGAAACCCTTAGCGAAGGAAGCCATCAATGGAATATAACCTGCTGGGAAAACAATGTTGGTGCTATAGATTATTCTGAGACAAGAACCCTTGATGTGGATAGTACACCACCAACTATAGACATACAATCACCACAGGATACAATTTATGGAACATCCTCAATAGACCTGAATTACTCAGTTTATGACAGCTCGGGTGTTGATGCCTGCTGGTTTACAAATACCAGCAATGAGAACCAGACATTAAACAACTGCGAAAACTATACAATGGAGAATATTGATGAAGGAAATCACACAATAATTGTATATGCAAATGATACTTTTGGCAATCTAAATTCAAGCTCTGTTAATTTTGCAGTTGACCTTAGCCCGCCTGATATAAACTTTACATCACCTACACCACATAATAATACAATCACCCCTAATGTAACAATTACAATCAACGTAACTGTTGCAGATAATGTGAGCAACATCGACTCCTGTATTCTTGAATGGAATAATACAAATGAGTCAATGGATAAGGCTGGCTCAGGGAAAAATGTTACCTGCAATAAAATCAAATCAATAAACGGCTCGGGAATCTTCCATTACCGGGTTTATGCAAATGATTCACTTGGCCATACAGGTGTTTCAGAACTCAGACAGATCAATATAACAAATACAGCACCTAATATAACAAGCAATTACCCAACCACAACAGGATTCAGCATAGCTGAACCAAATAATCAAACTTTCAATATAACCTACGCTGATATAAATAATGACCCAATAACTGTTTTATGGTACAAAAACGGAACTTTTGTAAGCAGCTCTGGTAACTACACTTTCTACGGCAATTATTCAACAGCTGGGTTTTACAATATTACTGTAATAATTAATGACGGAGAGCTGACAGATACCCAGACATGGAATTTTACTGTTAATAATACAAACAGGCTTCCAGCAGCCCAGAACGTAAACCTAACATCA
>JAHWIC010000001.1 GCA_019322805.1 Candidatus Woesearchaeota archaeon | reverse complement strand
TTGCCCCCGCGACATGCGAGTGAGCTCGAGTGGAATGGCGAGCGAGTCTCTCGCGAGCCTCGCAAGTCACAGCGAACTCGCTCACATTCCAGTGGGTGGCCGACGAGGAGCGAAGCGACGACAGCCGCCGTGGGTGGCTGGATTTTTTGTATCATTAAATGGCTTTTTTAACAACAAATTATATAAACTTCTCAAGCCCCCTTTAACTTATGACGCAGGCAGACACAATACTGCAATTAATCAACTCAAACGGACCAATCTTACCTGTGCATGCTGCAAAGGCAATAGGCTCAAACATATTAATGGCATCTGCACATCTGTCTGAGCTGGTTTCAAGAAAAAAAGTTAAGGTTTCCAAAATCAAGGTTGGAGGCTCGCCGCTATATTATCTGCCTGGACAAGAGCCTAAACTGGAAAATTTTTCAGATAATTTAAACCTAAAGGAAAAAGAGGCGTTTGAACTATTAAGATTAAAAAAGGTTTTAAGGGACAATGCGATAGAAGCAGCTTATAGAGTAGCTTTAAGGCAGCTGAAAGACTTTGCTTTCCCTTTAGAAGTTAGATACAACGACACAAAGGAATTATTCTGGAAATGGCACTCAACAACACCAGAAGAGACAAATGACCTGATAAGGCAAATAATCACCCCTCCAAAACCAACGCCGGAGCTTAAGAGAGAACCACCAAAGGTTAAGCCAAAACAAGAAGTACAGCAAAAAATACCTGTGGAAAAGGTAGAGAGGCCAAAAAAACCAAAGATAGAATCTAAGGAAATAGAGAATGAAGTAAAGCAAGAAACAAAACCAAAGGTAGAAAAAGACGTCACCAGCCCCCTCATCAAACAATTAGAAAAATATTTCTCTAAGAATAATATTCAGACTATTGAAAGAAACATAATAAGAAAAGGATCTGAGATAGAGTTTGTGATCAATGTTCCAAGCAGTGTTGGCAGCTTGACTTATTTCTGCAAAGCAAAAAGCAAGAAACGCATAAATGATGGTGACTTAAGC
This sequence comes from Candidatus Woesearchaeota archaeon, assembly GCA_019322805.1. Classification (GTDB taxonomy): domain Archaea; phylum Nanobdellota; class Nanobdellia; order Woesearchaeales; family JAHWIC01; genus JAHWIC01. The sequence goes on along the minus strand of JAHWIC010000001.1, from coordinate 249,176 downwards.
TCAGCATTTATACAAGGCCAGACAAAAAAACTGCCTGTTTTGTTCCTAACAAAAGGGACCCTAACAAAAAAAGCCCAGGAAATGCTTGAAAACGAATTTAAGGGCATGACCTTAGCGCAACTCTAAAATGGGCATTGCATTCAAAGACCTAATCAAGGGAAAAGAGGTTTCTTTAGAAGAGCTGAGCGGAAAAAAGCTGATGATAGACGCCCATAATAATCTATATCAGTATCTCACAACAATAAGGCAGCGCGATGGAACCCCTTTAATGGATTCTAAAGGCCGCGCCACATCACACCTTGTGGGCTTGTTTAACAGAACAACAAGATTAATGCAGTCAAACATACTGCCTGCCTTTGTTTTTGATGGAGAAGCACCTGAACTAAAAACAAAAGAGCGCGAACGCAGAAAGTCACTAAAGATAGAAGCCCAGAAAAAATATGAAGAAGCCAAAGAAAAAGAAGATACAGAAGGGATGAAGAAATATGCCTCAAGAACTGCAAGGCTTACTTCTGATATGATTGAGGAATCAAAAAAGATAATTGAGGCATTAGGTTTGCCAATAATACAGGCGCCATCAGAAGGAGAAGCACAAGCAGCTTACATAGTAAAAAAAGGTGATGCCTTTGCTACAGTAAGCCAGGACTTCGATACATTGCTTTACGGCTCTGAAAAACTAGTTAGAAACCTATCCATAGCTGGCAAAAGAAAAAAGGCTGGAACTTCTATTTACCAAACAATAAACCCAGAAATTATAGATCTGACAGACACCCTAAACAGCTTGGGGGTAGATAGCAATCAGCTTATTGCTCTGGCAATGCTTATCGGCACAGATTACAATAAGGAAGGAATAAAAGGCATTGGCCCAAAGAACGCATTAAAGTTAGTTAAAAAGCACGGCTCTGATTTTGATGCTTTGTTTAAAGAGGTTAAATGGGACGATGCCTACGATTTACCATGGACAGAAATCTATTACTTATTCCAGAAAATGCCCGTAACGGACGATTATAAGCTAGAATGGAAGCAGCCTGATTGGGAAAAGCTGAATAAACTGCTTGTTGACGAGCATGATTTCTCTCAGGTCAGGATTAATAGTGCAAAAGAAAAGCTAACAAAGAATAAACAAGCAAAGCAGCAAAAGGGTTTAGGGGAATATTTTTAAATACACACAATGTATGTATTACAATCAATAAAAAATAATCAATAGGTGTACAAACACAATAAGCCAAACCTGGCTAGCCATAATTTTGCTTCACAAAATTAATTCGCCAGTTTGCCTTAAAGATGAAATATCCCCGGATTGAGTTTTAATTGTAAAAAATTAAATAATAAAAAACACCGCCAGGTTCACAACTAATTGTGCATCCTGCAAGTAAACTTAATGATAAGTTAAAATGGATGAATCGTTAAGAAACTCTTTAAAGAAAAAACTAACTGAAAAAGAACTAAAATTACTTCCTTCTTCCTATGATGTTGTTGGCGATATCCTTATTTTTGCAGATTTTCCTGAAGAATTAGTGAAAAAAGAAAAAATAATAGCTAAAAAGCTATTGGAGCAACAAAAACATGTAAAGGTAGTATGCAAAAAGATAGGAAAATACTCTGGCAAGTACAGAACGCCAAAGCTAAAGATCATTGCAGGAGAAAAAAGGAAGGAAACAACACACAAAGAGAATGCAGTTTCAATGAGATTAAACGTCGAGAGCTGCTACTTTTCTCCAAGATTATCAAATGAAAGGAAAAGGATAGCGGATTTGGTTAAGAAAAATGAGGAAATTCTCATAATGTTTGCGGGCGTATCGCCGTATTCTTTGGTTATAGCTAAAAACTCAAAACCTAAAATAATATATGCTATTGAGATCAACCCAAAAGCCCATAAATACGCATTAGAAAATGTAAAATTAAACAAATTAGAGCAAAAAATCAAGCTGTCCAAAGGAGATGTTAGAAAAATAGTTCCAAAATTAAACAAAAGATTTGATCGTGTGGCAATGCCCTTGCCTAAGGGTGGCGAGAATTACTTAGATCTGGCATTAAAAGCGGTAAAAAAGAAGGGAATGGTCCATTTCTATGACTTTTTGCATGAAAATAACTTCCACGAAGCAATAGAAAAGGTAGATTTAGCGTGCAGAAAAACAAAAAAGAAATATAAAATCCTGAAGCTGGTTAAATGCGGTCAATTTGGGCCTGGAATCTTTAGGATATGTATTGATTTTAAGGTTAATTAATTCTAAAGCGAAATCTGTGCAGCACTAACAAGTTACTTCCGTTCATCATCCTTGCGTCAGATGGTGTTCACTAGTATCATCGCGCTGTTGCACTTTCGTAGAGTAGAATAAATATAGAGAAATATAAAAACCTATCCAAACATACTCAAAAATTAGAAATTTTTGGTCGTTTGTCTGACTTTGTCAGCCAAACATGTGCATATAATCTTCTCCTTCTGCCTTTTCTTCCTGCTTCACTTTTTCAATCGCCTTCACTAAATCATTCTTAAGAATCTTAGTCCTATTCTCTCTTATTGCAAAATAACCTGCTTCTGTGCATACCGCATGTATCTCTGCTCCTGAAAAGTTTTCCATTCTTTCCACGATATCATTAAAGTTGATATCCTTATCAAGGGTCATATCGCGGGTGTGGATCTTTAATATCTGCGTCCTTGCTTCCTTATTTGGTGTTGGTATGTGTATTAGCCTGTCAAGCCTTCCAGGCCTTGTGACAGCAGGATCAAGTATATCCTTGCGATTTGTAGCGCCTATGATCTTTACATTATCAAGCGGCTTAAAACCATCCAGCTCAGCAAGCAGCTGCATAAAGGTTCTGTTCACCTCCCTTTCACCGCTTGTGCCTATCTCCATCCTTTTTGCAGCTAGTGCATCTATTTCATCAACAAACACAATAGATGGAGCTTTTTTCCTTGCAAGCTCAAATATCTCCTTAACCAGCTTTGCACCCTCTCCAATGAATTTCTGAACTAGTTCAGAACCAACGATTTCAATAAATGTAGAGTCTGTTGAAGCAGCAACAGCCTTAGCCAACAAAGTCTTGCCGGTCCCTGGCGGGCCGTAAAGCAGGATGCCTTTTGGAGGCGTAATCCCGATTTTTTTGAAAAGGGCTGGTTTAAGTAATGGAAGCTCAACAACCTCTTTTATTTCCATGGCTTGTTGCTCAAGACCGCCAATGTCCTCCCAGTTTATAGTTGGTTTTTCAATAATGACAAATTTTTCAACATTAAATTTCCTGGATATGTCAAGTTTCTTTATTATTGTCAGGTTTTTTTGCTCAGCTAGAACCATATCGCCGGGCTTTAGTTTGTCGCATACGCTTGAAATCCTAACAGAAAATTGATTGCCGTTTGGGATTCTTATTATAGCAGAATCATCACCCAGCTCCCTTACCTCACAAACCATTAATGGAGGACTCTTAAACTTGTCAAGCTCATTCTTAAGGTTGTTTACAGTTTCTTTCAGAACCCGGTTTTCTTCTTCCAACTGGCTGCTGTCAGCAGTGTAACGGTAGATAACGCTGTCGAGAATGTTCTTGCCATTTGCTTTCATTCTGCAAAAACTGAAATTAAGTAAAGTTTAAATAGCTTTGCTTTCAAAAAATTTTTCCATTTTTCATTACCATTTTCCCGTCGACAAATACAGTTGGTTTCGAAAAAACACAATCCAGATGAAAAGGAACATTTAATTTTCCGCCAAAAGAAATATTATTTCCAAAAGCAATATGCGCAGTTCCCAACACCTTTTCGTCTTCCAGAGTTGTTCCTTCTGCCTTAGCTTTTGGATTGGTTCCGATACCGAACTCAGCAACATTTGCATATTTTTTATTTTTAATTATTTTTTTTAGCTTTGGAGCGCGTCCTTTTATGCTGACAATCCGGCCATTTACAATATCAATAATTATCTTAGCCTTTCCATATCCTTTGTCTACCACCAATCTTCCATTAGTGGTTCCTTCTAAAGGCGCTAAACATGCTTCCCCAGCCGGTAGATTACCAAAGCGGCCTTTTTTATCATAAACCCCATTATCATCAAGACACTTCCTTCCTTTTATACTAAAACTTAACCTTGTTCCAAGTTTATTCTCCGCCAAAACAGCCTTTCCTTTTGTCAGAATCTTGCAGAGCTTTTTATTTAACCCTGAGATCTTATTATAATCAACATCTATGCACCTTTTTATTATATCCTCACTAATTCCAGGCATAGAAGCAATCCTCACACCCGCCTTGCTTGCAGCCTTTCTAGCTTTGGTGTGGCTCAATGATTTGGTGGTTATCAGCAAAGCAATGTCTGCTTCTCTTAATTCCTTGGCAGCATAAGCAGGTGGTTCTTCACCATGAACATTCCCTTCAGGAATAATAATCAATTTACATTTATCAGTGATTCTCCTGGCCTTATCTACAAATATCTCAGCAATTCTTTCCTTATTCTTGTCAGTAATAATCAGAAATTCCTCATTTTTCTTCAAACCCATGCACTTAACCAACGCAGTTCTCGCTGCCTTTTGGATAGAACCCATCTTAAACAATCAGATTCCCTTTTTTAATTACCCAATGGATTTTCTTCTTTTTATCCACGCCATAGATGTCAAGCTTTTGCCTGGGAGCATTAACTACGATATCCCAATGATAAACTGTTTTGCGGTCAGGCTCAAAACCCAGGCCAAGAGCAACATGAATCATCTTTGCAATCTTTTCATTAACAATAAGGTAGTCGCATAACTTGGCTTTTGGGTTGGTATTAACTGCGAACTCGCCAACCTTTTTAAAATTCTTACTGTAGATCTTAATGACTTCTTTTGGAAGGCTTTTATATTTCTTGTAATTTCTTATCTTTTCTCTTCCCTCACTTAATTGTTTCCCCATCTCTTTTCTTAGTTTAGCTGGAGCTCTTACTATTTTGTATCCTTTTTCCCTGTCAAAATAAACAACTATGGGCTTGTTTGGCGGGATAACATAGCTCTGGTCAATATTAATAACAACATCACCAACCATCATACCTTCGACAGCTTCAGGGGTCACAAATGCCTCTCCGCTAGGAAAGTTTGCATAGGCCCCTGCCTTTACACCCATCCTCCTGTAATATTCCTGGTCAATCTTAGACCTTACATCACAATCACTGCTTATAAAGTACCTTCTGTTTCCTTTTTCATCAGTTAACCAAACCTTAAAGTCACTTTTATAGCCATCAACCTGCTTTCCAACAACCCTTACCCACTCACATTTATTAAAAATGTCTCTTACCTTGTCGCTCTTTTTTCTTAATTTATTATAATCTATATTGCAGGTTTCAATAAAAATATCTATAGGTAAGGTTTCTGTTACAGCATACCTCATCATTGGATCGCGGCTTTCAAACTTTGTCTGTGGTGAATAAGGATCCTTTAACATCAACTGCCCAGGCGAAGACCACCTTGTTTTTTTGTCAAGAGACGGATAGCCAATATTCTCCCCAAAGAAATGCTTTCCAAAATAACCTTTTCCATGAATGCCAAAAGCTGCGTCAGAAAACCTAAGCCTGTCCATTTTCAAAATCTTTGATAATTCCTTGAATGTCTTAAAAACCTCTTCATCAACCTCTTTATCAAGCTCACAACCCTTTAGGGTAGCCATTAAGTCTGCTGTTCTAACTGAATTAGCAAGCTGTGAAAATCTGTCAGTTGAAGCGCCTAAACTCACCTTAACCTTGAACTTCTTTGCAGCAACACCCAATGCTAAGGCTATTGAGTAAGAATCAAGATAATCCTCAAGCGGCAGCTCCATATTCTTTTTAGCAGGCACCAAAACAAATCCCATACTTGCCTTTTCTCCTTTTTTCAGGGCATAACCCTCTCTCCAGATACGTTTTGCAGTCTCAAGCAACTCCTTCCATCTGTATACCCTGTGCCACCTATATTCATATTTTAAATCAATAGTTCCACAAAAATGTTCTTTTTCAGCTATTAAGGTTATATCTGGCCTTTTGAATATCTCCCTGAATCTTCTATTCCCAACCCTTTTGTTAACACTTCTTATAAAACCCCTCAATGCCTTAACCTTTTTTGTCTTTAGCTTCTTAGTAAGGTCATTATAGGCGTACCAAACATCTTTTAAAACCTCTAGATCTTGGCTTTCTCCATCTTTTACAATCACGTGCATATCTCCGTTAAGTTCGTGTATTGCCTTTGATAAAGGAGCTAAAGAATAGAATGCCTTTTTATTTTTAATATCAATAATTACAAACGTAACCTTATTTTCTACCTTTCCTTTCAATTTCTTGGTATACTCATTTACTTCCTTATAAAAAGTCCTGTCGTTATATTTCAACTTATCACCACCATCCTTTTTGGAATCTTTGTCAATACAATTGGCTTGTCTTTAAGATATATTGTATCCTCAATCCTTATCCCAAACTTTTTTTCAAAATAAATGCCAGGTTCAATTGTAAAAACCATTCCTTTTTTTAATTTATCTCTCGATTCTTCCTTTAGGTTTGGAAGCTCGTGAATATAGACCCCAAGGCCATGTCCAAGCCCGTGTATAAAGTTTTTTTCATACTTCCCAAGGCCTTTCTTAACAAGCTCAACTACTTTGCTGCATTCCATATCTTTTTTTATATTTTTAATAGCCTCTAATTGGTTTCTTAACACAGATTCATAAATCATTTTTTGTTTTTCACTTGGTTTTCCGATAAATATTATCCTTGTTGTATCTGAGCAATAGCCTTCATACCTAACACCAAAATCAATCACGCAAAACCCCCCTCTTAATCTGATGTTCTTTGGGGTATAATGAGACATACTGCCAGCACGGCCAGAAGCAACTATTGGCTGAAATGCAAGCCCGCATCCAAGTTTTTTTGTTTCATACTCCAAAAAAGCAGCAACCTCTGACTCTGTCTTGAATTTTTTGAATCGTGAAAAACACTTTTTTAGTATCTTATCAGATATTGCACATGCCTTCTTAATCCTTTTAAGCTCATCATTTGTTTTTATTTCCCTTAATTCAAAACAAACCCCAGAGACATCAACTGTTTTTGATTTCCTGAAATGCTTCTTAAACCCTTTGTATTGCCTTAAAGTCAAACTATCTTTGTCTATGCCAATCTTTTTTGGTCTTATTTTGTTTTTCTTGATGATATCTGCAACAGACTCAAATAATTTCTTCTTCTTTTTTAGAGCATAAACTTTCATTTCTGATTTCTTTGCTCTCTCATATTCCATTAAAGGAACGACAAGGAATGGTTTCTTATTTTTTGGAACAATTAAGGCTCCAATACCTTCAAAGCCGCTAAAATAAAACAAGTTTGGGTCTAGCTTTGTAGTATCCAGATTTAAGAAAACAGCGAAATCAACCCCTTTTTTGGCAAGCTCTGCCTTGAACTCTTTTAACCTCATTTTTTTAGTAAAGATTAAATATAACTTAAAAACCTTTCTTATTATGAAAAAGGTGATTCTGAAAAACGGGCTGACTGTAGTTCTTGTTAAAAAACCGACTGATTCAGTTGCACTTATGGCAACTGTAAAGGTCGGCTCTAATTACGAACCTAAGCCTCAAAGCGGCATTTCTCATTTTATTGAACACATGCTCTTTGAAGGCACCAAGCTTAGGCCCTCAGCAAGGCTAATAGCAAATGAAATAGAAAGCATTGGTGGGGAGATAAATGCCTATACCTCAACTGAACGTACAAGCTTTTATGTAAAGGTTCTTGGCAGGCATTTTGACAGGGGCTTGGATATAATAACAGACATAATCCAGAATCCTTTGTTTGATCCCAAAACAACCGAAAAAGAGCGCAAGATAATCTTAAAAGAGATAAACATGGTGACTGACGAGCCGAGGTACCATCAATGGATACTGTTCCAGAAAACCCTATTCAAGAAACACCCTGCCAGGAATCCAACCTACGGAACCGTTAAGGCGGTTAAAAGCATGAAGAGGAAAGACCTGATTAAACACTACAAACAATTTTACAAACCAAACAACATTGTATTAACTATTGTTGGAGACATCGATAAAAAAGCACTTCGGAAAATAGATGAGAAACTAAAGAACTTCAAACCTGCAAAATTAAAGAAACTCAAAAAAATAAAAGAGCCGGAGCAGAAGAACCCTGTAAAATCAACAGAGAAAAGAAAGGTGCTTAGCTCCTATATGGTTCTTGGCTACAAAACGCCGGTAAGGATAACTGATGATAGCTATGCCCTTGATGTTGTTAGAGCCATACTTGGCAGAGGCCAGTCTGGTAAGATATTTGACGAGATAAGAAACAAGCGCGGCTTAGCCTATGATGTTGGTGTGCATTATGAATCTGCAGTTGATTATAGTTACTTTGCAGTCCATGTAAATACGCATAAGGATAATATCAAGAAATGCGTAAAAATAATCCTCAGCGAAATTAAAAAATTGAAAAACCTGACCGAGGAGGAACTGAAAGAGGCAAAGGATTATCTTGAAGGCGAGTTTTATCTGCAAAATGAAGACAATTACCAGTATGCAGACCAGCTTGGCTTCTGGGAACTTGTTAAGGATTCAAGATTAATGGATGAATACCTAAAGAAAATAAAGAAAGTGACCAAGAGGGATGTTTCAAGAGTTGTTGATAAATATCTTGGGAATAATTATGCACTAGCAATAATAGAGCAGAAATCTTAAAAATCAGAACTGATTTTTAAGGCGTCAGAGACGTTTCGTCTCAGAGGTAGCTATCTTGTCACTTCAAAACTTTTGACAAGCCTTAACAGTTCTTTTGCTTTAGCATTTTTCTCAAAATGATCTCTAACTGGTTTAATCAGTTTGTTTATGTATCCTGCAACAGCTTGCTTAAGATCCATTGGATGAAGGTATTTCTTCTCAAACATATTCTTTAATTCATCATAGCCGGCAAACTCTAGCTCACCGCCAAACTTAGCAGGCCTTTCAATCTTTAATACATCAAATTTCTCAAATATGAGATATTTGCAATACTCTAGCACAGGGTTTTCCTCAATAACTCCTTCAGGGCAATAAGCCTTATTGAGCTTCTTCTTTATTTCATCTTCAGAATCAGTCATAAATATTGCAGTTTCTGGTTTTGATTTTGCCATCTTTAATTCAATTCCCCTGTCAGCTCCTTTCAACTCGGTTGCAGGTGGCTTTCCCAAACCCATTAGCATATGATGGCTTACAACAACAGGCTTTGTAAAGCCCAGCTTTGGGGCAACCTCTCTAGCAAGCATATTTACTTTGCGCTGGTCCATTCCAAGCTGAGTTATATCAGCTTTAAGATGAAATATATCAGCGCATTGCATACATGGATAGAATATCTGAGCTGCACTTAAAGTCTCAGACTCTTTCCTTCCCATTATCTGAGCACATCTTGTTATGCGCTTTACAGAATTCAATCTTCCAATTGTGACAACCTTTTTCCAGTATTCATCATCATTCATTACATCCTTTGCCCAAATAAACTCAACACCATTCATATCCATTCCGCAGGCTTTCCATACCTCTATCAGATACTTTCCTGTTGTTTGAATCTTTTCTAAATCGCCGCCAAGCTTATTGTTCATCCATCCAAACCAGTCAGCAACCAACATCTTAAACTTACAGCCAGCTTTAACCATTTTATTAACATTAATTGTTCTTAGAATCCCCTGCGCAATATGGATATTCCCAGAAGGCTCAAAACCATCATAAGCAACAGGATGCTCTTTTGTTTCTAACAAATTCTTTAGCTCTTCTTCTGTTACAATCTCTTCTCCAACCTGTTTTATTAGTTCTATCTTTTTTTGAATATCCATAGTTCTAAGCTAATCACTTTATTATATAAACATTTTCATAAATACTAATTATTTTCCATATTGAAAATAAACACCAGACCACTGGTCAACCGCGCGTAAGATATTTAAACTACAAAAACATCCAAGCAACATGCTTATATCAGTTACATCTCTATCTGGCTACTTATACTGCCCAAGGAAACTGTTTTTAACCCACGTACTTGGTTTGGTAGAGGTTCCAAAAGAAGTTCTAGTTAAAGGTTCTATAAGGCATGAAACATATGACAGCATCAATAAAATTGAAGAAGAGCTTGTTAAAAGCATAACAAAAAAGCCAACACTAAAAGCATTAACCAGCAAATATGAAACAGAATATACAAAGATTCTGAAAGATGCTGTAAACTCCTATAGAGACAAACTAAAAGAACTAAATCTTGACCAATCAGAGACATTCAATAAGATTCTGCCATATTTCATAAGGGAAAGCCAGATAAGATCCTTAAACTTATTTAGTTTCATTGAAAAAGAAGGCTTACTTGGAGAAGAACTTTGGCAGAGCCTAATCCCGAAGATACGCTCAGAGATCAAGATAAACTCACAAAATCTGCAGCTCAAAGGAATTATCGACCAAATAGAAGTCTGGAAAAACAGGCTTGTTCCAGTTGAGCTAAAAACAGGCAAAATGCCTTTTGGTGGTGTCTGGCCAGGCCATCGTATACAGCTTGGATGTTACGCATTATTGCTTGAAGAAAAGTATGGCTCAACAATCAACTATGGATATGTCCATTACCTTGATCACGAAGAAAAACGATTGATAAAAATAAACCATTTCTTAAGGTCCGAAATCAATGATTTGATAAAAAAAGTTCAAGCACTTATGGTTTCTCAAGAAATTCCTGGTTTTTGCGGTAATGAGAATAAGTGCAATGCCTGTGGTTTGAAAGAAACCTGCTCTAATAACGAGTTAATACAGAATAAACTAACGGAAATAACCACCAACTAAACACTATATAGAAACAAAAGTCAACTAAAATCAAAGATTTTAGAGGTTCCGAATCGCAAGCGATTCGAAAACTTTAAATATAACTTAGACTATCCAGATTTTATAATCTTTGAGTGAGGATAAAATGGCTGAAGAAGAAAAAAAATTCTCAAAACAGCTTATCGGAAAGACTGTCGTGAGCAAAACAGGAAAAAGATTTGGTGAAGTAGGCGATATAATCTTTGAGACAAGATCAGGAGAGTTAATTCATATGGTTCTTTCTAATCCAACAGCTTACACGGAAAAACTTGAGCTTGAAAAAGACAAGGAAGGCAAGATCCTAATACCTTTTAGCGCCGTAATTGCAATTGGAGACTTTATGGTTATTGCTGAAGAAGATATCATTTAATTCTTTATTTGCATTTTAGCGATCACTAAGACGAAAATCAATAGAATAACAATTAAATCCGAAAATTCCTTTTACAACTAGGATAAAGGAATTTTCATCTACTTCCTTTCCTTTAGCAATGACTGTGGATGATTTTTGCTTTATTGTAGAACATCAAGCAAAAATCAGATTTAATATTTTTTGATTATTGATTTTTGAAATTGATACTATAAACTTGATTTAATAATTAATTATTTAAACTACTCTTTATTCTCAAAACCTAATGGAAAACGCAATTTGGACAGAAAAATATAGACCAAAAGACTTCTCTGAGGTAAAAGGCCAGAAAGAAATAGTAAAAAGAGTAAGGGCATTTGTTGAGCAAAAAAACATGCCTCATCTGCTTTTTGCAGGTCCTGCTGGTGTGGGGAAAAGCAGCCTTGCCCTGGTTGTAGCAAAAAAATTATTCAAAGATGCATGGCACCAGAATTTTTTAGAACTGAATGCTTCTGACGAAAGAGGCATAGACATAATAAGAAACAAAGTCAAGGATTTTGCAAGGACACGCGCAATAGGCGATGTTCCATTTAAAATAATATTTCTTGATGAATGCGACGCTTTAACAAGAGAAGCTCAACAAGCCTTGCGTAGGACAATGGAAAACTACACACAAACATGCAGGTTCATCCTAAGCGCAAATTACAGCAGCAAAATTATCGACCCAATACAAAGCAGATGCGCAATGTTCAGGTTTAAGCTTCTGGAAGAAAAAGACGTTGCAGGCCTCATAGAGAACATAGCTAAGGAGGAAAAATTAAAGATGGATGACAAGGCAAAAAAAGCATTATTTGAGATCAGCGAAGGCGATTGCCGTAGAGTTGAAAATATCCTGCAAAGCTCAGCAGCAATATCAAACAATATAACGGAAGAGCTGATATATTCATTAGCCTCTGTTGCAAGACCAAAAGAAATAAATGAAGTTCTAAGGCTGGCATTGGAAAATAATTTTGTGGAAGCAAGAAAAAAACTACTTGATGTAATGCTGAACTATGGTTTGGCAGGCATTGATGTAATAAAACAGATACAAAAGGAAATTCTAAACCTCGATTTAGACAACAGAAAAAAGCTCCAGCTTATTGATAAGTGCGGGGAAGTAGAGTTTAGATTAACAGAAGGCAGCGACGAATTTGTACAGCTAGAAGCATTGCTTGCTCAGGTCGCAGCAATAAAGTAAATTAAGATAAAAAAATAATTTATTGTTTTAATACCCTTACAGCTTCTTGTATTAGCACTCTGTATTGATAGCTTAATGTTAAGTCGAGTTGTTTTGTGTACAGGGTATCCTCTGCCATTGGGTTTATCAGCTTACACAAGATTACAGCTTTTCCTTCAGTATCCAACCTGGCAGCATTTAGCTTGCCGCCGCTCTTGCATTCCCATATAGTCGGGTCAGAGGACTCAAATGATAATTGGTCATATCTGCTGTTGAAATCCTCATCTGGTGTGGTTACATCGCCTCCGCCAACATTCTCTATCTTGAATTCAACAGCTATCTTGCCTGTTCCTGCGCGTTTTTCTTCAGCACTCAGTACCTGTATTGGAGCAGCTGAAGAGAATACCTCCTTGACCTCATCAACCTCGCATATTGATGGATCAGTAAGGTCTTCCTTAAAGCACACCTTTGGTACCGATGAATGCGTTTTATAGTTGTAAACCACCTCAGCAAACACATCAACATCATAACTAGAACCAGCCAGAGGTATTAGGTACTTTGCATCATCTGTTCCTGGAGTAAAGTCAAGTGTTTCTTCACCGCCAACCTCATTGACTTCTGATATCTTTTCTATCATATCAACATTCCACAAAACACCGTTGCTGACAATCCCTGAGAAATCACTCAAGGATATCCCTTTGATCTTAACTTTAACATCTCCTGCTTGCAGATCTTCCTCTCCTTTATTCCTCAATAGAATCTCTATTGGGAAGGTTTCTCCCTCAAAGATCTCATTCATCTTGCTTTCATCATTATAGATCCCCATGTCAAGGAATTCTGCAACTAATCCCTTGGTTCCGCCAATATATGGAGAAGCGTCTTTTGTTGGAGGCGCTGCCTCCTTTTTTTCACACCCTGCTAAAACCACAGCTATAATCAACAACAAAACAAACCCTTTTTTATTCATTCTTATCCCTCCTAATTTTCAAAACTTGCTAATATTCAACCTCTTCAAATATTTCAATATCCTTTGAAACTGAATTAGCATAAGCATACCTCAGCTTAATATTAAGCGGAGTTGTGTAAACAGAGTCTATGCCAGCAGTATTAAGCTGGCAGAATATATAACCTTTTCCATCAATGAGTGTTAAATAATTTCCTACGTCAGGCCTGCACTCAGTCATCATCCTGTTGCCAACAGTAACGTCAACAAGCCTTACTTTGTTTAACTTATCCCAATCATATCCTCTATTTGGGTTCTTGGCTACATCATTCTCATCTATAAGCAACCCATCCCCCACATCTTCCACATATATCTTAAACAACAAATTTCTGTGTGTAGCCTCTTCCTCAATACTTGTGACAGCAATAGGAGCACCCTGAGTTCCTAATGATATTGAGCTGTAATCATATACATCACAAACCTTTTCCCTGACAGTTGTTCCTCGTGGGAATGGATCGATGCATACCTTTGCAGAGCCGATTGTCTCATAGTTGTATGTGGCAGTAACTATTAGCTTTGTTGGATAATACGGCGTGCCTTGAGGTAACTCATAAGCAGGGCCAGAGATTATGATTCCGTCATAACCCCCTTCCAGGTTATAAGAGCTCTTTCCTTCAAGAGCCTCATCATCCAATAAATCGCTCTCTGGCCTCAAATCAATTATATCTCTAGGAAAGCCGCCAACCCATATCCTGCCATTGAGCTGGCCAATCTGGTCGTATTGAGGAAAAGCCCCTCTGTTCCTTATTTCCACCATCATCCTGACATCGGGATCATTTTCATAAACCCTTGTTATAGTATCGATAGGAAACTCCAGAACAAGACCCTCACTGCCAGTTCTATAATCCATTGCCTCGCTGGTTGGCTCTCCTTCATACTCTCTGCATCCACTAATGCCTATAACAATTACTAGAAAAAACAAACCAGCCATCTTTTTATTCATTCTAATAGACTAATTATTCAATATTTTGTATATAAATGTTTTGATTATTAAGTTGGTACCTTTTTGATATCAATCGCTGTTGATATTGTTTCTGTGTAACCATAATCTAGCTCTATATTAAGTGTTTCTGTGTGCGTCCCTATCTCCTTGCTTATCCCTTCCTCCAGCACGCATCGTATCTCATCTTTCTTCTCCCTTAGTTTAGCCAGGCCTGCCTTGCTTCCTTCTAAGCTAGGGGTGCAGGTAAGTTGCTTATCAAAGAGATAGGCCTTAACAGCTATTACATTGAAATCATCATAGCTTATCGATTCGCCAGAACATGCATTTCTTACAACATCTGTTTTTATAACTTCTCCACCACCTTTATTCTCAATATAAATCAAATACTGCGGTTTTATGACATCTTCCTGAGGAAACATACTTGCTTCTATTTTGGTTATTGCTACTGGAGCACCCTGGCTTCTAAAGTTTTTATCTTCAACCTCGCAAGCCTTTTCAACAGCGGTAGTGCCTAACACATCAGTATCGATGCACACACCTTCACTCAATTTTGTTTTATACGCATAACACCCTGTGAGTAATATTACAGATGTATGTCGTTCCCTAAGAGCCTCAATTTTCTTAGAAACCAAGCTTATTGCTGTTATTCCTTGAGAGCCTTCTGGGTTTAGCATAGATTTGCCTTCAAGGTCAAATTCAGCCTGTTCATCACTTACTATGCTGGTAATGGGCCTTCTTAGTGCCCATTCACCCAACCCAATAAAATCAGATTCCAACCCAAGTGTCAGATAACCTGCTTCTATATCAAATGCGCCCTCATTTCTTAGCTCAACATCAATCCGGAATGGGCTTTCCTCAAAGATCTCCCTAGGCATAGGCAGAAACTCCACGACAAGCCCTTGTGTTCCTTCGTAGATATCCCTGGTTACTATTGGCCCTTCTGTATACCTCCCTTTACACCCTACAATAACCAAAACTGCAAGCACCATAATTAAAATTATCTTCTTCATTCTAACCTGATATTATTGCAAAATCCTCATCCGGTGAGCCGCTAACCTCGCCATCTGATGCAGTCATCTTACAGGTAATCCTCTCACCAACATTTAATTCATCCTTTGGCACAACAGCTTCGTATGTCTCGCCGCTACTTAATATTCTCTCGGATCTGCCCCTTTCAAAGTAACCTTCACTAAATTCCCAATTAATTGTTAGTGGGTCATCATCAACATCTTTTACAGTGCCATTGCATACCAAATCTTCATTTATTGAAGCAGGCTTCTTAATACTTACCTCTATTGTTGGCGGCGTGTTTGCAATTGTAATTGTGCTTGAATCAGTCACTTCTGAGTCATCCTCAAGGATTGCGCTCATAACACACCTTATTACTGTGCCTTTCTTGATTCCTTCTGGTAATCTTTCTAGATCTACTTCAGTCTCGTACCTTCGTTCATTTCCCACACCAATCATCTCCTGACCCTGCACAATAATCTCTTCTCCTGTCTGGTCAACCTTAACGAATCTGTATTCCACGCTCCTAATATCTAACTGGTCATGGGTTGCAACGCACTTAAGCCTGTCCTTCGCAGTAGCCTTTATTGGCGTAAGCTGCACATTAAAGCCAGGAGTCCTTATAACACTTGCAGAAGTTGATTTCTCTAAACCATACTGATAATCAGCAGTTACCCTGAAAAACTTTGTTGCAAACGGAACACCACCTAAAACCTCTTGCATCTTCTCCGGCCTGATAAGAAGCCTGCACCTGAATGATACAAACTCTTTTATGTTCTGGTACTTGGGTTTGTCTTTTTCATCATCCATTAACCTGTAAGCAATATGCCCCTCGCCCATCTCTTCTTCCATATTACCTTCCGGGTAAGGTTCAAAAACACCGCAGCTAGCTAAATCAAGCTCCATACTTTCGGGTATATAAACTATCAGCTCATCTATTTTTTTGATGGCTCCTTGCCATTGGTCCTCATTTGACAGGGTGATTCCAAGCAAAGGCCTTGCATCATAGTCTGTGCTTAAACCAATAGGAGGCTCTTTTGATTCAATCCCTATCTTTACAGGGCCTGGTGTGTATTTTGCAACAGGTTTTGTGTCACTAATGCCAAAATGCCTGAACACATCTATGTTGTCTCTTCGCATAGACCTTAGTCTTGCCTCATCCATAAAGTAGCTCTTTAGATAAGCCATTGTCTTGAAGTTGAAATCAGTAAAAATACTGACTTTCCTTGTGCCTTTTTCCAGCGAACCAGGCTCAAATCTGCATTGCAGGTCTTCCTCTTCAAGCGTGTAAATCTCAAAACTTTCCCGAGGATACATCTCTCCAGCTATTTTCTTAGTGTCCTTGTCAGCTATACAACTTACCTTTACATTAACTGGTTCGTCCTCATCAAGATTCTTCACTTTAAGGGTTGCCCATATTGTTACAGACTCGTCTTCATAGAAATACTTATCAGCAGGTTTTATATCCTCCAGATAAACACCAAGCGGTTCTTTTTGAGCTTCCTCAACCTCGCCTTCATAGTAGCCACCAGCAGCATACTCAATCCTTGCTCTTGTTCCGCCTATAATCATATCCCAGAAACCTCTTACAGTTCCAACAGCCTTCTCTTCAAACTCTTCTGGAGTTCTTTGCGCCTCTCCTGTAACTAAACCATAGATAGTTGGATAATTCAATCCTGCATTAAATATTAAAACAAAAGCAATGAAAACCATTGAAAAGAATTTGAGTGTTGGCTGGACTTCTATATGCGGATTAAAAGCAATGAAAAGAAGCCAGATTGGGAAAAAAAGAAGATTCTCAACCATACTAAAGGCTGCCTGGCTCTGCATACTTGCTAATCCAGCAAACAGAGATGCGCCAAAGAAATCTATAATCAGAAGTATCAGAAAGATTCTATCCGCATCCTCGCCATATAATGGGCCTAAGACACTTATCCAAAAAAGAAATGCAAAAATAAGATGTATCAGAGAGCCTAAATTGCCTGCAAAAAGAATTATTAATACAAAGAAAGCGACTATAACCCACTTCATAATAAGGTCCTTTAACTCAATCTGTCCAATTTTGCGTATTGTATAAACAGTCATTATAACTACTACTGCTGGAGACAGGAATAAATTCAGAACCCTTGTCAGGCCGCCCCTGAGCATAAGGAATTTTATGTCCAACACATTAAACTGTGTTGCAGGCATCATACCAAAAAAACCAGTATCAGAAATAAAAAGCAAGATGGCAGCGACTAACCAGCCAGTGCCAGCTATATCCGGATGTAATGCATTAGCCGCAACATTATACATGCCACCGACCAGGCCCACTGCTCCACGACCAACAGCTGCTGCCCCGCGACCAACACCTACAGCAGCACCTTTTACTGCACCGCCTACTTTTCTGTGCCACCCGACTTTTTCCTCGCCCCCTTCTTCATCTGCCACTGTCCTGCCTCTTAAAATAATAAATCCATTTATTTCCAGAACTCTGCACTAATCTCATTTCTCAACAAACTCAATCTTCATCTCGACTATATCAAATGTTGTTACTGGGATTATCTTTAATGAGTTTGTTCCATCAAGCACGTACATATCAATGTCCTTTGAATACTTAAGGTCAGTTATTCTTGGCAGCCTTGCTTTTCTCCCATTTATGATAAGGTCAGCTTCCTTTTCCTCAATATCATCAACAAACCTAAAGCTTAGGTTGACATCTGCTTCATTATCCTCTATCTTCTCCATCTGCTCGTCTGAAATCTCAAAATAATAAACATAAGCAGGAACCTCCTTTAGCTTTGTCTCAATCTTTATCCTGTCTGCTATGTAATGGCCCGTCTCTGCCTTCATAACTAATATGTTCTCTCCTTCAACAACATAGAACGGAGAAAATGCTATGGTGTTTAATATATCACAATCAGGCACCCCAGAGAATATGTTATGGTTATTTATCAGTATCTCAAGAGGGCCGACCTTCTTAACATCACAGTAAGGAGTGAACTTCAATTTCACTTCCTCAAGATTCTCTTTTTCAGCCCCAGATATCAAGAACACATTCCTGCTTTCCCTGGTGCTTATGTCAGTAATATCCGCTGTGATCTTAAATCCTTGCAAAGTATATTCATTTGTTGTCCAGAATTTAGCGCCTACGCCCGAGACCTCAAAATGCAGATTATTATTAACAGTCAAAAATTCTGGCTGCAGTTTTATTGGAGGCACATTCACGACGCTTACTATATCATTGAAAATCTCATGGCCATTAAGTCTGATAATCAGCCTTCCTTTATACTTTGTAACATCAAAAGACATAAGCACGTTTTTTGTGTTATCCGGGTCCTTAATTGTAAAATTTACATCTTTTGACTCTGTATCAAACCAGGCATTCTTCACATATATAGAGCTCAATTCCTTCAGTATAATTGCTTCTTCCCTTGTATAAAGATTTACTGTAGGGATTGGATGTTCAACTTCCTCTCTTGCAAGATGCTGGAACCTTCCAGGCGTTTCAAATAATAACACTCCCTCTTCTTCCGCCCCCTCAGCCTCTTCTGTCTCATTCTCTCCAAGCAGCTCCATCCTCTCTTCAGACGGCAAAAATAATATGTATAAGATAATTAGACCAGCGATTATAGCCACTAAAACAGCAGCATTTGCGCCTTGTGCTTTCTTCACCTAAATCACCTAGTTTTTTATAAATACCTCTATTTCTTACTATGAAAATAAATACCTTTATATATAAATGTTTTGATTGTTTAGTAGCATACAATAATAAATATATATGAAAGTTTTTATGCTACTAAACACTAAAAATGCGCAGCATTTTTTATTTATAACTCTACAGTAAATCATCATAAAAACAAGATGAAAACAATATACTCTAACCTAAAGAAAGGAGAAATTAAGCTCAAAGTAGAAAACCCCGATGATTTTTGGTATTTAACCACCATTATTGATAAGGGAGACCTAGTTAAAGGCAAGACTATAAGGAAGATAAAGATTGGTGAAAAAGAACAAAGATCTATGAAGACAATCAAGAAGCCGGTTTTTATAGCAGTAAATGTGGAAAAGGTAGAGTTTAGCAAAACATCTGGTTTTCCAAGGGTGGCTGGTGTAGTTACTGAAGGCCCGGAGGATGTTCCGCATGGAAGCCACCACACCTTTAACATAGAGGTTGGCTCTATAATTACAATAATAAAAAAGAAATGGCTTACATTCCAGCTTGATAGATTAAAGGAAGCATCATCAAAAGAAATTGCTAAAATTTTAATCTGCATCCTGGATAGAGAGGAATCTTTCCTTGCGTTATTGAAAAGATATGGTTATACCTTATTGTCTCATATAAAAGGAAAAGTACAGAAGAAGGGTGTTGAGGAAAAAGTAACTGGCTCGCTATATTCTGAAATTATCAAAAAGATAGAAGATTACGATAAGAAGTATACCCTAAATCAGATAATAATTGCAAGTCCTGCATTTTGGAAAGAGGAATTAATGAAAGAATTAAAAAATGATGAATTAAAGAAAAAGATAATCCTTGCAACATGCTCATCGATAGATAAAACAGCAATCAATGAGGTTTTAAAAAGACCAGAAACAAGGGAAGCATTAAAGCAAGCAAGAGCGTCCAAGGAAGCAAATCTTGTTGAAGAATTATTAACCGAGATATCAAAACAAGGATTAGCTGCTTACGGACTTAAGGAAACAGAGAATGCAGCCAACTCTGGCGCTGTAAAGATGTTACTGGTAACTGATAGCTTAATACAGAAATCAAGAGAAGAGAATAAATATGAAAAAATAGACCAGATAATGAAAACAGTAGACTCAACAAAGGGAGAGGTTCATTTAATTTCTTCTGAAAACGATGCAGGAAAAAAGCTCGATGGCTTAGGTGGAATAGGAGGCATTTTGAGGTATAAATTGAATTATTAGTTTACCATTATTTCTTATCACTAGCTTCACTTTCAGAGTTCAGAACTAGTTGTGCACGTGGTTGTGTTTTCATCACTTAATCTAAACTTTAAAACAATTAAATCTGAAAATTCCTTTCACAACCGCCATAAAGGAATTTTCATCCTATTCTATTTCTTAAGAAACAGAATCAGATGATTTTTGCTTTAACGAAGTGAATAAAGCAAAAATCAGAATTATTTATTTTCGTTATTAATTTTTTAAAATGATTATTTTTTATTGATTATTTAAGAACTCTTGCAACTTCTTTTGCAATCATCAATTCTTCATTCGTATGAATAACTAGTGCAACAATTTTAGAGCTTTTTTTCGTGATGACAGCGCTGTTCTTTTTATTCTTTTTTTCATCAATTTTCATACCCAAATAACCAAAATTCCCCAAAATCTTACTCCTTAAATAATATGCATTTTCGCCAATACCTCCGGTAAAAACAACCACATCAATACCATTCATTGCAGCAGCATAAGCACCAACGTATTTTATAATTCTATAGCAAAACACATCCAAAGCAAGCTTTGCTCTCTTGCTCTTGCTTTTTATTAAGTCCCTAACATCAGAACTAATGCCAGAAATTCCAGATAAACCGGATTCTTTATTCAGTATTTTGTTTACATTGTCCACACTCATCTTTCTGTCCTTTATTAAATAGAGAACAATTGCAGGATCAATATCACCACACCTGGTACCCATAACAAGACCTTCAAGAGGAGTAAAACCCATTGACGTATCAACAACCTTGCCTTTGTTAATAGCAGCAACAGAAGCGCCATTTCCTAAGTGGCAGGTTATAATCTTTAACTGAGCAAGCTTCTTTTTCAGTACCTTTGCTGCCTCTAGAGCAACATAACGATGACTAGTCCCATGAAACCCATATCTCCTTATTCCGTATTTCTCATAAAATCTGTAGGGTATTGCATACAAATAAGAATGCTCTGGCATTGTTTGATGGAAAGCTGTATCAAAGACAGCTATTTGTTTAACACCTGGAAAAATCTTTTTACAAACCTTAATCCCCTCTATTTCAGGAATATTGTGCAGAGGAGCAAATTCAGCACATTTCTTTATATCATCAAAAACCCTTTTATCAATTATAGAAGAAGCCTCTATCTCTCCTCCATGAACAATTCTATTGCCAATAGCATCTATCTTTATTTTTTTCTTTTCTAAAGCGTCAAATATTCTGCGAATAGCACCTTCATACCCCCCCTTTCCTTTAATTCTCTCAATCAGACCGTTAAACAAGAATTTATGCTCTTTAAATACACTAAACTTCACAGAAGAGGAGCCGACATTAAGCACAAGTACATTCATTTTAACCATACATTAGCTGTGAAATTAATAAACTTTTCCAAAAGTGTCCAATAAAGCGCAAATTTTAAAAACACCCCCTAAATTCCATAAATGCAAAACAAAAAATCAGAGGGGGATTATAAATGACTGAAAAATCTATAGAATCTGTATCTGGTGAGGGTAAAAAAATAGATCCGCCAAAAGAATTTTCTGAAAAAGCTTATGTTAAAAGCATAGATGAGTACAAAAAATTATATGAAGAATCGATTAAAGATCCAGAATCTTTCTGGGCTAAAAAAGCTGAGGAACTGCATTGGTTCAAGAAATGGGATAAGGTTTTTTCCTGGGACACCGAAGAGGTAAAATGCCAATGGTTCATAGGAGGAAAGACCAATGTTTCCTATAACTGTCTTGACAGGCATCTTGATAAGCGCGGCGACAAAGTAGCAATCATCTGGCAGGGCGAACCAGAAGATGATATTAAGAAATTTACCTATAAAGAGCTTCATAAAGAAGTTTGCAGATTTGCTAATGTTCTTAAGAAAAAAGGCATCAAAAAAGGCGACAGAGTTTGTATATATCTTCCAATGATTCCAGAGCTTGCGATAGCAATGATTGCGTGCACAAGGATAGGAGCAATGCATTCAATTGTATTTGGCGGGTTTAGTGCAGAATCACTAAAAGACAGAATTCTTGACAGCAAGTGTAAAATGCTTATCACAAGTGATGGAAGCCTAAGAGCTGGAAAAGTCATAGCATTAAAGAAAAATGCAGATGCGGCAGTAGAGGATTGCGATTGCATAGAAAGTGTTATTGTAGTAAAAAGAGCAAACAATGAAATAACAATGAAAAATGGCAGAGACACTTATTGGGATGATGAGATAGGAGCATCAGATATAACCGATGATTGTCCTGCTGAGGAGATGGATGCAGAGGATCCATTATTCATACTATATACATCAGGAACAACTGGAAAGCCAAAAGGTGTTCTGCACACAACTGGTGGCTATTTGCTTTATGTAACCCAGACTTTCAAGTATATCTTTGACTATCATGAAGATGATATCTACTGGTGTACAGCAGACATTGGCTGGATTACAGGACATTCCTACATTGTTTATGGTCCATTATCAAATGGAGCAACAAGCATAATGTTTGAGGGTGTACCCAATTATCCAGAACCAGACAGATTCTGGAAGATTGTAGATAAATTCAAGATAAATATATTCTATACAGCACCTACTGCTATAAGAGCAATAGCTGCAAATGGTGATGACTGGGTAAACAAAAACAGCCTAAGTACATTAAAACTTCTTGGAACTGTTGGAGAGCCAATAAATCCAGAAGCATGGTTATGGTATTACAACACTGTAGGAAAAGGAAACTGCCCTGTAGTTGATACATGGTGGCAGACTGAAACAGGAGGAGTTCTTATAACTCCTTTGCCAGGTGCAATGACCCTAAAGCCAGGCTCAGCATCAAGACCTTTCTTTGGCATTGAGCCAGCTGTTCTAAAAGAAGACGGTACAGAAGCAGCAAAGAACGAAGGGGGCTATCTAGTAATAAAAAAACCATGGCCTGGGATGATGAGAACAGTTTATGGTGATCATGAAAGATTTGTAGAAACCTATTGGAAGAGATTCCCTCCTTACTATACTGCAGGAGATGGCTGCAGGATTGATGATGACGGAGATTATTGGCTGCTTGGAAGAATCGATGATGTTGTTAATATCTCTGGCCACAGAATAGGAACTGCTGAAGTAGAATCTGCTTTGGTTTCACATCCAAAGGTTGCAGAATCAGCAATTGTTCCATTCCCTCATGAGGTTAAAGGCCAGGCACTCTATGCATTTGTAACACTAAACAAAGGCGTAGAGAAAACAGATGAACTTAAGCAAGAGCTAAGGCAGCACGTCGGAAAAGAGATCGGACCAATTGCAAAGCCAGACAAGGTGCAGTTTGCAGATGCTCTGCCAAAAACGAGATCAGGAAAGATAATGAGGAGAATCCTTAAGGTAATCGCTTCTGGCGGCACAGATGTTGGCAACACAACAACCCTTGCAGACCCAAGTGTTGTTGAACACCTGATTAAAGACAGGAAATAATTAAAAGAGGTATAAAACAAAATGGCAGAAAAATTATCAAACCCAGCACCATTAGGCTTGATGGGATTTGGAATGACAACTGTGTTGTTGAACCTGCATAACATTGGTTTATTTGCATTAGGTTCAATGATTTTGGCAATGGGAATCTTCTATGGTGGAATAGCACAGATAATAGCAGGAATTTTAGAGTTCAAGAAAGGCAATACATTTGGTACAACTGCATTTACTTCGTATGGTGCTTTCTGGCTGACTTTAGTTGCTTTAATTGTGCTTCCAGAAACAAGCATGTGGAACATTAAAGCGAGCAATACTGCTATGGTAGCGTACCTTGTCATGTGGGGAATATTCACGTTATTTATGTACATCGGGACCTTAAAGAAGAATAAGGCTTTGCAAGTAATATTCTTAAGCTTGACAATTCTGTTCTTTCTCTTAGCAATTGCAGACTTAACAAGGCTACCAATAATCAAGTTCATAGCAGGCTTAGAAGGTATCTTTTGCGGCGGTTCAGCAATATACTTAGCAATGGCAGAAGTACTAAATGAAGCCCATGGCAAAAAGATTTTGCCAATAGGTTAATTTTTTTATTATAAACTAGAAATAGGATGTCCAAGAATCTGGGAATTTTAAAAAGAGAGGACACAGCTTTAGTTGTAATCGATGTACAAGAAAAACTAGGAGCCGCAATACCAGAGATAGGCAACGTAGTTAATAATACGAATAAACTAATAAAAGCATGTAAAATTCTTAATGTACCAATCATCTTCACAGAGCAGTATCCAAAAGGCTTAGGCAAGACAGTAGTTGAGGGCGTTACAGACCCAATAGAAAAAATACACTTTGATTGTTTCCTTGAAGAAAAATTCTATAATAAAGTTAAGAATTTTAAGAATTTGATTATCGCGGGCATAGAAGCCCATGTCTGCGTCATACAGACAATAATCAGTGGAATATCAAGGGGGTTTAAGATGCATTTTATTGTTGATGCTGTTTCTTCAAGAAAACATTTAGACAAAGATGTTGCTGTTTTAAGAGCAAAACAACAAGGAGCTTTGCTTGCAACAACTGAAATGATAATCTTCCAATTACTTAAAAAAGCAGGAACACCAGAGTTTAAAGAAATTTCAGAGATTATTAAGAAAGATTGATTTATTCTTTTTTCTGCGCCTCTACAACTGTTATAGCAGTTATATCCACAATATCTTCTGCACTACATCCTCTTGAAAGATCATTGACCGGCTTTCTTAGACCTTGCAAGACAGGGCCAACTGCTCGTGCACCTGCAAGCCGTTCAACAAGCTTATAGCTTATATTGCCGCTTTGCAAGTCTGGAAATATCAGAACATTAGCCTCTCCTTTTAGAACACTATGGGGGCATTTTATCTTGCAGACCCCTTTATCAATAGCAGCATCTAATTGAATCTCCCCGTCAACAATTAACTTTGGTTTCTGGTATCTTACAATCTCGGTCGCTTCACGAACCTTATCAACCAAGGGATGTTTTGCAGAACCATGAGTTGAAAAAGAAAGCAAAGCAACCTTTGGTGCGAATCCAAATTTTTTTGCCGTTTCAGCAGTGTCAATTGCAACCTCTGCTAGGTCTTTTGCATCAGGCTCAATCTCAACAGCAGCATCAGCAAAAAACAATAATCTCTTATCAGGCAGCATCAAAAAGAAAACGCCAGATACCCTTTCAAATTTTTTCCTTGTTCCAATAACCTGCAAAGCAGGCCTTATAGTATCAGCTGTTGGATGGATTGCACCAGAAACAAGTCCATCTGCATCATTCATATGCACCATCATAGTTCCAAAATAACAATCATCCTTTATAATCTCCCTTGCTTCCTTTATATCAATGCCTTTTTTCTTCCTTAACCTAAAGAACTCCTTGGCATACTTTTCATATCTCTTGCTTTTAGCAGGATTAATGATCTTTATTTTTTTGAGATCTATTCCTAGCTTCTTTGCTTTCTTGGAAATAATCTCTTCATTGCCTAATAGAATGACATGTGCAATACCTTCTTTAACTATTATCTTAGTGGCCTTTAGAACTCTCTCCTCTTCACCTTCAGGAAAAACAATCCTTTTTGGACTATTTCTTGCCATATCCTTTATCTTTTTTAAAAAATCCTTCATTATAGCACCAAAATTACTAAATAACTACCTAGTTACTTAGGTTACATTATACTTTAAAAACTTTTTTATATTGAGCCAAAAAGTTTATATACTAGTTATCACTTTACTATTTAGAATTGTTTTAACTTTGGAGTCAAAAATATTAGTAACTAATTAGAGGTGAAAGTACTTTAACGAGGTAAAAAACCGTAACATTATTAAAGTAGTAGCAATTATTCGTCCCTTAAATAAACAAAAAGGGGGTAGGTTTATATGATAGTAAAAGATGAGTTTTTGGGTAAGTTACGACGATACTTTTCGTTGAACTTGTATGAAGTAAAGATATGGACAGCATTGCTTTCTAGGGGTGTTTCAACTGCTGGTGAGCTGTCAGATATAGCAAATGTTCCTAGGTCAAGAAGCTATGATGTTTTGGAAAGCCTTGAAAAGAAAGGATTTGTTGTGATGAAGATTGGCAAGCCAATCAAATATATTGCAGTTCCACCTCAGGAAGTTTTGGAACGCGTAAAGAAGAATGTAAGGGAAGAAGCAAAAGAGCAGATAAAAAGATTAGAGCAATTAAAAGGCACAGAGGTAATAGGAGAATTAAATGCATTACACTCACAAGGCATAGAACTTGTTGAGCCATCAGATTTATCTGGTTCATTAAGGGGCAGACATAATTTGTACAATCACCTTGAATTAGCGATCAGAAATGCTGAAGAGTCAGTAACAATAATGACAACAACACAAGGATTTATGAGAAAAATTGAAGGCTTTAAACCAACATTTGAAAAGTTAAAGAAACGTGGCGTGAAAGTAAGGATTGCCGCTCCAATAACAAAAGAAGCAATGCAGGCTGTAAAGGATATCTCAGGTGTTGCTGAAGTAAAACATACAAACGCGAAGTCAAGATTCTGCATTGTTGATGGCAAAGAGCTTATCTTTATGATACTTGATGATAAAGACGTGCATCCAACATATGATGTTGGAATCTGGGTGAACACGCCTTTCTTTGCTAATGCATTGGAGAGCATGTTTGACCAGTCTTGGAAAGGCATGAAGTCAGTATAAAATGAGTCTAGAAAAACATTCAAGAAAATTGAACGAGTTTTTTCTAGATTTAACTTTTTTCTATTACTTTAGATAAGTCCATTAGTCTAATAAACTAGTGGACCATGGTTTATTTTCTTGTTATAGCTATTATAATCAAAAAATATAAAAACACACAAAACAAGCTAAAAAAAATGCAAAAAGAAAAGCTGATAAAAGGCCTGAAAGAGAGGGCAAAGCAGATCCGCACAGATGTATTAGAGATGACTACAAAAGCAGGCTCTGGTCATCCTGGCGGTAGTTTATCTGCAGCAGATATCATAACAACACTTTATTTTCATAAGCTTAAGCACAATCCTAAGAAACCAAACTGGCCAGACAGAGACAGGTTTATACTTAGCAAAGGTCATGCTTGTCCTGCCTTATATTCGGCCTTGGCAAGAACAGGTTATTTTGATGTAAAAAAGCTGAAAACATTAAGAAAACTGGGCAGCATACTACAAGGACATCCTGAAAGGCACAGATGTCCTGGTGTAGAAGCATCTACCGGGCCTTTAGGCCAGGGGCTTTCATTTGCAAATGGAGTAGCCTTAGCTGGAAGACTTGATAAAAAAGATTACAAGGTTTATGTGCTTATGGGAGATGGAGAAATACAAGAAGGCCAAGTGTGGGAAGCAGCCCTAACAGCAGCACACTACAAACTAAACAATGTAATAGGAATAGTTGATTCAAATAAACTTCAGATTGATGGTAAGGTAAAGGATGTAAAGAATGTTGAGCCAATTGCTGCTAAATTCAAGGCTTTTGGCTGGGATACTATAGAGATTAATGGCCATGACTTTAACCAGATCATGAATGCATTAGATAAAGCATCAAAGCAAAAATTAAAGCCAACAATGATCATTGCCAATACTATAAAATGCAAGGGAATATGTTTTATGGAAGACAGAGCAGAATGGCATGGAAAAGCATTATCAAAAGAACAACTGCCAGATGCGCTAAAAGCGCTGAAATAAAATGGAACTAAAAGCAACTCGTGATGGCTATGGAAAAGGCCTCCTTGAAGCAGGAAAGGATAAGAGAGTAGTTGCATTAGATGCAGATCTATCAGAATCAACACGCTCAAGCAAGTTTGCAGAGAAATATCCTGCAAGATTCTTTGAGATAGGCATCTCAGAGCAAGACATGATTGGAACTGCTGCAGGTCTTGCTGCATCTGGAAAAATCCCTTTTGCAAGCTCATTTGCATGCTTTATTACAAACAGGCCATTAGGCCAGATAAGGTTAATGGCAGCAATCTCAAACCTTAATGTAAGGGTTGTAGGAAGTCATTCTGGCCTCTTAACAGGCGAAGATGGCGCATCACACCAGGCTTTAGAAGATATATCTGTTATGAGAACTCTGCCAAATATGGCAGTTATACAGCCAGCTGATGCAGTTGAGGCAGAAAAAGCAGTTCATGCATTAGTCAAGCATAACGGTCCTGCTTATTTAAGACTTGGTAGGGGAAAAGTTCCTATAATCCATGATAATAATTACAAATTTAAGATTGGAAAAGGAGAATTATTGAGAAATGGAAAGGATGTTACAATCATTGCTACAGGCGCATTAGTCCATGAAGCATTAAAAGCAGCTGATGAGCTTGAGAAACAAAAGATAAATGCAAGAGTGATCAATATGCATACAATAAAACCAATTGACAAAAATATAATCATAAAAGCAGCCAAAGAAACCGGGTGCATTGTAACTGCAGAAGACCACAATATTATTGGCGGTCTTGGCTCAGCAGTTTCAGAGGTGCTGGTAGAAAACATTCCAATACCACTTGAAAGGATGGGTGTAAAAGATAAATTTGGGGAATCAGGAAAACCCGGCGAATTATACAGGAAATTTGGTTTAACCAAGGAAAATATCATAAAAGTCGCTAAAAATTTGATTAAGAAATAAGGTGGGGGAAAATGATTGGAAAACAAATTAGATTGCAAAGGATAATGAATAGGAATACTGGCAGGACTGTTATAATACCAATGGACCACGGCGTGACAGTCGGACCAATAGAGGGATTAGTAGATATGAAGGACACTATAAATAAAATTGCAGAAGGCGGCGCAAATGCAATAGTCTTACACAAAGGGATTGTAGGAGCAGGCCACCGTTCCGGCGGAAAGGATGTTGGATTAATTATACATCTTTCAGCATCTACAAGCCTGGGGCCAGACCCAAACCACAAGATCATTGCCTGCACCGTTAAAGAAGCAGTAAGGCTTGGTGCTGATGCTGTTTCAATCCATGTCAATATTGGAGCAGATGATGAAGCAGAGATGTTAAAGGATATGGGGCAGATATCAAAGGAATGCAACAAATGGGGCATGCCCCTTCTAGCAATGATGTATCCAAGAGGCAAAAAAATAAAGGATGAAAAAAATGTAGATGTAGTCAAATTAGCAGCAAGGGTCGGTGCAGAGCTTGGTGCAGACATTGTGAAAACAAATTACACTGGAGACATGAGATCATTTAGAGAGGTTGTTGAAGGCTGCCCTGTTCCAGTTATTATTGCTGGAGGCTCAAAAGGAAATGAAGAAGCATGCCTTAAGATGATAGAGGATGCAATGGAAGCAGGAGCAGCAGGAGTAGCAATGGGAAGAAACTCATTCCAGCATAAATCTCCAACTAAATTCGTAAAAGCTGTTTGCGCAGTTGTACATGGAGGAAAAAGCTCTAAAGAAGCATGCAAATTACTTAAGTAGGCAAAAATGAAAAAATTATGGGTTAATGTTCCTAAATGGGATAAGAAGATAGTTACAACAGCGCTGGAGAGCAATGCAGACGCAGTCCTAGTTCCAAAAGGATTCTCCAAAAAAGTGAAAGACCTAGGATTAATAAAAACAGTTAGCCAGGACGGCGACCTAAAACTAGGAAAGGATGTTGTTATTATAACCATTAATAGCAAAGATGATGAGAAAAGAGCATTAGAGGAATCAAAATCAAAGATAGTAATCATAAAAACAACAGACTGGACAATAATTCCTTTGGAGAATTTGATTGCACAAACAAAAGGGCTGATGGCAGAAGTAAAGAATTCAGATGAAGCAAAAACAGCCTTAGAGATTTTAGAGAAAGGGGTAGATGGTATTTTATTAACTACCTCAAATTTAGGAGAAATAAAAAAAACAGCGTCATTAATTAAAAAGTCAACGCAAAAAATCAACCTTGTTAAAGCTAAGATAACCGGCATACATCCTGTTGGGACTGGCGACAGAGTTTGTATTGATACGTGCACAAACATGAAGATTGGACAAGGCATGCTAGTTGGAGATTCAAGCTCTGGAATGTTTTTAGTGCATTCAGAGTCAATTGAAAACCCTTATGTGGCTCAAAGGCCTTTTAGGGTAAATGCATCAGCTGTTCATGCTTATATCCTGGCTCCAGAAGGCAAGACAAGATACCTGTCAGAATTGAAAACAGGAGAAGAAGCATTAATTGTAGATGCAAAAGGCAATACTGAGATAGTTATTATTGGAAGAACCAAAGTAGAGAAAAGACCGTTAATGCTGTTAAAAGCAACTGTACATGGGAAAAAAATCTCATTAATACTCCAAAATGCAGAAACAATCAGGTTAGTAAAACCAAATGGAAAGCCGATATCCATTGTAAAGTTAAAGAAAGGTGATGAGGTTTTAGCTTATATAGAAGAGGCTGGAAGGCATTTTGGAGTTAAGATAAAGGAAACTATTGTAGAAAAGTGATAATGAGGAGATAAAATGATAATTGTGATGAAACCTGGTGCGACTGAAAAGCAGATCAAGCACGTGTGCGATAAGATAAGCAAGATGGGTCTTACACCGCACATATCAAAAGGCACTGAGCGCACAATAATTGGAGCTATAGGTGACGAGCGCTTGCTTCAGCAGGATCAGCTAGAAGCTATTGATAATGTTGAGAAAGTAGTGCCTATCCTGAAACCTTACAAATTAGTAAGCCGTGAATTCAAACCAGAAGATACCATAATAAGAGTAAATAACGTGCTTATCGGAGGAAAAAAACTGGCAATAATGGCAGGTCCGTGCGCTGTTGAAAGCGAAGAGCAAATCATTAATGCAGCAATCTCAATTAAGAAAGCAGGAGCCCATATATTGCGTGGCGGCGCATTCAAACCAAGAACATCACCTTATTCATTCCAGGGGTTAGGAGGAAAAGGGCTGAAGTTTTTAGCTAAAGCTAGAAAGCAAACTAAACTGCCAATAATAACGGAGGTAATGGACACTAAAGAGGTTTCCTTAGTTGTAAAATATGCTGATATCCTGCAGATAGGAGCAAGAAATATGCAGAATTTTAATTTACTTAAGGCAGTTGGAAGAACAAATAAACCAGTAATGTTGAAAAGAGGCTTGTCAGCCACTCTGAAGGAATTCCTCATGTGTGCAGAATATATAATGTCTGAGGGGAACCATAAAGTAATATTGTGCGAGAGAGGCATAAGGACATTTTGCAAATACACAAGGAACACCCTAGATTTAAACATAGTTCCTGTATTGAAGAAATTAACACATTTGCCAGTAATAGTTGATCCTAGCCATGGAACTGGGAAATATGACTTGGTTGAACCTATGAGCAAAGCAGCAATTGCAGCTGGTGCAGACGGCCTTATGATTGAAGTGCATCCAAATCCAGAAGAAGCAGTCTCTGATGGTGACCAATCATTAAAACCAAAACACTTTGTAGATTTGATGAAAGCGCTTAAGCCAGTAGCTAAAGCAGTTGGAAGAACAATATAAAATGCAGAAGGTAAGGGTGAAATTAAGGAAACAAGCAGATAACTCTTATGACATTCTAATAGGCAGCGGACTATTGAGCAAGGTTCCGTCAGACTTAAAGAAAAGCAAGCTGGGAAACAAATACGCAATAATAACAGACACTAATGTAGAGAAATTATATGCAAAGGATTTTCTAAGGAACTTTGTGATGAACAGGCTTGACACATACCTATTGCGCTTTAATGCAGGAGAGCAGCAAAAAAACCGCCAGACAAAGGCATACCTAGAAGACGAACTGATAGATTTCAACTTTACTAGGGACTCTGTTGTGATTGCACTTGGCGGAGGAGTAGTAGGAGACATTGCCGGGTTTGTTGCAGCTACCTTCAACAGGGGAATTCCTTATGTACAAGTTCCAACAACACTATTAGCAATGGTTGATAGCTCTATCGGCGGTAAGGTTGCTATTGACCACCCTCTTGGAAAAAACCTGGTTGGAGCCTTTCACCAGCCAAAAAAGGTTTTCATAGATTTGGATATTTTGAAAACCCTGCCTAAAAGGGAAATCCTTAATGGTCTGGCAGAAATAATTAAGCACGCAGTCATAGCAGATAAAGAATTTTTCGGTTTCCTGGATAAGAATATGGAGAAGATACTAAGTGCAGACAGCAAGCTAATGGAAAAGACAATTAAGAGAGCCTGCGAGATAAAAGCACGCGTAGTTGAGGCAGACGAAAAAGAATCTGGACTGAGAAAGATACTCAACTTCGGCCACACAATAGGCCACGCAGTCGAAGCATTGACTAATTTTCAGATATCTCATGGAGAAGCAGTATCTATTGGGATGGTAAAAGAAGCACAGCTGGCAAAAGAACTGGAACTGATCAGTCAAAAGGACGTGGATAAAATAAAGGCTATCCTTGAGAAAGCAGGAGCATCAACAAAACTGCCAATAGGAATAAGGCACAAGGATATAATAAAGAAAACCCTACTGGATAAAAAAGTAAGAGGTGGCAAAGTAGAATATTCATTGCCATTAAGGATTGGAAAAGTAAAGCATGGAATACCTGTTCCTGATAAGATCGTTTCTAAGGTCATAAAATGATTTGTATTCCAATAACAGCAAGAACAACAAATGAAGCTCTCAAAGACCTCAAAAATGCAAAACAAGCAGATATCATTGAGCTGAGAGCAGATTTCATTAGGGATATTTCTATTAACAATCTAAAATCAATATTAAAAAGCTCAAAAAATCCAATTATAGTTACAAATAGAAAAAAATCTGAAGGCGGAAAAGCAATAAATAATAAAAAAAGAATTGAATTATTGAAGAAAGCCATTGAATTAGGTGCAGATTTTGTTGATATTGAGCTGAGTTCTGGAAAAGCTGTAAATCAATTAATAAAATCAAAAAAAAGAACAAAAATCATTGTATCCCATCATAATTTCAAAAAAACTCCAAGTAATTTGCTCAACATTTACAATAAAATAAAGAAAACAAATTGTGATGTAATTAAGATAGTTACATCTGCAAACTCAATAAATGATAATATTGCCATTTTTGAACTAATAAAGAAAGCAAAGAAAGACAATAAAAAAATAATAGCATTATGCATGGGAGAAAAAGGAGAAATCTCACGCATACTTTCTCCTGTTCTTGGAGCTTTCCTGACTTTTGGTTCTCTAAAAAAAGGAAAAGAGTCTGCTCCAGGCCAGATTGAGGCAAAAAAACTGAAAGAAGTCTACAGAATTAATAAATTAAAGAACCCAAAAGTCTTTGGATTGGTTGGAAATCCAGTAGAACATAGTAAAGGATTTTTGATTCATAACAAATCATTTGAAAAATTAAGGTTAAATGACCTTTATGTTAATTTTTTAGTTGAAGATATAGGAAAATTCGTTAAAAAATTCAAAGGGCTCGTTTCAGGATTAAGTGTAACAATACCTCATAAAAGAGCAGTGATGAAATATTTGAATAAAATAGATCCTAATGCTAAAAAGATTGGCGCAGTTAACACTGTTGTTAATAAAAATGGAAAATTAATTGGCTTTAATACAGATCTTGTTGGAGCAATAAGTGCAATTGAGCAAAAAACAAAGATAAAAGGCAGTAATGTATTGATGATTGGCGCTGGCGGTGTAGCAAGAGCATTAGCATTTGGAATAAAACAAAGTAAAGGAAACCTTACAATAGTAAACAGAACAGTAAGCAAAGCTCAAAAGCTTTCAAAAGAACTTAAATGCAGTTTTGGCGGTTTAAATAAAATAAAGAATTTAATGAATATTGATATTTTAATCAACTGCACATCAATAGGAATGCATCCAAATATCAATAAAACACCAATCAATAGAGCATTATTAAAAAAAATAATAAAAAGAAATGGAGTTGTATTTGATACTGTATACAATCCACTTAATACAAAGCTTTTGAAAGACGCAAAGTTAATTGGCTGCAAAACAATACAAGGAGTTGACATGTTCGTAAATCAAGCAGCATCTCAATTTAAGATTTGGACGAATAAAAAAGCACCAATTAATTTAATGAAGAAAATAGCAATTGAGAACCTAAAATGAAATTAGTAGTAAGGAAAACTGACAAACTTAAGGGAGGCATAGAAATCCCAGCTTCAAAATCACATACAATACGTGCAGTCATACTAGCTTCACTTGCAAAAGGAACTTCTAAGCTGATTAATCCCCTGAAATCAGAAGACGCAATGGCTGCTGTAAATGCATGCAAAGCTCTTGGTGCAAGAATAAAGCTTGGAAAAAATGAATGGACAGTAAAAGGCTTTGGAAAAAACCCAAGAACACCAAAAAAGAAGATTGATTTTGCTAATTCAGGAACATCGTCAAGGCTTATGATTGGTGTAATGGCCGCTTTAGGTATTAATGCTGTAGTTGATGGAGATGCTTCATTAAGAACAAGGCCAATGAGCCCTTTATTTGATGGACTAAAACAGCTTGGGCTTAAAGTAAAATATCTCAAAAAACAAGGCTATTTACCGGCAAAAATCACTGGCAGAATTAATGGAGGAAAAACAACTGTAAATGGCAAGTCCTCACAGTATGTTTCAAGTCCATTGATTGCATGCCCCCTTTGCGAGAATGATGCTGAAATCAAGGTAGTTAATATGAAAGAGCAGCCATACATAGAGATGACACTAAAATGCCTTGATGAGCAGGGAATAAAGTACAAGAGAAAAGGATTTACCCACTTCAAGATAAAAGGAAACCAAGCTTACAAGCCATTCAAAAAACAAATCCCCGGAGACTGGTCATCTGCAACGTTTCCAATAGCTGCTGCTGCTGTAACGAGCTCAAATGTCTTGATTAAAGGAGTAGATATTAAGGATGTGCAAGGTGACAAAGAAATCATAAACTACTTGAAAAGGATGGGTGCGAACATAAAAACAGAAAAAAATGCCATAAAGGTAATTGGAAAATCATTAAAAGGAACCAGCCTTGATTTAAACCACACGCCAGATGCTTTGCCAGCTATGTCTGTTGTTGGTTGTTTTGCATCAGGCACCACAACACTTAAAAATGTTGCTCAAGCACGCATTAAAGAAACTGACCGTATTAAGGTTATGACAAAAGAGCTGTCAAAACTCGGCGCAGACGTCAAGGAATTGAAGGACGGTATGATAATAAAACAGAGCAAACTGAAAGGTACAAAGGTAAAAGGCCATCACGATCATAGGATTGTTATGGCTTTATCAATTGCAGGATTAATAGCTGATGGAAAGACAGAAATTGACTCAGCAGAGTCAGTAAATGTTACATTTCCAGGATATGTTAATTTGATGAAAAAACTAGGATGTAAGATGGAGGTTAAGTAAAATGTTAGGAAACACTTTTGGTAGATTATTTCGCGTTACAACATGCGGAGAATCATATGGAATAGGAAAAGGTTCTGGATTAGCAGTGATAGTAGATGGTGTTCCACCAGGATTAAAACTTACAGATGATATAATACAAAAAGAAATGGACAAACGCAGACCAGGCCAAGGCAAGCTGGATTCGCCAAGAAAAGAAACAGATCAATGCCATATATTTGCTGGTATGGCACAAGATGGTGTAACAACTGGCGCTCCTATTGGCATTATAGTATATAACGTAGATACACAAAAAGCCCACATTGACCAATATAGAAATTATAAGGATCTCATCAGACCAGGACATGCAGAATACACATTCTTTGTAAAGTATGGTAAATATGCTGATTGGTGTGGTGCTGGTCGTGCATCAGGTCGTGAGACAGTAGGCAGAGTCGCAGGAGGAGCAGTTGCAAAATTCATCCTTGCAAAAGAAGGGATAGAACTATTGGCTTATACAAAAGAATGCATGGGAATAAAAGCAAAGGATATGAGTTATGAGGAAATAAAGAAAAACTACAGAAAGAACGAAATAAACTGCCCAGACCTTGAAGCAGCAGAAAAGATGACACAAAGAGTACTTGAAATAAAGGAAGAAGGCGATACAGGCGGCGGCACAGTTGAATTAATAATTCGCGGTGTTCCAGCAGGTCTTGGTGAGCCTGTTTTTGATAAACTACGTGCAACACTTGCCCATGCTATGTTATCCATCGGAGCTATAACTGGTGTAGAATTTGGCGACGGCTTTAAAGCATCAAACATGAAAGGCTCTGAATGGAATGACCATCCATATCTTAAAGGTGGAAAAGTGCGCTTTAAAACAAATCACTCTGGTGGCTTTTTAGGAGGCATAACAAACGGCGAAGACATCGTTATTAGGTTAGCTGTTAAACCAACACCAACAGTTTCAGTTAAACAGCCATCAATTAACATGAAGAAGATGAAGGAAGAAGAACTAAGCCCAATAACAAGGCGTGACCCAACCCTGCTTGGCAGAATTTATGCAGTTGCAGAAGCAATGGCTGCTATTACTGTTGTTGATTCATTAATGATGGCTCGCGGCTATGATGGTGTTTGTAAAGTTCCAAAACAAGACAACCCATGGAGGCAGATTTAATGAGTAAATCTAAGGTAATAGTTGGAATCATTGGCGGCACAGGAGAGATGGGCCAGTGGTTTAAGAGATTTTTCCAGAAAAACTGCTGCAAAGTACTTATTGCTAGCAGAAGGACTAAACTTAAGCCAGAAGAATGTGCAGCTAAATGCGATGTTGTTGTAATTACTGTTCCAATGGATGTTACACTTGATGTAATAAAGAAAATTGCTCCACACGTAAAAAAGAATGCATTATTAATGGACCTCACATCATTAAAAAAAGAGCCTGTAAAAGCAATGCTAAAGTACTCAGAATCAGAGGTTATTGGCACTCATCCTGTTTTTGGACCTTCTGTAAAAAAGATAAAGGATCAGACAATGATTCTATGTCCTGCTCGTGGCAAGAAATGGCTGCCTTGGCTAAAAAATATGCTTAAGAAAAATGGCGCTAAAATAAAAATCGCAGACCCAGCCAAGCATGATAGAATGATGTCTGTTATCCAGGGAATAATGCATTTTGGTTCAATATCAATCTGCCACGCATTAAAAGAGCTTGGAGTAGACATAACTAATAGCCAGAAATACAGCAGCCCAATCTATAAATTAAGGATGGACATGGTTGGCAGAATCCTAAATCATGATCCAAAATTATATGCTGATATAGAAATCTTAAATCCAGAAACTACAAAAGCACTGAGAGCATATCTAAAAAGCGCACATCAACTTTACAAGATCATAAATAAGAAAGATACTGCCAAATTCATTAAATATTTTAAAGAGGCTGCAGACTATCTTGGCCCTTTCAAGAAAGAAGCAGAAGAGTATAGTGATTATTTGATTGAAAAACTTGTTGAGCGTAAGAAAAAATGAGAATAGCTACGCTAGGTCCAGAAGGAACATTCAGCAATCTTGCTGTTTTGAACTACGATAAAACTGCAAAAGCGGAGATTATCTTTGAGAGGACTGTCTGGGATGTATTCGAAGCAGTTGACTCTGGTAAAGCAGATAAAGGCATAGTTCCAATAGAAAACTCTGTTTCAGGTACTCTTGGCACCACCTTAGATTCATTGATGGAATTTGATTTAAATATAATAGATGAACTAATTTTGCCAATAAAGCACAACCTGGCAGGAAGCGGGACTATAAAGGACATTAAAATCATCTATGCCCATCCACAGACATATTCCCAATGTGAGAAATTCTTAAGAAAAAATCTGCCTAATGTACAGATCAAGGAGACTATATCAAATGCAAAATCAGCTATGTCTGTTTCTAAGCAGGATAAATCAAAATCAGCCATTACATCAGAAATTGCATCTAAGTTATACGGTTTAAGGATAATCAAGAGCAATATCCAGGATAATAAATTCAATGTCACAAGGTTTATTGTTGTAGCAAAAGAATCAACAAAGAAAACAGCGCGTGATAGAACTAGCATTGCAATCTACCCTCAAGTTGATAGGCCTGGTCTGCTATATGAATTACTTGGAGAATTTGCAAAAAGAAAAATAAATCTTACAAAGATAGAATCAAGGCCGTCAAAAGGAAAACTTGGTGACTATGTATTTTTCATAGATCTACAGGGCCATAAAGATGAGAAGAAGATAAAAGACGCATTCCATATGATTGAGAAAAGTTCCTTCTTAAAAGTGCTTGGAAGCTATCCAAGAAAATACTAAAATGGATAAGTTAATCAACACACTACATCCTTTGGAAAGAAAGGTATTGCCTGTTTTAAGTACGGTAAATACCTTAGCTGGGCTTGCAAAGGAAACAAAGCTGCAGGAAGTAGAGGTAATGCGTGCTTTGCAATGGCTGCAAAACAAAGGAATAATAAAAATAAAGGAAGAGTTGAAGGAAATAGTTGTTCTTGGGGCTAATGGAAGGGAATATGTGAAAGCTGGATTGCCTGAAAAAAGATTTCTGCAAGCTATTAAAGAAAAAGAGCTTCCTATAACAAAGATAATAGAAAAAGCAGGCTTAGCTAAAGATGAGATTAATATCTGCCTTGGTGTTTTGCGCAGCAAAGTTGCTGTTAATATAAGAAAAGAAAAAGAACTTATAATCTCAATCACAGGGCAAGGAAAGAAATTATTACAAAAGGAAAGCCTTGAAGAACAATTTTTAAAGAAATCCTTTCCAATTGAAATAAAATCCTTAAAGGATGAAGAAAAATTTGCTCTTGAGAGCCTGAAGAAGAGAAAAGACATAATCAATGTAGACCTATTAAAGACGAAAACAGCAGAACTAACAGCCCTTGGCAGGAAATTATCAAAACATAAGATAGATACAAAGGGAATTGCAGACAAACTTACATCTTCTATGCTCAGAACAGGCTCTTGGAAAGACAAAAACTTTCGCAGATTTGACATTAAGATAAATGTTCCAGATATCTTTGGCGGAAAAAAACAGCATTATCGCAGATTTCTTGATGAGGTAAGGAGGAAATTCATGGATTTAGGCTTCACAGAGATGTTTGGACCGATTGTTGAAACTGACTTTTGGGATATGGATGCTTTATTTATGCCGCAGTTCCATTCTGCACGTGATATACACCAGGCTTATTACATAAAAGAGCCGAAATACGGAAAACTTGATGAAAAACTTGTTGAAAACGTCAAACAAGCACATGAAAATGGCTTTGGAACGGGCTCAAAAGGCTGGCAGTATAAATTTGATGTTAAAAGAACACACAGAAATATGCTGAGAACACAGGGTACTGCTTGTTCTGCTCGCATGCTGGCATCTGAAGATTTGAAAATCCCTGGAAAATACTTTGGAATTACCAGATGTTTTAGATATGATGTTATTGATGCAACGCATCTTGCAGATTTCAATCAAACAGAAGGCATAGTTGTTGAAGATGGCCTTAATCTAAGGCATTTATTCGGTTTGTTAAGGTTATTTGCAAAGGAATTTGCAGAAACAGAGCAAGTAAAGATTGTACCGGGATATTTTCCATTTACAGAGCCAAGCTGTGAGTTGTTTGCAAAACACCCCGAATTAGGCTGGATTGAACTAGGTGGTGCAGGCATCTTTAGACCAGAGCTGTGTAAGCCCCTGGGCATTAATGTGCCAGTACTTGCATGGGGTCTTGGAATTGACAGGATTGCGATGTTCAAACTTGGTATAAAGGACATAAGGCACCTTTTTAGCCATGATTTAGAAGTTTTAAGAAATGCAAAGGTGGTTTAATTGAAGGAATTTTTCAGAGCATTAAAACACAGCATAACCAAGCTCGAAGAACGTGAGCATAAATCAATATCAAAATATGCTCATCATAAGCTAAGAAAATATCATAAATGGAACCAGGCAATACCTTTTTTTATCTTTATTGCCTGCGCATTACTTGCAGTTGCTTATTATTATTCAGGATTACCTTACTTTAATTTGCTGCTCCTTATTATGTTGATAATGGTAATTGTTACTTATCATACATTTAATGTCCACCATAGGATTTATCATAAGGAATTCAAGAAAAGGAAGATAAAAAA
Source organism: Candidatus Woesearchaeota archaeon (assembly GCA_019322805.1). Lineage (GTDB taxonomy): Archaea > Nanobdellota > Nanobdellia > Woesearchaeales > JAHWIC01 > JAHWIC01. The sequence continues at coordinate 209,163 of JAHWIC010000001.1, read as the reverse complement.
GAGCTAAGATGCCGACAATCACATTTTCACTTAAAGATTTGCAGAACCTGGTAGGTAAAAAACTATTAATTGATGAGTTAAAAAACCAGGTAGAGTACGGTAAAGGGGAGTTTGATAGTTATGATAAAGAAAATGATGAGGTTTCTGTTTCTTTCGGCGATACGAACTTACCTTATCTATGGTCAGTAGAGGGTGTTGCAAGGCTTTTGAAAGGCTTGTTAGGAAAACAAAAAGGAATTCCAAAGCTTGAGATTAATAAATCAGATTATAAATTAATTGTAGACAAATCAGTTGATAAAATAAGGCCTTATGTTGTAGCATTTGTTGCAAAAGGTCAAAAGGTTAATGATTATTTAATAAAGCAAATAATCCAGCTTCAGGAAAAATTATGTGAGGCCTACGGCCGTAGAAGAGAAAAAGTCGCAATTGGCATTTATTCGTACAAGAAAATAACCTTCCCAGTTCATTACAAAGCAACTTCTCCAGAATCAGTTAAATTCATTCCTTTAGACTTTAGAAAAGAGATGACTCAGCAAGAGATTTTAGAAGAACACCCAAAAGGAAAGGAATATGCATGGATCCTTGAAGGCAAATCAAAATATCCGATACTTATGGATTCTAAAGACCAGGTACTCAGCTTTCCACCAATAATAAACTCAGCAACCACAGGAAAGGTTGATGAAAACGAGCAGGACCTATTCTTTGAAGCAACTGGCAATGATATGGATGCATTATTGGTTTGTGCAAATATATTTGCTCAAGCATTTTACGAAAGAGGCTTTAGCATCTATTCTGTTGATGTGAAATATCCAACAAAATCAATATCAACACCGCATTTATTCAATGAAAGCATTAAAATAAATAAAGATCAAGTAGATAAAATGCTTGGTTTGGACCTAAAAGAGCCTGAAATAAAGAAATTGCTTGAAAGATACCAGTTTGAATACGCTAATGGAACAGTAAAAATCCCCCCTTATAGGAGAGATATATTGCATCCAGTTGATATAGTTGAGGATATTGCGATATCTTATGGTTATGATAAGATAAAAGAACTTCCATTAAAAAGTTATACAATTGGGGGGACAAATCCAATTGTAAACTTCATAGATAATGCAAGAGACATAATTGCAGGACTTGGCTATCAAGAAGTTGTCAGCCCAATTCTAACAAACAAAAATTTCCTATATGAAAATATGGATATAAAAGATTTTGGAACAGTTGAAATCAGTGAGTATATGTCTGAGAGCTATTCATGCGTTAGAACGTGGATTTTGCCAATCTTGCTTGAGATTCTCTCAAAGAATAAACATGTTGAATACCCTCAAAAACTCTTTGAGCAAGGCGCAGTTACATCAAAAAAAGGCGAAACAACAACTGATTATGAAAGAATTGCAGTAGTTTCTGCGCATGAGGGGGTTGATTTTACTGAAATAAAGCAAGCTCTTGACTATTTGTTGAGAATGTCGGGGGTTAACTATGAAATAGAAGAAGTTGATCACGATTCATTTATACCGGGAAGAGTCGGTCGTGTTATTGTAAATGGTAAAAAGGTTGCATTTATTGGAGAAATATCTCCAAAAGTACTTACAAATTGGAAAATAGAAGTTCCTGTTGCTGGTTTTGAGCTTAATTTGAGTGATTTGTTTGAAGCCATTTCTAAGTGATCAGTTTTTGAATTTCTCTAATAAAGAACTCCTGTGACAGTCCTAGTTTTTGGCATAAAGAAAAATAATCTCCTTTTTCTCATTGCCCTTAAACATTTTTTAATCAAATCAGGTAGCTTTTCTTGTATCCTGTCTGACTGGAAATACCTGTCAGCATAATGAGCAATCACTTCTTCTTCCAGTTTTTCCCTGTCTTCGGGACTACCTTCACTCTCTTTGACCTGCTTAACCACTAAACAGGGATCTATGCTCTCTTTCATTGTACAATTATAGAAGAAGGCATAGAATGCACGATCACGCATCGGTATATATGGTTTGCCCATACCTATATCAAGTAAATCCCCAAATGGTAGGTCAGTACTGCTAAACTCTTCTAAGTGCATATCACTATCTGAAGCTAAGAGGCAATTGCGTAGATAGTTAGATATGACTTGGTTGAGATTTTCCCTGTTTTCTGGCAGATATCTTTTTGAAATAGCAACATCCCTGCCAAGCAGAAGTCCAATAATGACTCCCTTTAATGAACGAACATTCTCTTCATTTATTTCTCCAACCTCACAAATGCGTTCATATCTTTTTGTTATGCTAAATGGAACCTGCACGTAAGTGTATTCCCCTCCATTTTTTGTTAAGCATGCACAAAAAATATTAGCAGAACTCCTAAAACTTTCATTTTCATCTGGATATCTGAATAAAAAGTAAGCCAGAGGACTCATTTCTCCAAGTACAAAGTAATCGACATTTTTGGGCTCTCCAGGTTTATAATAAGATAGACGCCCTTCAATAACTCTTGCTTCTTTTCCATCACTAGCTAAAACTAATTCATCCATTTTAATCACTTCAAGGAAATTAAGTGCCATTAATAAAATAATGTCCTCCTCTTTCAAGACTACAATAGAAAAATTAATAAACCTCGACCTATTTCTACCTTATATGGACCAAACTATATTGCGCCAAATCGGCCTGACAAATAGCGAAATAACCATTTACACTACTTTGCTTAGAACAGGCCCTATAAAAGCAGGGGAATTAGTAAGAGAAGTTGACCTGCATAGAAGCAGAATCTACGAAGCTATGAACAGACTGACACAAAAAGGCCTTCTTTCTTATATTATAAGGAACAATGTAAGATATTTTGAAGCAACAGACCCTGAAAGATTAGTGACATATATCGAAGAACAAAAGGAAAGACTCAACGAAAAAGAAGAATCAATCAAAAAAATAATTCCAGAGCTAAGAAAACAGACGTCTCCTTTAAAACCCCATGCAGAAGCCCATGTTTTTGCTGGAAAAGAAGGTTTTAAGACGATAAGAAAAGATGTTCTAAAGCAAGGAAAAGACCTTTATTTGATTGGCGCTGTAGGAAAAGAAGGTAAATTCCTAAAATATTTCTTTCCAAACTTCAACAAATTGAGAATAAAAAGCAAAATAAAATGGAAAATCTTGTATGATCATGAAGTCAAAGGAAAACCAATAACAAAATTAGAGCTTATGGAAACAAAATTCCTTCCAAAAGAATATTCAAGTCCCGCAGTCATAAATATCTACGCAGATAGAGTTGTAAATGTGCTGTGGCAAGGTGAAAATCCTATATGTTTTATGCTAATTAACAAAGATATAGCTGACGCATATAGAAAATGGTTTGATTTAATGTGGAAAAAAAGTTAAAAAAAGAAATTATTCCTTTTTCTCAGCTTTAACTTCACCTTCTCCACCAAGCAGCTCTTCAACACTTTCAGTCTCTTCTGGTTTTTTAGCTGGTTTCTCTTCTTTCTTTTCTTTTGCTTTTTTAGGAGCTGCCTTTTTAGTTACTTTTTTCTTACCTTTTGCCTCTGTTGCAGCTTCTTCAGCTTTTTTCTTTTTGCCGCGAACCTTCTTCGGCCTTTCAGCAGCTTTCTTGGGCTTTGTCCCCCAAACAGGAATCTTTAGTTTCTCAAATTCTGCCTTAACAGAATCATGAGAAGCCCCTTTAGAAATCTTGATTACCTCACTCAAAGGCTCTAGGTGAACAACATTACATTTCCTTCTTCTTACATTGCCGTCTATCATCACAAACTTATCATCAAGAACATCTACAATAACACACTTTCCGCCAGCATCCCTGCCAGCAATTTTTACACACAATCTTCCAACTTCAATCATTTTTCCCTCCAATCCTCACCTAAAGCAGCTGTTGCCAGCACTGCAGAGGATTACGTTCTTGCCTTTTCAATCATTAATTTTCTCAAACATTTAGTGCAAAGAACACCGCCATAAGGCCTTGTAGGCCTTTTCTTTGTTTTGGGCATATTCCTGAGCTTATAAGGTCTTTCTCGCACAACACCTTTAAGGACAGCCCCGCAGCTACCACACCTAGCTAGCTTAGGCTTCTTCTTTCTATAATGCACAACTACCTTTCCGCCAGGGGTTTTTCTAAAAACCCTGCGCATTGACCTTGATTTGTGTCTTCCTGCAACCATTTTAATCACGGAACCTAATTTGATTTAAAAAGATTATCTTAGTATACCTTCATACCTTTCCTTATTATCATGCTGAATATTATTGAAAATATTATATATGTGCCTAGCCAACCAATCTTCCATCCCAATAAATTAAGGACCTTCATGGGTTTATTGCTAATAGTTATCTCACGTATTTTGCCGCGAGTTTTTTTTATTGGCTGGCTGTAGGCCTGTTCTTCTGTAATTAGGACTTCTTTTGATACAGTTGTACTGTCTGCCTCAAACTCCAACATATAGGAGCCTTCGTCTCCTTTAAGCACCCACACAGCTTTGCTGTCAGATATAATTTTTGTTAAATTACCTTCTGCACTTAAACCTTCGGGTATAATCAGACTAACAGTCTCAATTCCGCGACTAACCTCTACTGTAACTGTGAACTCCTGTCCAGGCAAAATAGGCTCATAAGCAAGATTAGCATTCAACCACCCAAAGATAAGGATGACAGGAAGCAAAGTAAACAATGTAGATTTCATACTATGGCCCATATACTTCATATTTGTTTCCATGGATTTCTTCTGAACTTCAAGGGCTTTTTCAGGATGATTCCTAAGTTCTTTGATCTCTTTTTGGAACTCTTTTAACTCATTCCTTAAATCCCTCATAAGGCTTTGATTAGTTGTATACTTGTAGATTACTGTAACTAGTACTGATACTATAAATGCAATAATCGCCACTGCAAAAGCTATAGGCAATTTAAGCAATGGACTGAAAATTGGGTCTAAAAGTGAACCAAGCATTTTATTCCATAAACCTCCTCATCATTGGATGCATATCCATCATATGCTGTTGCGCTATTTCTTCATATAGCTTGTATATGATCATAACTGCAAGTAAAATCCCAGTGCCTCTGCTTAAAGAGCCTGTAAGGTCAGCTAATGCAGCCAAAAACCCGACAGTTGCAGCACCCATTATTGTTAATGGCCATATGTATCTATTCAATAATCTCTCAAGAACGCGCTCATCACGCCTAAAACCAGGTATCTGCAAGCCAGATGCCATCATATTCTTAGCCTGAGATCTTGCATCCATCCCAGCTGTTTGAACCCAAAATACACTGAATAGAATTGCTCCTGCAATCATGAATGTCATATAGATAAGTGCCTGCATATATGGCTTATAACCAATAAAGAGGCTCTGACGTTCAATAATTGATCTTACAATATTAGAACCTTGTAGCCAGAAAACTAAGCCAGAAGCTGGACTACCATCAGCAAGGAACGTTCCAAGCAATGGATGGCCCCAGTTCTGCAATAATCTGCCCCAAAGCTGGAAATTAGCCATCAGCGCAGCAACCAGGATAACCGGAATATTGGATGTATAGATAAAACTCAATGGCCACCTAATACCATGGCCTCGCACACGGCCAAAACTCAATGGAATTTCGACCTTCATTGCCTGCGCATACACAGCAACAACAAAAACAAGCGCAGTTGATAAAAGAGCAGCAAGCTTGATTCCAGCAGTTGTAACATCATTAGCAGCCAAACTCTGGAATAAAGCAGGTATAGCCCCAATTGAATAAGTCATACCAGCAACACCTGCAGCAGTTGGCTTAAGCCAGTTAAATGCCTGCACAAAGATACTCTTGCTAACACCAGCCGCAATAAACAACGAAATACCCGAACCAAAACCCCATTTACTAACTACCTCATCCATGAATAATATCAACATCCCACCAACCATTAGCTGAAAGACCAAGAACAACTTTAGATTAAATATCATAGCTGGCCCTAATGCAATAGCTGAAGCAGCAAGTTCTACCCCCTGTTGTGGGCTAAACAAAGCCCTTGTTACAGGATCAAAATGTGTTCCAGGGGACAAGCCTCCCATGAAAACATAGATTGCAGCTTCAAATATTATGAAAAATATAGCCATTATTTTCTGTGTTCCCTGGAAAGCCTTCTTTCCTTCTGGACTTGTCAAATCAAACTTTACCAAACCAGAGCCATTCAACAGCTGCAAAACAATAGATGCTGTAACTATTGGACCTATACCTAAAGAGATAAGCGAACCAAACTGAGCACCAAGGATAATCGAAAGAAACTCAAATTGTTCAAGAGCATTCTCTCCCAATCCAAACAAAGGCATTAAACCTAGAACAAAATAAGATAAAAGGATTATCCCAGTCCATTTAAGTTTTTCCTTAAAAGATAATCTTTTTTGTGTAGGTTTTGCAACCTCAGGCAGATTATCTAGGATTCTCCTCAATAAAGGCATTTTATTGCTCGCTTCCTGCTGATTTTGTTATAACTTCACCACCAGCACTTTTTATCTTTTCAATAGCACCCTTAGAAGCATAAGGTACAGTTATCTTGAATTTTTTTGTTGCCTTCCCTCCACCTAGTAATTTATTATAGCCGAGCTTTTCAAGGTCAACAACATAAACCTCACTCTCTTTTGAAGCTTTTCCAGACGCTTCAAGAGAAGCGATTTTTTCTTCAAGGAGTACAATATTTATAGGGCTTATCTCTACTTTTATCCCTTTCTTTTTGAAACCGTATTTGCCAAAGTATTTCTTGTTCTTCCATAGAGATGGCTTTAATTGATCAGCTTTCTTACCACTTCCAGCCATGCCTTTTCCACCCCTATTGCCGGCTCCACGATGCTTTTTCTTAGCACCCCAGCCATGAGTCATACTTCCTCGCTGCCTTACTTTTTTTTTCTTTTTTCTGAAGACCATCTAAATCATCCTTTTGATTAGCTCGTTTATTTTAGTGCCCCTATAGCCAAGGGTTCCCCCCTTGCTGAAATGGACCTTTATTCCCTTTCTTCCAAAACCCTTTTTTGGCGGGCTTAATCTGAAGAAGGGCTTTAATTTATCTCCTTTCTTTTCTCCGCGCTTTTCACTTAATAGTTTATAAGTTTCATCATCTACCTCTCCATAAGTTACATAATCCTTAACCTTTTTAATCATCCCTAGATAGCTGTCACTCTTTGGAACAACAACACAAAAATTACTTCTATGAAGATTCAGCATCTTAAGAGTGTCTTTTATCTCATTCTTTAGGCCAATATTCCCTCTTACCCTTATTACAGCTATCTTTGCTTCATCACTCATTTTCTTTTAATCTCCCTTCAACAATTCCAAGCTTTTCAATAAATTTTGATTGAACCTTAGCATTAAGCAGGTTTTTTATAGCCATAATACATGCGTAAACAACATTGATCTTTGTTTTTGTCTGTCCTAAGGTCTTTGACCAGACATCCTTTACTCCTGCAAGGCCAAGAATCTTTTGACATTCTGGTTCTACGCAAAGACCAGTCCCTTTTGGAGCCGGCATAATCTTTATCCTGACAGAACCGCATTTACCTTGTATCTCAAATGGAATAGAATGAGCATCTTTACAGCCGCATTCCCAGCTTCCACAGCCGCGCCTTATCTTAATAATATTGAGCTTAGCATTCCTTATTGCCTTTTCCCTGGCAGGAACTGTTTCTTTTGACTTGCCATAACCAATGCCAATATAACCATTACGATTCCCAACAACTGCAAATGTAGCAAATTTTGGCTTGTTTCCTTCCTGGGTTTTCTTTTGTGTTTGTTTGAATACCCTTCTTTGGCCGCCACCGAACTTTCCTTTTGACTGGCCAATCAATAAAAGATCACTTTCAAGGTCTGCTAAAAGAATATCAACTATCTCAGCTTCCATAATCTTAAGCCCACTGTCAAGTATCTGATCAATATCAGTTATTTCTCCATTTTTTACTTTTGTACCTAATGAGGTTCTTGGTTTCCAGCTTTCTTTATCAAATGCTGGTTTCTCAATCTTCTTAGCTACCTTTTCCTCTTCTTCAGGTTCAATAATCTCTTCCTCTGCTTCTTCCTTGATTTCTTCCTTTTCTTCCGCCATTTTATGCCTCACTAATCTTCTTCTTCGCATTATTAAAATAATCAGTTAATTTTGCAGGGTCAACCTCCTTTTTTGCATAACCTTCAAACTGCCTGCCATACCTTTCTTTGTCTGCCTTAACTGAATTTGAAAAATTTACTATATGGACTCCTTTTATCCGATCATCAGAAGGCAGGATATCTTTAGAGTGAGCCACACTCATCCCAGCATCAATAAATCCGCGCAATGTAGCATACAATCTTCCTCCCTTTACAGGGGTATTCAAACCAATATCTAATACAAGTTCTTCTTTTATTCCTTTTTTCTTAGCCTTTTGCCCAAGCAAAAGCCCTGTAAGATAAGCACTTGGCACATTTCCTGTTGCTAAATTCCAGCCATGCTTTTTCAGTTCACTTGAATGCGCTGACACCAAAACCTTGTCGCCTTTTGCCCCATATGTAATTATTTGGGCACCAGTATTATTAAGAGATTTTCTGATGACTAGCCGCAGTTTGCCAGCTGACAGCATCTTTAACCTTTTATTATAATTTGTAATTCCCTTTCTTCTTCTCTTAAATTTTACAGTAAATCTTTGTTTTATCATTTTTTAATAAGGCCATGCTCGTCAATATACAGTTTTAGGTGTCTTTTGCTTCTAAAGAAGCCGCCTTTACATTTTAGGTATAAATCCCTGTAAACCCTTTTATCAATAATTCCTTTATCCCTTAAGTACTTCAAAAATTCCCTTTGTATCCTTACCTGGTTTATCCATGCGCGCTTTTTTGGCAATCTCGCTGTTCTTTTGCCTTTTCTTGAACCAGGCCCCTTTTGCCTTCCTTTTCTTTTTTGGACAATCTTTTTTCTTGCCCTGAATCTTGATGCAGCATTAACAGGTTTACGCGATATAGCATTATCTATGATAAGAGCCTTGATATCAACCTTGGTTATAGCTTCCTTTATCTCATCAAGCCTTTCTGGATCAAACCTTATCCTTGATTTTGAGCACTTAAGTACAGCTCCGGCAAGTTTTTTTTGGACCTTAAGCTCCATTCACATCACGTCCTCTTTGTTAGCAGTTTGTCTTTCTCCATCTTTTCCTCTTCTTTTCTCTCTTCCTCACTTTTTATCTTGTCTGCAAGCTCTCCCTTCTCTTCTTTTTTCTTTGCTTTCTCCTTTAGTTGCTTGGCTTTTTTCTCTTTCTTTTCTGCAATTTTTCTCTTCTCTTCTTTTTTCTTCTTCATCAGCTCTACAACGCATTTTAAAAATTGGTCAGGATCCTTTAAATTCAATATCTTGATGCCTTTTTCCTTTGCCTTGTTAACCAATTCAACCTTTTTCCTTAAACCAACGCTGCCTTTAATGATAGCGCCTTCTTTTTCCTTGTTGATACCATCCAAGTCAGCTGGTGATGAAACAAAAACAACCTTTAAACCGGACTTATGCAAGCCCTTCACTTTTTTTGGCGAACCGTATCCTATAGAAACCTTTTTTGCATGGCCTTTAAGCTTTAATCTAAGCTTGGAATCAATACCTCTTGGCCTTCTCCAATTCTTAGATACCCTTTTCTTTTTTAAGTCCTGCCTTACAAATTTTGGCTTTTTTCCTTTGATTTGCTTCCTTAACTCTAACAGGTTCATTTTAGCTCTTTACTGTCCTTGTTTATGATATAAATCCCATCTTGGAATATCCTAGCGTCATAATTTGCTCTCCTAGTTAATTGCTCAACATCAGCAGCTGTCTGGCCAGCGAGGCCCTTATCAATGCTCTCGACATTTATCATGTCTCCTTCAACTTTAACACTCACACCTTCTTTCAATTTCAATGTCCTAGGAAATTTTTCTCCCAAGAAATTATTTATCGCGAGAGTATCCCCTTTAACATCAACCTTCATAGGAAAATGACCAGAGCATATCTTCAAAACATACTTATGTGATTCAGTAGCTCCTTTAAACATATTCTTGATGCTTGCCTTTAAGGTGCCTACCAGCTTTTTCTCGCGTTTGGTGTTCCTGCTTGCTTTGATTAACATCTTATTTTCCTTGCATTCTAATTCGATGTTTGGAACAATGAAAGTTTTCTTTAATTCCCCTTTTGGCCCTTTGATTATTATCGTTCTCTTGTCTATCTTAGCCTCTATGCCCTGAGGGATTTCCAGTTCCACATCTATGGATTTTTTTTCTTTAGCCATCTTAGTAACAATATGATAAAAGCCTGCACCCCAAGCCCTTCTTTTTAGCGTCTGCCTGGGTCATTATGCCTTGAGGTGTTGAAACAATGATTATACCCATGCCCTTTGCCGGCAGAAATCTCTTTTCAAATTTCTCGTAGAGGTCTTTTTTAACAGAAAATCTTGGCTTTATTGCACTGCAGTCATTTATATTGCCAAGGAGGTTTACCTTGATTAGGCCTCCTTTGCTGTCCTTTACCTCTTGAACATCTCCAATATAAAGATTATCCTTCATTACAGATAAAACCTTTTTAATTACCTTAGAGATAGGCCTTATCTCACATTCTTTTCTGCCTATTTTTTCAGCATTCAGGATCGCTGATAATGCATTTGCTAATGGATCGTTCAACATTTTTAACCTCAGCTGTATTTTTTGAATCCCAATTTAGTTGCTATTTCTCTAAAGCACTGCCTGCAAAGATTAAGGCCGTATTTTTTTATATGGCCCCTGATTCTTCCGCACCTTCTGCACTTTCTTGAGCTTCTGCCAAACTTCCTCTCTTTTGGCGCGTTATGTTTCACAAATTTCTTCAGTTTAACCGGTTTGGCTCTTAACTGTTTGAAAACCTTTTTATGATCGCTGTAAGTCATCTACTCTTCACCTATCTTGATTCCAAATTCCTTTTTCATAAATTCGATTGCTTCTTTCTTTGTCATCCTATGCCTTTTTGGCACCTTTCTCGGCTTTATCCTTCTTCGCTTGATCCTGAAACCAGGTCTTCCTAATGTAATGCATACCTCCAGCCCAGCCATACCTATCTTAGGATCGTATTTAGTTTCAGCTATATCGATATATTCCGGGACTCCAAAAGCAAGGTTGCCTTCTTTGTCAAACTGCTTTTCTTCAAGCTGGTTGTCTTTTGCGGACAATAATCTAACCAGCATTTCTTTAGCAGGTTTTCCCCTTAAAGTCAATTTACAGCCTATTGGCAAGCCAGGTCTTAGACCCCACGTGGGTATCCTTTTGTTTGTGAAGGTTTTTACAGGCTCTATACCTGTAATGTGTTTTAGTAGCAACACCCCCTTCTCTAACTTGGTCTGCTCTTTACCTGCGCCAACATTAAGGGTCACTTTTTCAATTCTTATATTTCTCATCGGGTTCATTTTTTACCCAGGGATATTACTGGCTTGTCTGCCCCAATAACAAAAGCATATTTTTTCAGGGTTTCGATTACCTCTCCTGCACTGTTCTTATAGCTGATTTTATCTTTTTTCACATCCTCTATCCTGCCTGTTTGGCCTGTATGCTTTCCGCCCACAAGATATATCACGACTCCTTTTCCAAACCTGATATGCTCCTTTATGCCTTTCTTTGGGAACTCCAGCACTATGGTATCGTCTGTCTTGTACTCGTCCTTTTCTACAAGTATATTATTACCACCATACAAATTAAGCTGAATCTTTCCCTTTAGCTTGGTTTTGCCAGTAACCTGACATGGCTTAATTTTTACTTCTGACTTATCGATGGGAAAAGCAGCGATATTTCCCTTCTTGTCGAATAATATCCTAAAGCATTTGTTTGCTTCAACAAATTCTACAACATCGAATAATCCGACTGGAAATTTAGGGTTGACCCTCTTCATACTGTCAACCAAAACGTTTCTGTTATTTAACATGAATTTAACCTCTTTTGAGTTCTTGGCATAACCAAGAACATCCCTTATAAGCACACCAAGTGGAATGCTTGAGCTTTTGGGGTGCGGGCCAGGATTCGATTTAATAATAAACTTGAATTCCTTTTTCCTTATTTTCCAGCCACGCGGCACATTTAACCTTTTCAAGTGTTTTTTGACCATTCGCATCACTTTCTCTCTAATATTTTATTTCTCATTTTATCGTCCAAGTTAATTTCCGTTAGTATAAGGTTTGAAGGATTAATTGCGTATTTGGTCTTTGAACCGTCTTTCTTTGCTATATCTATCCCTTCAAGATAGACCTTACATTTCTTTAGATCAACCCTTTCAACTTTGCATGTTTTGCCCTTAAATTGACCAACAACAACCTTTGCTCTGTCTCCTTTCTTAAGACCAAGACCCCTCTTACCATACTTTTTCCTTAATTCTTTTGAGAGGTGCACATTCATAAACTTCTGTTTGATGTGCAGAGGGGCGTTGTACCTATATTTGCGCTGTTTTTTTGGTGCTTTACTTCTCTTCCACTCTGCTGAAAATTTGGTTTTAGCCATTTTAAACAACAATGCTTGCAAGTTTAGCAACTCCAGGCCACCTGTTGCACGCTTCTTTTGCGATTGGACCTTTGAAGATAGTTCCTTTCGGGTTACCCTTATCATCTTTCAATACAACAACAGCATTGTCTTCAAATTTGATCCTCATACCATTATGCCTGCGATATTCCTTTCTTTGCCTGACGATGACTGCGTAAACAACCTGCTTTCTCATATCAGGCCTGCCGCTTTTGACTGACGCAAGTATCAAATCAGCCACACCGCATTTTGGAGCTCTGCCCTTTACTGTTTTCTCTCTAATTATTGAAACAACCTTAACTATTTTAGCTCCTGAATTGTCGCAGGTTTCTATAAGCGAACCAATCTGCAATCCTTTTGTTATTCTTGATTTCAGGGCTTTCATTTTATTCCTGCTTTTCCTCTACCTTTTCCTTACTTTTAGTTTCCTTTTCCTTCGACTCTTCAGGCTTTTCCTTTTCGATGACCTTTGCTGCTTCCTCCGCTTCCATTCTTTCCCTGAATCCCTTTTCAACACCAAGCTTTTCAACAATCACAAAATGTTTGGTTTTACTCAATGGTCTGCATTCCATGACCTTTACAATATCTCCGTCTTTTGCATCTATGCATGCAGGATTATGCACCTTGATCCTTGTTCTTCTTTTTTCGTATCTTTCATATTTTGGCAGGAAATGTTTCCATTCCCATTCCAAAATAGCAGTTCGGTGCATCTTTGTGGATATGATAGTACCAACAAAGCCCATGCCTCTACACTTCAAGCTACCATGAATTGGGCAATTTTTATCATCACATTTTCTTTCAGCCATTTTTACCATGTTTTCTTTATCCTCTCCTCTGATCTTCCAATCAATGATTTTCCATCAATCTTTATTCCTTTGAATTCGAACACATTGTTACTCTTTATTATCCTCTTTTTCCGGCCTTTGTGCTCGATTATGAGCATATTTTTCGTTTCGTCAACTATCCCTCCTTCTATTCTTGTTCCCAGTACCTTTACTTTGAGCCCAATGAGTTCGCTTTTCAATAAAGCTGATTTATCCATCCTACTTTATGTCGATGCTATCTGGCGAAAAGCCAGATTCGATCAAAACATCTTTCACTTTTTGCTTGTGGTCACCTTGTAGCTCTATTTTGCCTTCCTTAGCAGTACCGCCGCATGCAAATTTGCTTTTGAGTTTTTTTGTCAGCTCCTTCATGTCAATTTCCTTGCTGTCTATTCCTTCAATCACTGTGTAGACTTTTCCGAATTTTTTCTTATCTATGTATACACTTATACGCTGACTTTCTTTTGCTATTGTTTCACAAACACAAAGCTCTTTTGGCAGTCCGCACGTAGTGCAAATCTCACTCATTGCTTACTCTCCTTGTTTTTCATAACCGTTAATATTCTTGCAATTGTTTTTTTCATCTGTTTTATTTGCCCAGGACTCTTTGGAGTTGTCCCGGTTGCAATCTGGGCATTCTGTTTAACCAAATCCTTTCTAAGCTCTTCTAATCTGGTTTTCAAATCCTCAACAGCCATTGATTTCATTTCTTTGACTCTAAGCTTCATTTTACTCCTTCTTTTCTTCTCCCTTTACTTCCTTCTTCGTTTCTTTACCTTCAGTTTCTTTTTCCTCTGCTTCTTTTGTCTCTTTTTCCTCACCTTTCTTGAGTTTCCCTTCTTTTGTTGTCTCGCTACCTTCTTTTACCTCTTCAATGACCTCTTCTTTTTCTTCAATAAGGTGAATATCATCAGGAAGCTTTATGTCAGGAGGCATAATGGATAATTTTATTCCTATAACCCCAGTTTTTAATTGGGCTGTAGCATATGCTTTGTTAACACCAACTAAAGCTATATCTCCACATTTTTTTAAATAGCCAGAGTAAAACCTCCATGATTTTGCTCTTGAGCTTGGAACCTTTCCTGATATCAGTATCTCAATACCTAAAGCGCCAGCACCCATCACATCACTCATTACCCTATGACCAATGCCTTTGAATTTCTGTGTTCCAAACCTTTCTAATGAATCAACAATCCTTTCAGCCATTACTTGCGCATCTAGATTTATATTCTCAATTTCACTTATCTCTATCTGCGGATTCTCTAAGTTAAATTTCTTTTTTAAGGTCTTTGTCAACTGCCTTATATTCTGGCCTTTTCTTCCGATTACTAAGCCAGGTCTTGAAGCATAGATAACTATCTTCTCTCCTAGAGGAGTCTTCAGCATCTTTGTATGGCTATGGCCAACATTACTTAAATTCTGATTAACAAATTCCTCTATCTGAAATTCCTTAATCTTCTGCGCAACGAACTTTCTCTCGATCATTTTTTATCCTCTTGTTTTGGCTTTGCTTCCTCTTTTCTCTTTTCTGGCTTGGCTTCATTTGGTACTTCAGGCTTTTTTACTTCCTTTGGCTTCTCAGTAGGTTTTTTTTCAGCCTTTTTAGTCTCCTTTGGTTTCGCTTCCTTGCCTTTTTCTTCAGCCTTTTTCTTAGCAGTTTCTTTTACCATCACTTCAACATGAGTCCTTTTTGAGGTTCTGCCACGCTGCCTGCCATAACGCATTGCTTTTCCTGCTTTATGTGCACAAATATGATTTATTACCAGCTCTGATGTGTTAAGACCCTTGAACTGAGCATTTGCTTCTACACATTCCAATAATTTGAGTATCTCTCCTGACGCTTTTTTTGGGTATCTTCCAGGCCCTATGCCTGGCTTGTGGCCGACATCCTTGTTAAATCTTGTAAATGGTATGGCTTGTTTTTTTTCTATGGCTTTCTTCAACAATTCCTTTGCATATGAAAGCTCTTTGCATCTTAGTAAGGTGCATATCTCTATCGCATGTTTTGTGGATATTGATAATGAAGTACCAACTGCCTTAGCCATGTGTTCTGGTTCATACTTCTTATTAGCATATTTGTAAGGCATTTTATTTCACTGATAAACTCGCACTTGATCTTGTAGCACCAATACCTGGAGCAGAGTGTTCTATCCTTTTCCTTGTAAGCGCAAACTCACCCAAATAATGGCCAAGCATCTCTGGTTGAATAACTATCTGGACAAATTCTTTTCCATTGTATACCCTTAGGGTGGTTCCTACCATTATTGGCAAGACAACCATATTCCTGCAGTGTGTTTTGATATCCTTCGCTCCTTTTTTGATGTTGTTGAGCAAGGTCTTTTCTTGGTCACTAAACCCCCTCTTTATGCACCTTCTTTGTCTAGCAGGAAGCAAAATAGCAAAATCATTCATACTCATTGTTTTTAACTCATCCGATGTCTTTCCTCTGTAGGTAAATTCTTTCTTAGCCATGCTTAAAAACCTCCGGTTTTTGGCACCCCTCTGGGGTTTTTACTTCTTCCTCTTGCCAGTTATTCTTGGAGCAATCTTTCCAACCTTTCTTCCTGGTGGAGCATTTCTTGATGCTTGTGTTGGCCTTCCTTTAGTTGATGAACCTCCGCTTCCAAAAGGATGGTCAACAGCATTCATTGAGGTTCCTGAGGTTATAGGCCACAGTTTGTTTTTGGCTCTCATCTTATGATACATCTTTCCTGCTTTTAAGAATGGTTTCTCTGTTCTGCCACTGCCTGCAACTACACCAATCGTTGCCCTGCAGTCATGCCTGAATAATTTTCTTTTTCCTGATGGCAGCAAAACTGAAATCCCGGTAGGCAATTTTGTTATTATCTTAGCAAATGATCCTGAGGAGCGGCAAAATTTACCACCATCGCCTGGGCTGTTTTCTATGTTATAAATCTGTGTTCCTTCTGGTACATTGCTTAAAGGCAAGGTATTGCCTACCTTTGGTTTTACATCATTACCAGCTTCAATAACATCACCAACCCTTACCCCTTCAGGCGCTTGTATAATACATTTTTCTTTGCCGTACATTATAACAGCCAAAGGTGCGGAATGACCCTGGCAATGCACCAAGTCTATAATCTCTCCCTTCATATCCTTATCGTAGATTGGTATGTGCTTTGCAGCTCCTTTATACCTAAAACTAGGTGATTTGTATGTCGGGCTTCCTTTCCCTCTTGCTTGCTGAACTAGATTCTTACCCATTTTACATCAATCCTAATTGAGTAGCTATATCAATTGCAGGAGTTTCTTTTGAAAATTTGATGTATGCTTTTTTCCTGCCCTTTATGTCAATGAATGTGTTCACCGTGTCAACCTTTACCTTAAATGCTTTTTCTATTGCTTCCTTGATTTCTTTCTTTTTTGCACTCTTATCAACTACAAAGATAAGCTTATTCTCCGACTCCATCAATCTTATTGACTTCTCAGTTGATAATGGATATTTGATAACGTCATAAGGTTCCATTTTGATCACATAAACAGCTTTTCCTTGCCTAGTTTTTCTATAGCAGCCTCACTCCAAAGGGTTAATCTGCCTGGAACAGCTCCGGGGGCTAATAGCTCTGCATTGATGTTTTTTACTTCAACAATGTTAATACCAGGAATATTACTTGCAGAACTCATTAAGCTGCATTCTTTTGAAACAACAAGTAATGGTCCAGCTCTTTTTTTATATTTTCTGCCACGGGATTTTCCTTTTCCAGCCCTTATGGTTTTAATTGAGGCTCTTTTCAATTCTTCTTTTAGCCCAATCTTTTCCAGAGTGCTCTTGATATCTTTTGTTTTCTTTATATCTTCAATCTTTGATTCTAACACAAAAGGATAATCATTAGGAACTTTATGCCCTCTTTGCTCAACCAATTCTTTTATAATCGAAGCAGCAATAGCACTTCTTATAGCCTTTCTTCGCTCTTTCTTGTTTATCTTTTGTGAATAAACCTTTGAAGCCTTTGGAGGATGCGCTCTTCTGCCGCCAACAGTTCCTGGCGCAAACGCACCAACCCAGTACATTCTTGTTCCTCTTCTAGTTAGGATCTTTCTTGGAACTCTTGAGATACCATGGCCATATGCACCACGATAATCATGCCTTCTTCTGGAGATTACTGCGGAAGCTCTCTTACCAGCTTCCGGCGATGCTCCATATCTTTGCCTTCTATTACTTTGAATAGCTAGTACAGCCCTTAAAATTATATCTGCTCTTACCTCTTCATTAAACTGACTGGGTAATTCAATTTCCTTTTTCTTTTCCTTTGATGCTGATATTACGCTTACTTTCATTTCAAATCCTCTGGATTTGTAATGTCCTTAGAAATGCTATGCATTTCTGGGACGCCAGCAATCTTCGATTGCTCAGCGGACCAAAAATGCTTTGTATTTTTAAGTCCATTTTACTTCTTTAGGTCGAGATTTATGTAGGTGATTGAAGGAGCTTCTTTTGGCACTAATCTATTGCCCCTTATAGCAGAATTAAACCTGATAAGCCTTTTAGACGGTCCTAGAATAGAACCCTTAACAATTATATATGGATTTTTAATGAGGCCGTATCTTACAAATCCGCTCTTTGTGTTTATCTCCTCTGGTTTTGTTCCTATTTTAAGGATCCACTTGTTATATTCTGTTCTTTGATGATAGCCCATTTGCCCTGCATGAGCAACCTTCCACATAAAATGCCCTTGGGCCTTCCAGCCACCTAGGCTGCCAACACGCCTTACACCCTTTTCCGACTTATGATGCTTTAGACCGATACCAAACCTTTTTACTGGGCCTTGGTACCCTTTTCCTTTTGTTACAGCATGAACATCAATCTGTTGGCCTCCCTGAAAAACATCATTAATGTTTATTTCTTTGCCTAGATTTTCCTTAGCCCATTTCAGCTTGTCTTCTTTTGAGCCGCCGATGCAGATTTCAAAGAATTCTGGCTTCTTTTTTCCAATCGTAGTTAATTTTGGGTTCGTATGTACGCTAACTTTTATATCATCAAAATCTTTTACATCATCAACCTTCTTTTTGACACTCTTTACTCTTAGTTTTCTCTCAAGCTCCTTATCAAGTTTTTCAGAAAAAACCTCAGAACAAAGTTTTGAACCAGCAGTTGTATTTTTGTAGAATCTTATTGAAGAAGTCTTTATTGGCGGACACTCAATGATTGTTACGGGATAGATGATTTCTTCTCCCTTAGTTGTTGATTTTGGTCTGTTGTCAGTAACTGCTAAGTGTGTCATACCCACCTTATAACCAGCAAATTCTAGTGGCTTAGCCTCTTTTGAAGAAATCTTAGACCTTACTCTAGCATAAATTCGTTTGGCCCTCTTTCTAGGCCAAAACTGCAGACTTCCGTAATGTGGTCTTCTTGTTTTTGGCATTTGTGTTTATGTGTTGCTTTCTTCACCTCAAAATTAGATAAGTAAACCTTACTGATAACTTGAAGTGAAACAGCCTTTTATTGAAGCCTTATATAGAACCCAGTAACTTTGTACTGAAAAGACTTCTTTTCAGGCTCAATCTTACACTTATTTTGTATTTAAATTCAATTTAAATACTGACATGCTGTGGAATAAATGACCCTTTATAAAGATTATTGTTTTTTGCCCTATTTATCCTCTTTTTTTAGCTTTTCTCTGTACTTTCTACGCATTTCTTTCTGTTCTTCTGTTAGTTGCCGTCTCTTTGGTTTTTCTGCTTTTTCTCTTACCCCAACCTTTCTTCGGGCATAATTAACAGGATTTTTTATCTTTTGGCATAGATTATCAGGTATACAGCAACCTATGTCCTGGTAATACATCTTATTTGCGCAGTTTGGAGGCAAGATTCTCTTTTTCTGCTGCTTGTGGTATCTTAATTGGCCCACCAATAACACCTCTCTTAATGGCTCTTGGTTTTTCTTGTTCCACTCTCTTAAGAGCTTTTCAATCTTGTCATGGTCCCAGCCAACGCACGTTAGGAAATTTACTAAGGTGAATAGTGATCTTTTTCTTCCATCTTCCAGGCCATTCAGGATTTTTTTAATACATGGCGGGAAATAATCTATCGGTAAAGCCGATTTTGGCATTTCATATTCTTTCTTTATCTGCACTTCTTCTTTTTCTTCTTCTAAACCAAAGGTAAGAGCCCTATCAAGTAATTGCAGCCCCTCACCAGCCTTTACATTTTCTTTGTCAAGAAACCTAAATCTGGATATCTTTACATTATCTGGCTCGGCGAACTCTTTTTTGAAGTCCATAACCTTTTCAGGATTGAATGGTGTAGATACCAACTTTGACTTTTCATGCAATGAATATGGCATTCTGTAAAGATGTCTCGAAGAAATTAAAATTGTATCTACGTCTATTACAGATAAAGGATTAAATTTACTTTCGTAATCAGGCTTGTTACAACCACATGATTTCTTTTTGAAAGAACCTTTTTTGAGTTTTCCTTCGTATGATACTTCATTCATAAAGTCTATATCATCACTGCTCACAACAGTTTCTTCATGTTTTTCCTCTTTTCTTTCAACTTTTTTCTTACAATTTTTACATATCAGATAGGTCAATTCATCAAAATTTTTTCCTACAAGTTTGCTTAATTTATCTACAGCGACCTTAAACCTATTTCCAAATATTATCTTACCAGACTCAACTTTAGTATATTCCCTACCAACGAAATCTAACAAATACATAGCAATTTTTCTTGTAGCCTCTGGAAACCTGCTCTTTATTTCTTCATTTCCTACCCTTTTAGGAAAAACCTCAAAT
Source organism: Candidatus Woesearchaeota archaeon (assembly GCA_019322805.1). GTDB lineage: Archaea > Nanobdellota > Nanobdellia > Woesearchaeales > JAHWIC01 > JAHWIC01. The sequence continues at coordinate 189,159 of JAHWIC010000001.1, read as the reverse complement.
GGAACTCCTATATGGAAACCTTTATTCCCAGAAAATTTTACTGAAATTGATGTAATACCCTGAGCTTTTAACGCTTTTATAATCAACCACGCAGTTATCTTTGATATATCCCAAATAGGGCAGTCAATATCAATAACCAAATCCCAGCCAATTCTTAATTCTTCAATATCCTTTTTCCTCATATTCGGGTCAAGCCTTAGTGGATTACTCCAAAGCTCTTCAGAAGCATGAAAGGAGGTAGCACCTTGTTTTGTAAGCTCTAGGATATCAGCAGGATAATTTAAGATGTCTGGCCTTTTTCCAAAGCCTTTATCTCCAAACTTAACTGCGACTTCTCTGTCTTTTGCATTTCTGACTATTTCGTTCTGTATGTCCTCTCTTTTGTAATACCTTAAGGTTGTAGATAAGCCTATCATTTAACCCCCACAAAAGTAATTTATGAGAATATTTAATTGTTTCTACAATAATTATTTAAATAAAAATAAATTAGAGATTATTATGAAAAAATTACCTGGAATAGCTGTTGACATAATCATAAAGTATCAAGGAGGAATAGTTCTTATTAAAAGAAAAAACCATCCTTATGGCTGGGCAATACCTGGCGGCTTTGTTGATTATGGAGAGACTTTAGAAAAAGCAGCTGTTCGCGAGGCAAAAGAAGAAACCAATTTGAAAGTTAAGCTGCTCAGGCAGTTCCATGCTTATTCTGACCCTAAACGAGATCCTCGCGGACATACAATTGGAGTTATATTTATTGCAAAAGGTTCTGGAAAATTAAAAGGAAAAGACGATGCAGTTGAAGCTAAAGTATTTACAAAGAAAAAACTGCCTAAGCTTGCCTTTGATCATAAGAAAATACTAAAGGATTTTTTCAGTAAGAGATATTGAATACACACAATGTATGTATTATCATTAGAAATAAATCACCCGGTTCACAAATACTGCAGCCAAACAAAGTTTGACAGAGGTACGAAGTTCCACCTTATTTATTTTTAATTGTTATAATTATAAAAAATTAAAAAATAAAAAACTGGATCAAGTGCACAACTAATTGTGCATGTGTAACAACACCTAATGATAAAAAACACTGATGAAATTGAAGAAGAGATTGAAAGACTAAAGAATTCTGAAAATATAATAATTGTTGAAGGAATAAAAGACAAAAAAGCACTAAATTATTTAGGGCTAAAAAACATTGTTACGCTCAGCAAAAAACCAATGTTTCAAATCATCGAGGAACTATCGAAGAAAAACAAAACGATAACAATTCTTACTGACTTTGACAAAAAAGGAAAACAACTTTATGGAAGGTTAAATTCTGGCTTGCAAAGGCATGGAGTTAAGGTTGATAACAGATTTCGCGAGTTTCTACAGAAAAACACAAAACTTAGCCATATAGAAGGACTAGTAAGCTATTTAAATAAAATTGAATTATAAAATAGCATGTCATTTCAAAATCAATTCAGAACATTAGTCTTGCTCGCAGCACTTACAGGTATATTCTTATGGGTAGGCTCATTCTGGGGAGTTGATGGAATGACTTTTGCTATTATCTTTGCAGTTATTATGAACTTTGGTGCTTACTGGTACTCTGACAAGCTTGTTTTGGCAATTTACCGTGCAAAACCAGTTACAGAAGCAGAAGCACCTAAACTGCATAAAATTGTTCATGATGTTGCACATTTAGCTAACATTCCAATGCCTAAGGTGTATATTGTTCCTAGCCATAATCCAAATGCTTTTGCAACAGGAAGAAACCCAAAACATGCAGCAGTTGCAGCTACCGCAGGCATACTCAAATTACTTGATGAAGAAGAATTAAAAGGGGTTATTGCTCATGAAATGAGCCATATCAAGAATCGCGATACACTGATACAAGCAGTTGCAGCAACAATCGCAGGAGTCATTTCTTATGTTGCAATGATTGCAAGATGGGGTGCAATGTTTGCTGGCTATGGTGGAAGAGACCGCAGGGGTGGTTCTGGTTTAGAGCTCTTAGTTTTAGCAATTCTTACACCAATACTCGCAACAATCATAAGGCTTGCAATCTCAAGAAACCGAGAGTACCAAGCTGATGAATCAGCTGCTAAAGTACTTCATAATGGCCATGGTTTAGCAAGTGCTTTGGAAAAACTAGAAACAGGAATACATCACGCACCTTTAAGGCCATGCTCAACAACAGAAACAACTGCTCATTTGATGATAGCTTCACCTTTCCGTGGAAGAGGATTTTTTACTTTGTTTTCAACACATCCGCCAATAAAAGAAAGAGTTAAGAGATTGAGATCAAGAAGTTTCTGAGTAATCAGAATCAACAACATCCCTTATCTGCTTGGCTTTTTTAGGGCCAATCTTCTCAACTTCTTTTAATTCATCAACAGAAGCATTAACAACATTCTTAACACTTCCTAAAGCTTTCAACAAAGGCTTTGCAAGTGTTGCACCAACACCAGGTAAAGCAGAAACAATATACTCCTGCATGTCTTTCATGCTAAAAGCTCGCTTCTCGCCGTGCAAAGTAAAGTCTTTTCCAGTTACTTCTTGCTCACGCTTAGCAATAATATTCAACAAAGCAGCAGTCTCTTTTGGATTACTGCTGTGTAAAATAGGAATTCCATAGCTAACTGCAATAGTAGCTAGCATACCTCTAATTGCATTTGCATGGACATTTCTTACAGAATAAATATCATCAGTACCTTCAATCAAAACAACAGGCCTTTCAAAGTTTCTCCTAAGCTCTTTTATCTGTTGCAATAATCTGCCGTCAATAATTGAATTAACAAAATCCTCAGTTGTCTTAACCTCAATACCAACTCTTGAGCTTAACAAATAATCAGCATTTTCAAGTTTTTCAAGCTTTAAATCAGCACCTAGCTCAACAAGCTCTTTTATTGTTCCAGAGCCTTTTTCACGATAATCAGCAAAAATCTTTATCTTCTCAGCATCAGCCTTGTACTTGTCAAGACTCTCATCCTTTTTCCGCTTTAACTCAAAAGAAACTTTCTTCTTCAAATTATCCAAATTGCGATACATCCTTTTCTGCTTGTGATGTGCAGACCACCTATAACCTTCATCTCTAGTTCCCTCTGTCATCAAAACAGTAACTCTACCTTTCTCTAAGCGACCAGTTCTGCCTTTACGCTGTATTGTGCGGATTGCAGAAGGAATTGGCTCATAAAAGATAACAAAATCAACCTTAGGAATATCAAGGCCTTCCTCACCAATAGAGGTTGCAACCAAAACATTAAACTCCCCTTCTCTGAATTTATCAAGAATCTCTTTCTGCTCTTTTTGCGATAAACCTGTTCCGCTTTTTTTAGCTTGTCCAACAAAGATTCTTGCCTTTATACCCTCAATTCTATTCAATTTTTCCTCAATATCAGAGGCATTATCGCGATATTGATTAAAAACAATTATCTTAACGTCTTTGTTGCTGGCTTCTTTTTCAATAATCTTCTGCAGTTCAACTAGCTTAGGATGCTCAACTTTCTCTTCAACAAGCTTACCTGTTTTTATCAGAGCAGACCTAAAGTTCAGGTCAGCAACGACATTCTTAACAGCTTTAACCTTGGTAGTAAAGGATTCATCCTGCATTTTCTTCAAATATTTGTATAAAGCAATGCTTCCTTGCGTTTCAAGCAATTCCAAAGCATGATACATCTTCATAACCTCAGCAAGAACAGAAATTGCATTCCAGAGAACAAAATCCTTTCCAGCCTTAGATGCGCGACCTCTGAGCTGACCTTGCAGAGTAAGCAAATCCTTTTTAGAAACAAAGTTAATATCAGTTCTGCGCAAAATTCCCCATTTCTTTAGTTTCTGTAGTCTTTCTTTAAGAAAACCCTTCAAAAACTTCTGTATCTGTAAAAATGGTTCTGGTAAAGTAACCTTAACCCAATCAAGCTCAACCTCCTGGATATAAGGCTTAACATCAGGATCTTCATCAGTTCTAACCTCTATCTCATCTATGTATAAATTCCCGCAAACCTCTTTTATCTTCTCTAGGTCAGAGCCAGGCGAAGCAGTTAAAGCAATTATACGAGCATACTTTGCTTTTTTCTGGTATTGTTTTGCAACAAAAACATAAGCATAGTCACCAACAGCACGATGTGCTTCATCAACACCAAGCAAGGATACCTCCTCAAGATTAATGCGACTGGAGATAATATCATTCTCTAAGCCCTGAGGTGTTGAAAAAATTACTTTAGCTGTTTTCCAAAGCTCTTCACGCTTCTCAGGCTTTACCATTCCTGTAAAAACAGCAAACTTATCTTCCTCAATCTCAAAATATTTCTTGAAAACCTCTAGATATTGGTCAATTAATGGCTTTGTTGGACCAATGAACAATATCTTGGAGCTAGGATAATTCTTAAGCCTATGGGCAGCTAGCATAAGGAAGATATTTGTCTTGCCCATTCCAGTTGGAAGAACAACCAATGTATTATATCTGACACAGGTTGCAAGGATTGTCTCCTGATACAAACGAGGCGTAAAGTCTTTAATCATAGAAAAGGCAAATTAAACTGTCTTTATATAATTTGCCTACTCAATAATCATGCCCAGGGCAAAGAATCTCATAATCATATGCCTTAAGTTTGTTCAGGCTTTCTTCCATCTTTCCTGGAACAGAAGTTGGCAAATCAATACGGCCATAGCCGTTCATAAATAAGGTATCTCCGCTAAACAAAATCTTTTTGTGGCCATACCATAGGCAAATACTTCCCCTTGTATGGCCTGGTGTTTTGACTATCTTAAATCCCTCAAAATCCTTGATGGGATTTAACTTTACATTAAAATTCTTGGCAATAAATGGATCAAGAGTAGCTCCTGCAGGATTTTTCTTGAAATCCTCAATTTCCTCTTGAGAAGCAAAAAACTTAGCATTTCTGAACAAATCAAAATTTCCAATATGGTCAAGATGCAGGTGCGTAAAGATTACTTTATTGATTTTATCAAAATCAACAACCTTGCCTAAGAATTGCTCAATTATATGCCTGTTAATCCTTGCGCTTGTATCAATTATGATTTTCTCCTCAAAATCAAGGAAATAAACATTTCCCTCACTTGGTATTTTCCATATCTTATCAGAAATTTTCTTTATCATCCTAGAATCTTATATCTCTTAGAATTCCTTTGTCATATATATAATAACCAATCAAACCCCCTAACACAAACAATACAGCCATTACCTCGCGTTCACCACGGTAAGCACCAATAAGATAGCCTATAAAAAAACCGATTATTATAAGAAAATAAGGGAACATTCCTCTGCCTTTCCTTTCATAGATCACTCTGCCTGCAAACAGGCCGCATATAAAAATTACAATGTAGCTTATAGCTGCACTAGGAGAGACTAAAGCAATAACAAAACCTATAACTAATATGATAATGAAAACAACCTCTGCCCACTTTCTGAAAAAATATTCTCCACCGACCATTATGGATGACCTCTGTAAAGCCTTTCAAAAAACACATAATAAGCTAGCCAGCCTATAACTCCTATAAGTAATGCGCCAATAATAACAATCCAGCCAGGAAGGCTGCTTAGTAACAGTAAAGCAGCCCCAATTATTGCACAATAGCTAAATACATAGGTAAGCCTGGAGCCCCAGAAAACCCTGGTTCCATCTAAAGGAGGGATCGGAAGCATAGTGCATATAGCGAATACGATATTAAATACCATTGCTTTATGTACTAATGGGCTTGCAATTATGCCTTTCATCATCCTGAAGAATAATGCCAGGAACATTGTTGCTACAGGCCCCATCAGCGCTGTAAAGCCCTGTCCAAAAGCAGTAAGCCCATATCTCCACCAGCCAAGGCGGTGGCCAGCAAGATGGTGTACTAGTATTCCTCCAGGCAGGATAATCCACCACACCTTTCCCCTGGACACAAACACTATCACAAGGCTCAGCAATAAACCGAAAGTAAACATCTTATACTCAGCCCTAAAACCAATCTGCAGAGCAGCTATCCTTTGTGCTGACAAATGGACGATAAATGTAAGTGTAACAATAAGTATGGCATTGAAAAGATTTCTTAAGCCAACAGCCAGATTGCCAACTTCCCAATCATTAAAAGAAATGACAAATGCAACAATCAGGATAGAAGCAACTACATTAACAGCCTCATTTGGAGTGAATTTATAATACCTTTTTATCTTGTCAATTAAATCTACAATCTCTCCCATCCTATGTTTAATTCCACTTTTTATCTATATAAATATTGTTGTTTTCTAGCCGAAAGATATGGTGTAAGTTACCTGGGGCTTTTTTATCAGTTTAACGATATCTTCTTCATGACCTGCACCAACAATAGCCAGTATGCTCTTCTCCGGATATTTATCCATAAGCTGCTTTAGCTTATCAGCCATTATCTTATTCCTCTCCTCAACCAGAACATTGTGTATATTGGGGTATCTTTTTTTAACCTGACCAACCAGTTTCTTTATGAGCTTCTTTTCTGGCACTTTTGTAAGGTCAAATTCTGCTTCTTTCTTTCTCAGAACAAATGCCTTAAAAAGGTCCACAAAAAAATGCCACCTTTCCTTCATGCTTAATGACCTGGAGAATTTCCTTAAAGTAACCTCAATATCCTGGTCAATCAAAGCAAGCTCAAGCTTGTGCTTTTTAGCCAGCTTAATAGCCAATTTCATCTCAGAGCCAGGCTCAACCTTTACTATCTGGCCGAGCTTGCGCTCAACCCAGGCGCCAATTAACGAAAAAATGAACCCTTTAACTCCGACCCTTCTTATATCATATATTCTAATCCTGCCTTTTGGCTTATGCATTAATGCATAAAATCTCTTTGCATCAAGCTCTAAAGCAATAATATCCGGCTTTTTTTCTTCTATAAATCCCTCTACTTCCTTTAGGCTTTGCTTAGCTATATGTGAAGTGCCTATTATCGTAAGGTTCTTGTACTTCATAAGGCATCATTATTATGATATTTTATTTAAATCTAGTGATACAATCAAACCGAATACTTTAAATATCTGAACATATTTTTATCATTCACTAATAAAAAAGGTGGTTTATAATGCTGAAGATGAAAAAAATCTCTGAAACATTCGATATGAAGGTGTATACAGATACAGGGGACTATTTTGGCGATGTTGAAGAGTCAATTCTTACACAAACAAAGATATTTGGCTGGAGAGTTAGAGCAACAAAAGCATCTTTCTTAAACAAAGTGCTGGGCTCAGCAAAAGGGGTTATTGTTCCACACCAGCTTGTTAAAAGCATTGGTGATGTAATGATAATAAGCAAAGCAGCAGTTCCAAGCTACAGTGCTGAGGAAGAAGAAAGTAGTGCTGAGGCTTAAGCTTGTTCATTTTCTTTAATTTCCCTGTATTCTCTAGCTAGTTTTGGTCCTAGTATTTTATCAGGTATCTCGTAAACAGCACAAACAACATCATTTCTAAAGGCGGTATCTGCTTCTTCAAATTTTGCTAATGGCTTTGCAGTGGATGTAAAAACTCCGTCTGCCATATTCTGTGGAACCTTAATAACATAATAAACACCATCAGTATCAGAATTAACAACAATATGAACTCTTTTTCTTTGAGGTAAATCCCTATGACCCTCTTTCTTCATATATATGAAACTTTCAATTGGTTTGTCCCACAAACCATTAGTTTCCTCACGAACCCTTTCAATACCATGGCCTAGGAAATAATAATCATCCCTTTTCCATAAAGCCCTTATAGCTGCTTCTTTCACAGAATCAGCAATAGCAGAGAAATTTCTGGCATATGGAATCAACCCAAAAAAACATCCCCCTTCACGAAGCATAGAAGTAAACTCTTGCGTGGTAAATCTCTCATAATGCTCAGCCATCTCGAAACTTATCTCCCATAAAGACTGGCCATCAACATATCTCCTCGCAAATTGGTCAAACGCCATTTCAGGCACTTTTAGGAAATCAAAAGGAAGAGCAACCCTTGCTCCAAGTTTAAGGCCTGCTATGGTAAGATCAGCTTTCCCATTTGCTTCCCAATAAGCTCTTGTCAATCTTGCAAGGGAATGATAGCACCAGACATAAGTAAAGTAATCTCTTATTTTTTGTGAGTGCTCCCCAGAATCTTGGCAACAACTTCCAATAGCCATATTAGGGTGTAGCATATGCCCTCTAGCAAATAACGGCCTGTGAATTGAGCCTTGCCTTACTGGGGGTGTATCCTGATAATTTCCCCTAGACCTCGACTTCACACCCATTGTTAGTTGGATATTGTGTGATAAAGTTCCGCCATATCTTGAATTTTCAGAGTCGTAAGCAGGAAGCATTGTAAGGTTTTTTGTTCTTCTTTTTCCAGCATCACTAATTTCATCAACAAGCTTTTTTGGAGGCTTTTTAACTGCTCTGTCCATTTTTGTTATGCCTATGCGGCCTTCTCTTTCTAACCAAACATGAAATCTAGGAGCATAAAACAAGTCATCCCTGTCCACAATTTTCTCTAGCTCGCCTTTTATTTCTTCCCTTGTCCAAAGACCTATTACAGCTTCAGCTGCTCTAGCAACGGAAAAAGCCTGGTAAGTTCCTAGCTTTCTTGGACTTTCCCTAAGCCTAGTTCCTTCCTCACTCTTTGCTAAAATTCCATATAAAAATGGAATTAAGGCCCTTCCTCCTTTCCCTTTCTTTGCTTTCCTTGCCATAGCCTGCTGGGGAATTTATAATATTATTTAAAAGTTCCTATCGTGCAGTGATAATCCAGACATACAAAATTTTAAATCATAAAGAGAATACCTTCCAATTATACGGCTGTGATCTAGCGGTATGATTCGAGCTTCCCATAAAGCTGGAATAAGCTTGCTACCCGGGTTCGAAAGGTGCGGCCCACAGTTCTCGCAAGAGGACCCAAGCCCGGAATGACGTTGTCGTTCCAATGTTCGGAAGTCCCGGCAGCCGTATATTCCTTTAGAGGCTATGTGAATGTAGCGTATACAAAATGTAAAACATCCAGTTGCAGTTGGAGGGCTTGACGAGCGGTGAAATTAAACGCGAAGCGTTTATGGCGTTATCCGCGAGGAAACCCTCATTGCGTGTCAATTTGCTTGCGAGTCCACGAGCAAGCTCGCGGACAAGGCGAGCGTAACCAGTCGTTAGAAAACTATTTAAATCTCATATTCTTCTTAAAACACTATGGTTTGGACATCTCCAAATGAAGTTAGCAGAAGGATAGTGCATTTTCTAATACTTGTAACGCTGATAGCCTACTCAATAATAGACTTAGGCATTGGTCAAAAAGCAGCAATGTTGACCTTAGTAAGCGTTTTACTTTTCTTCTTGATCTTAGAATACTTCAGGATTGAGCGCGACATAACAGTTCCATTTTATTCAAAGATGATAACGCCTCAGGAAAAAGATCGCTTATCGAGCGTTATACACTTTCTGACAGCAACAGTAATATGCCTTGCAATATTCGATAAAAGGGTAGCTCTAGCAGCTTTGTTAATGACAACCTTTGGGGATATGGCTGCAGCTATGATTGGAAGAAAATATGGCTTAACCTTGATATTCAGAAACAAGACACTAAAAGGTTCTGTAGCAGAGTTGGTAATCAATCTGATAATTGGGTTTTTAATTTTGACAAACGTATATGTCATAATAGCAATGGCATTTACAGCAACATTAGTAGAAATCCTAATAGACGAACTTGATGATAATCTATTAGGGCCGTTATTTGCAGGATTTGTTGGCCAATTAATGGTAATATTAATCTAGAACTTATTCTTGATAGCTTCCTCACTTATAGGTTCCACCATCTCAAACATTGCCTTTAAACCTTTCTCTAATGAGCTCTTGTCGCAAATCTTATTATGGGTATGAGGATAGATAATCCATCTTTTATCAAGCTGAGAAAAAGGATTAACAAAGAATATATTCAAAGATTTAAATTCAGCAAGCTTATTCCAATTATTTATAATCTCCTTAAAATTCTTATGATTGTTAAATGTCACAATTGTATAACAAGCTTCTTTATCCTTTAGTTTTGACAAGATGCCACCCATACCCTCAATAATCGGCGCAATAATAATAAATTGTTCCTTATCCTTGAATTTTACATAAACATCAAAACCCGTTTTGTTATACCCTATACTCTCAATACTCCTGGTCATAATATCCCTATTCTTAAGATGGTTTCTAATCCAATCGACAAGAAATTCTTTAGCTTTATCAACCATACCCCTAAACAGAAATAATGAATATAAAAATTTTTCTAAAGAAAAAATTACTCATTCTCAACCCTTGGAGCAAGAATAAAGCTGAGCATCACCTTATCCACAGCAGCATACTCAAGCTTTAATGGATAGTCTTTATTAAACTGCATTGTTACATTATCAGCAAGCTTTGATGCACTCATCATCTTCTTCAGATACTCGACACTATACTTTGATTTTATCTTCTCATTCCCTTCAACATTTATCTTTACATTATCACTTTCTCCTATCTCTATCTTAGCCTGGCTTAGGTCTCCTTCAGCATGAACAGTAAACTTCTTTGGCTCTGCCTGGAAAGAAACAGCCTCAGCTACAATATCTGCATCCTCAACAGCTTCATTCAAAACACTTGCAGGAGTTGTTACCTTAGCCTGGAATTTTAATTCAGGTATCTTTTGCTCTTTTTCCTCAAGCTCAATAATCGGAAGATTAAATGTTCTTACAGAAGCTCCCTTAAGCTGTATCTTTAATTTACCTTCATTTAATTCAAGGCTTAACATATCACTTGGATTTGCTCTTCGCAATATCTGCTTTAAATTGCTCAGATTTATTGCTATCTTGACCTCATCCTTTACATCATATTCAGTAAAACAGCTTGACAGCAATTTAAAATCAACCATAGCAACATTAGCAGGATCCATTGCAACAAGCTCAACAGCGTCCTTGTTTATCTTGAAGCGAGCTTCATTAACTAGATCAGAAATTATAGAAACACTTTCCTTTAGATACCTTGGTTCAGCTAAAGCGAGTTTCATATCAACACCCCCAAAAAAAGTATATCCTACCTATTTATATATTTTTGCGTTCTAAGCAAGCTTTAATTTACCACCATCTTTGAGTATATGGATATTCTTTCCGACTTTATATCCTTTATCCATTGCCAGCTCAACAAATGCGTCTTTCATTGAGTAATCACCGTGAGCAGGAATAAGGTTCTTTGGCTCAACCAGGTTTATCAAGTCTCTCAAATCTTCTCTTGCAGCATGCCCGCTTACATGTATATCCCTAAAAATCCTCACACCATACCTTTTTAATTTATCTTCAAGAATTTTTCTGTTCTCAATATTCGTAGGAGATGGAATAACCGTACATGAAAAGATTATATGGTCTTCTGAGTAAAGCTTAAACGGCAAAACTTTATCTGCGATCTTTGACAGGGTTGCTTTAGGCTCTCCCTGGTGGCCTGTAACAACCATAAGATATTTCTCGCGTCCATCAGTTTCTATCTTTTTTAGCTTCTTCTTTATCTGCTTTCCAAACTTCACGATTTCAACTTCCTTGGAGAACTTCACTAAGCCAATATTTTCTCCTGCTTTAGTATATTTTGCCAATGATCTCCCTAAGAAGACAATCTTTCTGTTCATCTTCTTGCCAAACTCTACAATTGACTTTAGCCTTGCAAGATGTGAAGAGAATGTAGTGATAATAACTGCTTTGTTTGTTGAATCTGTTCCAAGCATAACATCCCTGAGCATTTCTTTTGCAACAGTCTCGCTTGGGGTTTTAACTGATCTTTTTGCTCTTGTGCAGTCAACTATTGCACACAAAACACCCTCTTTGCCTAACTCCTTTAACCTCTTGTAATTTGGCTTTTTCCCAATAATCGGATGATTGTCAAATTTGAAATCATTTGCGTACAGGACAATTCCATGCCTTGTATGCAAAGCAACCATAACTGTCTGAGGTGTAGAATGGGTCATATTTATGAATTCAATCTTAATGTTTTTAGAAATATTATAGCTGGAGTTCACATTAAGTGTTTTGATATTGTTCTTTAGTTTTATTCCTTCATCCTTGCTTATGCTTCTTATAACCTCTCTTGTAAAAGGCGTGCAGACTATCGGAGCCTTATACTTATTAGCAAGAAAGATAAGTGCACCAACATGGTCAAGATGCGCATGCGTTGGGATAATTGCTTTAACAGAACCTTTCCAGTCCTTGATTACAGAATCATCAGGTATTGCTCCTACTTTTAACAGCTCAGCAGCGCTTATATTGCGTATATCTTCATCTTCTTCAGTGTACTTAATGTAACTCTCCATATGAAGGCCCATATCTATGATAACAACCTCATCATCTATCTTAATGGCAGTCATATTCTTGCCAACCTCATTATAGCCTCCAACTGCGCGTATTTCTATCATTTTACCCACCTTTATTAGCTACTATTATATATATTTTGCCTAAATTTACTAAAATCTCTATTATATAGTGATAACAATGTAAAGATTTATAAATTATATAATATTTGCATTATAGAAAAATGTCATTCGAAGCTGAAATTACATATGATAGGTTAGAGGATTTTCTAAGAGAATTTAATGACGCAGGAGTAGACCCTGAAGAGGCGCGAAAACACATTAAATCATTTAAAGGTTTTAAGGCATATGGGCAGGATGATGATGATGCAATAGCCAATGCTTCAAGAGTAGCTGGACAGCTTGGTTTTGTGGCTGCCACTATTCTAAGCGATAGCTACCATCCTAAACATAACTGGCAGATAAAAGCAATACCCCATACCTTTGAGTGGGTTAAAACTGCTCTTGAACAATCAGGCAAGCCGCTTGGAGAGGTTTTATATGAAATGTTTATGGGAAGGGTAGTGCCTGTTGTCGATATGCATGTTCGAAGGTTTCTGGATATGCAAGTGGCTGTATTAAAAGGAGAAGAGGATAAGCTTCATTTGCTTGTTCGCAAAGAATTTGAAAAACTAGGAGAAGATGAGATATCAGCAAAATATATTCCTCCAGAAGAACGCAATCAGGATAGTGCAGCAGATTTTGATGAACTGCTAAGAAGGATACTTGTTAAGGAATTGCGTGGCCTATATAATAAGAAAACTGAACAAAGGCGTAGGGAACAGGAAGGTAGCGAAGTAAAGAACCCTGACATAGCCGACCCTACAATGCAGGATTTCCTTCCGTACTATGAGAAAGCATTAGGTCTTGCTCATGTCCTCTTACCTCACAGGGAAACATATGAAGCCAGGCGTAAAGCAGGCATTGATGAAGGAATACATAAGTGGCTACTGGAGCGCTCTAGAGTAATTTATACCCCACTTCAAGCTCTGAAAGCCTGGTATAAGGGCGTTAGACACTTGAATCCGCAGCTTTTGGAAGCAGAAGTTTCGGAAATTACTAATCTGAGGGAAAGCGTACTTGGATCAAATCAGAATCCTGAAAAAATCCGTGAAAGATTTAGAAAAGCCATGAGAAACATTAGGGATAATATATGTACAACATGGCTTAAAACAGAATACAATGGCAGTGATGAACAAAAACAAAAAGTAAAGGAAAGAATCTATCATTCATTGTTGCTTGGGTTAGAGCTGGAATCACAAATGCAGTTTTTAAAGCAAAGGCTTGAGCAAGCAAAACAAGGGGAGCAGCTATATCAGGAATACATAAAATCTAACATACCTGATAATGTTACCGCAGAGATTCGTAAAGCAAGAGAAGCAGAACTAGCCATTTTACCAGCCCAAATAGCCACTTTACAAGCCAAACTTGATGCTGTTCCAGATCCAACAGACCCGGAACTAGCCGGTATATCAGCTCAAATAAGTAATTTAGAAGCCCAGCTTGATGATCCTGTTCCAGAGCCAACTATTGAACAGCTTGAAGGAGTACGTAAAAAGGCAGTAAGTGAGATAACTACTCTTTTTGGGCCTGGTGCAGCTGATTATTTGGAGGCACAAGGCATTGATGAAATAGGAAAGGCATACAGAATGCAGGCCCATCCAGCAGAAGAAATATGGGATGTTTTCTCACCTTTATGTAGGGGGCTTCAATTTCTTGGGGAAAGCAGCAATGACGCGTCTATAACAGGAAGAGAACCAGCTACTGCGGCAAATTCATTTATCCAAACTGCTGATGATCATATCAAAGCCGTAGCTAACTATTGGAAGATAAGAGATTTTATCACAGAAGCAGTGTTCAAGAAGTCAATAGACCATACAAGGCAGGGGTTACAGGAGATATATCTATCCAGCGGAAACTCAGAGGGATTTGATGGGAGGTACAGGTATTATGCATTTCTAGGAGACGCGCTGCCTGATCCTGAAGGGCTTGCTGCAAAAATTAGACAACCAAGAAATCCTATCAGAGCAGACCGTGACTATGCTGCACAAGAAACCTGCAGGCGTTATCTTGATGGAGATATAACAAGAGAACGAGCAACAGAATCATGGAACATCCTTCAGGGATTAAGAGAAGATGAACTAGCTCATGCATTATTATTTGATGATGTCTTGAACGAGTTTGAGAATATGCTTCAGACACAAGCTGGTGGAAGAGAGCCCACACAAAACGAGCTAAGGTCAGCATTACATATTGCCGTTGAAAAAGCAAGCGTTTTAATGCCAGGAGTTGCCTCATCACTGGAAACAAAATACCGGGGTCCAAAAGGCATTAAACAATTAATCCATGATTATAAAAAATTATACAGGCATGAAGCACTAATTGGAGAACAAGCAAGACGGGCAGGCGCGGCTACCTTACAGGAAGTCCTTGAACATGTTTATCCGATAGTTTATGTCGAGTTCTGGCGGGGCTTTGGGGATGAACGTCCACCACCTGAACACTTTTACTGGGTTCATGACTACGCAATGAGTTTTGCTAGAAAAGCGATGAACAAACCTGAGCAGCCAAATCAACCTGCAGATGCGAAAGAACAAAAAAGGTTCTGGGCAAAACATCTACACGCTTATCAGTTAGCTGTGAGAGCACATAAAAAAGAACTCAAACACAAACACAAGATAGGCCCTGCAGAAGAAATAGAAGAATATCATAAGAGGCCAGGGCATAGGTCATTGGCTGAGAGGCTGGTAGGGCACCTGTACTGGTCAGTTAAAATACCTTACACAAAACAGACATTAGGCTTTAGATGGATGACAGAAAAATTATTTGATGTTAGCCGTTAAAATTCTATAAATTAAATGCGGGGACGAGGATTCGAACCCCGGTAGGCACTAAGCCAATAGATGACTTACAAATGATTCTTTCATCGCACTCTGACGAGCACTCAACACTCAAATGCCTTGAGTCTATCCCGTTTGGCCAATCCGGCCTTAGGGCATATGCCTTTAGGTCTCCGGCATCCCCGCATAGAGAGAGCGAAAAATATTGTTTTATTTATAGTTTACTATCAAACTTCTTAATACACACATTGTATGTATAGCCACCATCAACAAAATTAACCATTAGGTGCAGAAACAGAAGAAGCCAAACAATGTTTGTCTAAACTACGAAGTTCAACCTTATTTATTTTTAATTGTTTTAAATTTTTAAAATTAAATAATAAAAAACTCAACCAAGTGCACAACTATTTGTGCATGCTAAAAGTGCACCAAGTGATAAATTTAATAATGATAAAATAATAGAAATAAACCTTAACCCAAACCGCCTAATTTACCTTCAATAGCAGACAGCTCTTCCTCGAGCTTTTCAAGTTCGCCCTTTGCAGCCCCCTCTACTACAACTTCTTTTGGTTTCTTCTTTCTCTTTGCTTTCCCGCCTTTTAATCTTTCATGCTCATGGAGCTTTACCCTTAACTTCGCCTTAGGCAAAGCAGTCTTTAGTTTCGAGACCAGCCTTGTAACTTCCCTTAAATCACTTTTAAGCTGGTTAATGGCCTTTATCTTCTCATCTCTTATATTCCTGAACTTCTCAAACAGCTGCAGTGTTTGAATTGCTCCTCTAGCAGTCTCAAGAACATTTCTTCTCAGATCATCTGGATCTTTTATTCCTACAAAAAAGACATTCTCTCCTTTAGCCATCTAATCACCTATAAGGTTTCAGGTTGAAACAACGATTTGTCAATAAATTCAATCTTTTCCTCAATCTCTTCAAGCTTTGAATTCCACATCTCTAATTCACCGTCTTCATCATTCTTTAGTTCATTTATCCTTCCTAATGTATTTCTGGCTTCTTCTATCTTATCTTTTACAACACCAATTATTTCCAGCACGTCTTTATATTCATCAATTTTTACAAAAACAGGACTTCCAGCTTTTACTTCTTCCATATCAAATCACCCTCCTCCAAATAATGATTTATCAACATACAGCAACTTTCTTTCTACATCCTCTAAACACAAACGCCAATTTTCATATGCCTGTTCACTGCTCGAGCTTATGTTCTCAATCCCTGCAAATAATTCACCAGACTCTTTTACAATGTTTCTTGCAACACTTAACTCATCCAGGACATATCTGTAATTATCAGCTCTTATAAAGATAGGACCTTCTGTGACCCTCATACCAACCTTTTCTTCCTCGCCAATCTCCTCTTCTACAGCCTCAAATGACGGCATCTCAGGTGCTGCTTCTTCAGGTCTTGGAGGAGCCTCTGGAAGTTCTTCTTCAGGCGCTTTCATAGGCGGCGGCGGAATCCCTGGGGCTGGTGGAGCTTCTGGAATATCTCCTTTGGCTTTTACTGGCAGCGGCGCTTTCATAGGCGGTGGGGGCATCTCCATTTCTTCTGTAGGTGGAGGAGGAATCTCTTCCATTGGTGGTGGAATCTCTTTTTCAATAGCCTCTTTTACAGGAGGAGCCTTCCCTCCCCTCTTTAACCCTTCCTCAAAAGTAGGCAACCCCTTTCCAGGCGGAGGAGGAAATTCTGGTAAACTAGGGAACTCTGGAAGCTCAATAGCTTCTGGAGGAGCAGAAACCTCTTCACTAATCTTAACTGGAGGCGGAGCAGGCGGGATATCCAATCCAGAAACAACCTTTTTCTTTTTACCAAACAGACCCACGATATAACACCCCCTAACAATGTCTGTTGAGAATTAACTTAAGTTAAAAAGATTTAGGAGCATTCTAAAATAGTTACACTTTTAAATATCTGCTATTTAACTAAGATAAATTGAAAAAGACCATACTTTTTGCTCTTGTAGCAATAATATTGGCTAAACCAATTTCTGCTTTAATCATAAATGAAATAATGGCAAATACAGAAGATGATACCTATAATGAATGGGTAGAGCTATACAATGATGGTAATTCTGAAATTGACGTTTCTGGTTATATGATCAGAGATGATAATAGCAATGACACAATTGAGGGGGGCTTATATAATGGAGGAGGTACAGTCATACCAGCTTATGGCTATGCTATAATCACAGATGATGCAACAAGGGTTTACAATAACTTTGACACAGACCCATCTGCAATAAGGCTGTATGTTGATGACGCATCTATTGGTAATGGGCTAAAGAACGATGGCGACACGCTCTACATATATGACGGAAATCAACTAATTGATGAAGTAACCTATACAACCACAGAAAAAGGAAAAAGCAATGCATTCCTTAACTCAACATGGAACATAGCAGAGCCAACTCCTGGCTATGCAAATGATGGAAGCATTCTATACGCAACAACTGGCTGTGACTGGTTTGTTGAGATACTGGCTGATACAGTATTTGAATCTGGAGAAGACTTCACTTTTAGAGTAAAAGCCACAAAATTATTTGGCAATTCTACCTTGTTAACTGGGATCGTTAGGATAGAGGACTTGTTTGGCAACACAGTAAAATCATACACCCCCTGGACAAACGAGCCATCAACATACCATAAAACATCTAACACTTGGACACCGAACATCGAGGATAGATCATATTGGATAAAAGCAGATATCCTTGTAACTTGTGAAGAAACAAACCTTCAAAATAATCACGCTGAAAAACTTGTAACAATGAAAGGAAGCCCTATAGAGGAAGATTCATCAATCGGAATTGAAGAGATATATGACCTTGGTTCAGATGGTAAAGGAGCTTTTGGCCAGACAATAAGAGTAAAGCTTAATGTATACAAAGGAAAGACAACAAAAGACAGCATAAAGCTATGGGTAGCTGACGAAGATGATGATGAGCCTATAAGCAAGCAATCAAAGACAAATGTTTATACAAAATATCAGGATTATTCTCTTACCCTGCCAATCCAGCTCTACCCAAACTGCGATTATGAATATGAAGATGGCGTATACGTGATCTATGCTGAAGGCCTTGGTGAGGATGACACAAAAAAGATGGACATTGAGGGCATTACTGAGGACCTTTGCGATAAAGAAAAGAAATCAACATATTCATATGAGCTAAATGAAGCTCCGCAGGAGATTAACTTAAGAAACGAGTTTGATGTTGATGTAAAGATAAAGAATAATGATAACATGCCCCATGAATTTGAGGTTTGGTCTTATGTGTACAGAGGCTCTAAAAGCTATTCTGGAGAGAGGGAAGCCAACAGAGAAAAGATAGAAATTGCCCCTAGTGATGTAGACACTGTTGAGTTGAAAAATATTGTTGATGAGGCTGAGCCTGGCGACTATAATCTTAAAATAAGAATCAAAAGAGATGACCAAAAAACAATAAAGGAAATAACACAGGGCATAACAGTCACATCATCGCTGGCTGAAGCCGATGACCAACAAATTTCTTCTAGCGAGTTTTTGGGGCTCATAGACCCTAACAGCAATGTAAGGATATTAAAGACGCCGGTTACAATCTATGAATCAACAAATATTAGGGTAAAGCAACTCATAATCTACTTCCTGCTTGTCTTAGCTATATTGTTAAATATAATTTTAATACTAAAAAATAACAAAAATTTTTAAACAAAGACAAAATACAGCCAACTATGGACAACCCAAATGAGCAGCAAATAAGGTTTAGGACAATAATTGAGATACTTGGAAAACCAAAAGAGCATATTGAAAAAGCTCTTGTAAAATATATCGAGCAGATTAAAGAAGATGATAATTTCATGATTCTAAAAGAGGATTATGCTGAAACAAAGCCTCAGGACAAGCTCTTTAGCAAGTTTGTTGAAGTCGAGATGATATCAAAAAGCCTGCCAGCAATGATTGGCTTTTGCTTTGACTACATGCCTTCTACAATGGAGATAATCAAGCCAGAAGAGCTAAAATTAAAGATGAATGATATATCTAGTTTGCTAACTGATTTACAGGCAAGACTGCATAAGGTAGATATGGTAGCAAAAAGCTTCAAGGCAGAGAACGATTTTGTTAAGAAAAACATGAACTTATTAACAACGAATCTTGTAATGTTGCTGTTAAAATCAAGAAAACTTAACTTACAGAATCTATCAAAGTTTACTGGCATTAATGAGAAAGAACTTGAACCATTCCTGGAAAAATTAATTAATGATAATAAAATAAAAAAAGAAGAAGGACTTTATAGCTTAACATAAAAGGGGTAAAATGGAACTTAGGAACAAGGTTGAATCTGTTCTATTTTCTGCAGGAAAAAAGGTGCATATAGATGAATTAACAAGGCTGTGTCATGCAAAAAAAGAAGATGTCATAAAAGCATTAAATGAGCTAAAGGATTGGTATGATACAAAAGAAGAGTCATTGATGGTTGTGCAGGAAGGTGATTTCTGGAAGCTTACTGTACGTGAAAAATACCTTAACTTAGTTAGAAAGATCGTAACTGCAACAGAACTAAGCAAGACAATTACAGAAACCCTTGCAGTAGTTGCATGGAAAGCGCCTGTAAAACAGTCAGATGTTATTAAGATACGTACAAATAAAGCTTATGATCACCTAAAAGAGCTTGAAGAAGCTGGTTACATAACAAGGGAAAAGCATGGCAGGACAAAACTAATCAAATTAGCCCAGAAATTCTTTGAATACTTTGATATCCCCGAAGACAAATTAAAAGAGAAATTCAAGAATGTTGACGAAATGGCAAAGGCAATTGAGGGGAAAGAGGCAGAAATAGAGGCCATTAAAAAAGAACAGAAAGAAAAAGCAAGACATAAAGAAGTAGATATGATTGATAAAACAGGCCATAAGGTAAAGCTTGAGGAATATGAGTTATCAGAAGAGCAGAAAAAGAAAGCGCTTAAGGAAGAAAAACCACAGTTGCAGCCAGCAGAAAAGCTTGGTGACTTAGAGGTTGTTGAAGAGGCTGAAAAACCTGAAGAAAAGCCAGAAGAGGTTCCTAAACCAGAAAAACCAAAGGAGGAAGCTCCTGAAAAACCAGAAGCACCCAAAGAACCACCTAAACCGGAAAAAGAAGTAATCCCGCCACCTATAAAGCCAGAAGCAAAACCAGAAAAACCTAAAGCTCCAGAGGAAGAAACAGTTCTGGAAATACCTAAAGAAGCTCTTGAAGAAGAGGAAAAACCAAAAGAAGAGCCAAAGAAAAAAGAGGAGGAAGAAGAGATTGAAGAGGCTTTGGAAGAAATAGAAGAAGAGAAAAAAGAAGAGCCAAAAGAACCAAAGGAAGAAGAAAAGCCACCAAGTGAAGAGGAGATAGATTTTGAAAAAAGAGCAGAGAAAAGGTCTGAAGAAATTTTACATCCTACAAAGGAAGAAGAAATGACTCCAGAAGTAGAAGCAGAGCTTGAATCAATGCTGCATCCAGAAGAAAAGCCAGCAGGAGAAAAAGAAGAAGCTGAAGAAGAGAAACCAGAGGAAGAAAAAGAAGAGGCTCCGGAGGAGAAAGAGGTTGAGCCTGGAGAAGCACCAAAAGAAGAAGCTGAGAAACCAGAAGAAAAAAAAGAAGCCCTACCAATAAAGCCGAAAGCTCCTGAGACAAAAATAGAAGAGAAAGTAGAAAAACCAAAGAAGAAAGCAAAAAAACCAATGCCAGAGAAACCAGATTTTGAAGAAGAAGTTGAAGAGATGGTTGAAACTGCTGGTGAGGAAAAAATAAAGTTTGCAGAACCATCAGAAGAAGGACCAAAGGATATTATACAGTTAAGGAAGGAACAAGCAGAGAAAAAGAAAAGCAAAAAATGATGTTCTTGCTTAAGTGCCCTAAATGTGGCAATAAGATGAAGTATGATTCTAGAGGTCAAGTTCTAACAGGAAAAAGGAAGAGATGTGTTTATTGCGGTTTTAGCATGAGTGTTAACAAGTCAATAATTAAGAAGCTCTGATTTTGCCAAAACCCCAAAATTCTAGGGATACAGCCCCCCTAACGCCATTTTATAAGCAAAAGACTTATAAATAAAATCCTATCATAAACCCTAGACGAAAGAACTCTAGGTTTCTCAAATGGAAGAAGAAAAACAACAAGAAACAGAGCAAAAAGTAGTCCAAAAGTTGATTGAAGATGAGATGAAGCAGTCTTATCTAGATTATTCTATGTCAATTATTGTGGGAAGAGCTTTGCCAGATGTAAGGGACGGATTAAAGCCTGTACACAGAAGAATTCTTTATGCAATGCAGCAGATGGGCATGTTCCACAACAAGCCTTTCAAGAAATCTGCAAGAATTGTGGGTGAGTGCTTAGGAAAATACCATCCCCATGGTGATACAGCTGTTTATGATTCAATGGTTAGGCTCACACAGCCTTTTTCATTAAGATACCCTTTAATACAAGGCCAGGGTAATTTTGGCTCAGTAGATGGCGATAACGCAGCTGCAATGCGTTATACAGAAGCTCGTTTAAACAAAATTGCAGAAGAGATGCTGCAGGACATTGATAAGAAAACAGTAAGGTTTGTTGACAACTTTGATGGAAGCCTTAAAGAGCCATCTGTCCTTCCATCAAAAATACCCAATCTGCTTGTAAATGGAAGTTCTGGCATTGCTGTAGGTATGGCAACAAACATCCCTCCGCATAATATGGGTGAAATAGTAGATGCAACAATAGCTCAAATCAACAATCCTGAGATAACAATAAAAGAATTAATACAATATATACAAGGTCCTGATTTTCCTACAGGCGCTTTGATTTGTGGAAGAAATGGGATAGTAAATGCATACAATACCGGTCGTGGAAAAATAACTATAAGGGCAAAAATAACCACAGAAGAGCGCAGGATAATCATAACAGAAATACCTTACATGGTGAACAAAGCATTGGCAATAGAAGAGATAGCAGATTTAGTGCATGACAAGAAAATTGATGGAATTTCAGACATTCGTGATGAAAGTGATAGGGAAGGAATGCGCATAGTGATAGAGCTTAGAAAAGACGCAAACCAGACTGTTGTTCTTAACCAACTGTATAAACATTCAAAGCTGCAGACAACATTTGGAGTAATAATGCTTGCATTGGTTGATAACCAGCCAAGAGTGCTGAATCTTAAAGCATTGATACAGAATTACATTGATTACAGAAGATTAATTGTAAGAAAAAGAACAGAGTTTGAGCTTCAAGAAGCACAGGATAAAGCCCATATTCTCGAGGGATTAATAATCGCAATAAACAACATCGATCCTGTTATCAAATTGATCAAGGAAAGCCGTGAAGTTGCACAAGCAAGATCAGCATTAATGACCAATTATAATGTTACAGAAAAACAAGCAACAGCAATCCTCGATATGAAATTGCAAAGGCTGGCTTCTATGGAGCAGGACAAGATAAAGAATGAGCATTCTGAGCTGTTAAAATTAATCGAGGAATTAAAGTCAGTCTTAGGCTCTGAGCAAAAAATCCTTGATATAATAAAAAATGAGCTTTTGGAATTAAAGGAGAAATATTCAGATGCGCGTCGCACACAAATAGTTGATGTAGAGACAACAGAGCTTAATATGGAGGACCTGATCAAAGAAGAAGATATGGTTGTTACAATAACCCATTCCGGCTACATAAAAAGGATTCCGATCAAGGCTTACAAACAGCAGCATCGTGGAGGAAAAGGCGTAATTGCAGCTACAACAAAAGAAGAAGATTTTGTTGAAGATATCTTTGTTGCAAATACACATAGCTATGTCCTATTCTTTACAGATAAAGGCCAGGTTTATTGGCTAAAGGTTTATTATATCCCAGAAACCTCAAGACAAGCAAAAGGAAAAGCCATTGTTAACTTATTGAAGCTCGATAAGGACGAAAAAGTAACAGCCTCCATACTGGTTAAAGAGTTTGACCCTCAAAAATACCTTTTAATGGTCACAAAAAACGGCTTAGTAAAGAAAACAAATCTGGCAGAGTTCTCAAGGCCCCGAAGTGCGGGAATAAGGGCATTAGAGCTTGAACCAAATGATAAGCTTATAGGGGTTAAATTAACAGACGGCTCAAAGCAGATAATAATAGCTACTAAAAACGGCATTGCTGTTAAATTTAATGAAAAGGATGTAAGGTCGATGGGAAGAACAGCAAAAGGAGTTCGCGGCATACGGCTAAGAAATGACGAAGTAATTGGGACTGTTATAGGCAAAGATGAAAAAACCCTGCTGACAATAACAGAAAATGGCTATGGTAAGAGAACAAAGATTTCTGAATACAGGCTGATTAACAGGGGTGGCTCTGGAGTTAGAAATATAATCTGCTCGGAGAGAAACGGCAAGGTTGTTGAAATCAAATCAGTTACTGACCAAGACGATATCATGCTTATCAGCAAGCACGGAATAGCGATAAGGACAAATGCAGGAGGAATCTCAGTGATCGGCAGAAATACACAGGGGGTAAGATTAATGAGAATTTCTCCTGAGGATAAGGTAGTTGCTGCTGCTAAAATAGTAAAAGAAGATTAAATGAAAGCCCTAGCAATAACCTCAAAAGGCATTGAAGATATAACTTCTAAAGAAATAAACGAGATATTAAATAAAAAGTCTGAAATAAAGAATTCTTGCCTTGTTTTTGATGCTGAATTAATTGAGTTGTGTACGCTCTGCTATAAATCACAATCAATCACGCGAGTTCTTTCATCATTTGACTCTTTTAAATTTAAAGATAATGATGAATTTTTTAAATTGATAAAAATTATAGTCGATAAAATAAACCTTGATGATTGGCTGGATAAGGATAAAACATTCAGGGTCAGCTGCTCTAAGGTTGATAACGATTCTATCTCAAGCGAGGAAATAAACGCAGAAGTTGGCGGGTTTATAATTGATAATGTTAAGAAGAAAAACAAATACGAGCCAAAGGTAAATCTCGATAACCCTGATATTATATTTTATGTTTTTATTTCTGACAATGATTGTTTTTTTGGCATTGATTTTGCAGGAATTGACTTAAGCAAACGGGAATATAAGGTTTTTTCACACCCGACTGCATTAAAAGGAACAGTTGCTTATGCCATGTTAAGAATTGCAGATTACAAGAAAGATGAAATTTTATTGGACCCTTTCACAGGCTCAGGAACGATTCCGATAGAAGCTGCTTTGTATTCCTCAAATATCTCAGTAAATCACTTCAGAAAGGACAGATTTTCATTTTTAAAATTAAAATGTTTTAATGATATCAATTTTGATGATTTCTTTGATAAAATTGACAAAGAAAAGAAACTAGTCAAGAAACCAATGATAAACGCATTTGATGCTCAGTTTAGACATGTTGATGCAACAAAAAAGAACGCAAAGATAGCTGCTGTTGACAAAATAATCAATTTCTCAAGAATGGAAATAGAATGGCTCGACACTAAGGTGGATAAGAACAGCATTGATAAAATCATCACAACCCCGCCAGCAATATCAAAGCACACAAACCCTAAGGATATTGAAAAGCTGTACAATGAATTCTTTTATCAGGCAGAGTTTGTTCTGAAAAAGAAAGGAAAGATAGCTGTGATTGCAAAATCTCCTGAAGAACTAAAGAAAGCAGCTGAAAAGCATAAGTTCAAGGTTGTTGATGAAAAGCCTATATGGCTTGGAAAGCAGGAAAGTAAGGTTATTGTGTTCTCGTCTTAAACTACCATTAAATTTATAAATAGGGGTATATTACCCAATAGCAGTAGGGTTAGTACTTAGCTAACGGTCAAGCGGTTAAATCCGCAGGCAACCATGTTGTTTGACTGAGGAAAGTCCACCCACTTATTGTGGCAACTTACGGAAGTAAGGTCCAGAAATGGGCGGCAACATCACAGAAACGAGACCTCTTATTAAGAGGATGATGCCTTTGAAGTTTTTGGTGACAAGAACAAGCTAACAGGCAGACGTTTTAATAAGAACGGGTGAAACGGATAGTCCTTGTCTGTGCAAGTCAAGCACCGTTAAATGCTCGAAGAGCATTTATGGCACGCAAAGACGCTTAGTTAAATGCTAAGAAGGAGCATCAATCGCACAAGTTGCGGTTACTAAGGTTCCTACAAAAGGTGGCTTATTCTAACCCTACTAACTTTTTTACGTGATGATAATGGGACAAGAAAAAATGCGAATGCCATCCGGAATGGGGGGCTTAGTAAGATATTTTGACGAGTATAAATCAAAGCTGGAATTCAAGCCAGGCCATATAGTTGTTCTTATTATAGCAGTTATAATTCTAATGGCAATTCTTTATACATTTGGTGCCGCAATGTTTGGATTATAAGGTGTTTCTTATGTTCCCAGGAATGAATCCAAGGAAAATGCAGCAGGCCATGAAAAGAATGGGCATACAACAGGTAGAAATCCCTGCAACAGAAGTCATAATAAAATGCGAAGACAAAAACATAATCATAGAAAATCCATCAGTTTCAAAAGTAAACATGATGGGCCAGCAAACATACCAGGTTGCTGGTGAAGCTCGCGAGGAATCAATTTCTACAAAGCCGGAAATAAATGAGGATGACATAAAAACAGTGATGGAACAAACAGGCGTTGATGAAAATGCAGCTAAAGAAGCGATAGAAAAGCATGATGGAGACCTTGCTGCAGCAATAATGGAGCTTAAGAAGTAAATTCTCGGAATTGACGCCCTTTTCAAGAAAAACTTTTTATACTTTACATCTACTATACTTATATGGAGAAGTTTCTGGAGTTAAAAGAGGAGGCAGCAAAAAAGCTTAAAACCGCAGATCATATATTAACACAATCATACCCTCTTGTCAAAGACACAAAACTTCTTTTAGCTGTTATGGATAATATATTCCTTGGCATGACAAATGCTATGGCATCTCTGCTTTACTATGAGAGAGCATTAAAGAGTATTCCTCCGTTCCATGATAACTTTGCATCAAAGTTTAACATGTTCAGATCAAGACTTGTAGACAAATACAAAATAAAAAAAGAGCATGTAAGCATTTTAGAGGAAGTTAAGGATATAATTGTAGAGCATAGGAAAAGCCCTGTTGAATTTACAAGAAAGGGCTGCTTTGTTATATGCTCAGATAATTATGACATGAAAGCAATCTCAGCAGATAAGATAAACAAATACCTCACAGGAGCAAAGTCTTTTCTGGATGCAATATCAAAATTAGTAAAAAACAAACCAGCAACAAACTAAAATGGCAAAAATAGACCCGGATGTGGAAGAACAACTGCATGCCGCAAGAAGCGAATTAAGAAGAGTAGACCATCTGATATATGTAAGCCTGAAATATACAAGGACAGTAGATGTGATTAGAAATACAGTTGCGCGGATAATAAACACATATGACTGCGGAGTATTGGCGCTTCTTATGCACTTGAAATCAAAGAAAAAGATCAAGGATTATCCATCAAACCCAGGAATGAAGGTAGAACTCCTGGAAAAGAAATTTGCTGATGACTATCTGAAAAAAGGCCTTGAATTTTATCTATTATTGAGAAGAGTGATGAAAACAGATTATACAAAAAGAGAGGAGTACAGGCGACATGTCACTATGACAACAATCTTTGATAATAATACAAATCTTGAAATAGATATAGACAAATTGGAAGAATACTATAAAGAAACAAAAGAATTTATAAACTATATAACTGATTTGATTATTGGAAAAAAAGATGACTAGGTTCATAGCTATTGCTTCTGGAAAAGGCGGTACAGGAAAAACAACTACAGCCATTAATCTTGGGATTGCATTAAATAATCTTGGCTTAAAGGTTCTGGTTGTTGACGGCAATCTTACGCAGCCAAACGTCAGCCTGTACCTTGGTTTTCCTCAAGAGCTTCATGGCCTTACTGAAGTGCTAAATGGAACTAAAAATATAGCAGACACAATCTATCTGCATCCAAGTGGAATGGGGTTAATCCCTTCAAATGGTTCTTTACATTTAGATGCAGGTCTTTCAAGGAATATTGGAAATGCCATGATTAAGCTTATTGGCAAGGCTGAGGTGGTTATAATTGACCTTGGGGCTGGTCTTGGAAATGAAGTAAGGTCTGTCCTGAAAAGTGCCGATGAAACACTCATAGTAACAAATCCTGACCATGGCGCAATTAACGAAGCCATAAGGACAGCTGCTCTTGCTGAACAGCTTGGCTCAGTTGTTACTGGTGTGGTCCTAAATAAAGTTACAGGAAATAAACAGGACATCCCATTAAGCAGGATAAAATCCATAATGAACAGGCCCATAATCAGCATAGTACCGGAAGACAAGAATGTTAGAGAATCCTTGCTAACGAAAAATCCAGTTGTATTCACGCATCCAGACAGCCCAGCTTCTCTTGAGTTTAAAAGATTAGCAGAGCTTTTACAAAATGACTAAACATCTTCACCACAAACTGCTGAAAAAGGGGTGGACCTTAGAAGAGATAGAGAGGTTATCCAAAATAACAAAAGAAGCAAAAGAGAAAAAAACTCCTTTTGTAAAATTCCTTGATAGATCTGTCTACTGGCTTTTTCTTGCAATAGCAATTATCGGCAATCTTGTTGCCTCAGTAATCCTGGTTCCATTTATGTTCTTTTTTACTGGATTTGCCTTGTATTCAGTCGCAGCAATCTTAGGTATAGCTTTAGGCCTTTTCATAGACCATATTATTCACGATATAGAGCATATTGTAACTAAACACCACGTGTTTGCTATCTTTTCTATACTATCCCTTGCTGTAGTATCTATTGTTTATATGACAATGTTCACTAAGAATTTGATCATAGCAGCAGGACTAAAAACACAGCAGCAGCCATTAACAATTGCAATTGTTTATACTGTTGCTTTACTTCTCCCTTATCTGTCAACAAAGATTATGAGCATTAAGAAATAAATGGGGTGGCCAGCGAGATTTGAACTCGCCCTAGGAGATTTCTGCATGGCATACCACATTGAAGCGTTTAAAACGTGTCTCCAGTGCTGCCGAGCTACACCATGGCCACCATAACAGTTAAGTGTTCTTAGGTACCTTATAAATTTTACTCATACAAGTCACCAATACACACAGTGTATGTAATCTTATATAACCTTCTTTTACACACAATGTATGTATTTTAATTAACAGCGTCAACTCTGATTAATCATAACCTTTATAAATCGCCCAGAGTTCCCAACATAAAACCCGAGTGAATAGCGCTTGTAGGGTTCTCTTAGAATTCTATAAGCCATAATAACAAAATGCCAGAAGAAAAGGATTTCAAGCACATAATACGTATTGCAAACACAGACCTAGATGGAAATAAACCTATTTTGCAGGCTCTTAGAAAGATAAAAGGAGTTAGCTTCATGTTCTCAAATGCTGTATGCAATGTATCAGGCATCAGTCATACTAAAAAAGCAGGCAACCTAAATGACTCAGAGATAAAAAAACTAAGTGACATAATAGACAGCCCATCAAAATTTAATTTGCCTGAATGGCTGCTCAATAGAAGGAAAGACCTTGATGACGGTACATCAAAGCATTTGCTTACTGGCAACCTGAAATTCCAGCATGAAACAGACATAAAGATCCTTAAGAAGATAAGATGCTACAGAGGAATGAGGCATGCTTACGGATTGCCGGTAAGAGGCCAGCGTACAAAATCAAACTTCAGGAAAAACAAGGGCAAGGTATCTCTTGGCGTAAAGAAGAAAGCAGGAACAAAGGCAGGTAGGGTATAAAAATGGGAGATATAAAGAAACAGAAAAAGAAGTTCTATCCTCCAACTCACCCCTGGCAGAAGAGCAGGATAGACGAGGAAAAGACCCTTTTTAAAGAATATGGCCTGAAGAATAAGCGTGAGATATGGAAGATGAATTCCATCCTAAAGAAATTCTATGAGCAAGCAAAGAAACTAACCACCATTCAAACAAAACAGTCTGAGATTGAAAGAGCTCAACTCTTAGCAAAATTATATTCATTGGCTTTGCTTGAAAAGGATTCAAAACTTGAGGATGTATTGACAATAACCCTTAAGGATATAATGAACAGAAGACTACAGACATTGGTTTTCAAGAGAAACCTGGCAAGATCAGTAAAGCAAGCAAGACAATTCATAAGCCATAACCACGTCTACGTTGGTGGTAAGAACATCACCTCACCTTCTTATCTTGTATCAAGGGATGAAGAAGCTTCAATAAATTTTGGAACTGGATCTGCACTATCAAATCCTGATCATCCAGAAAGGGCTGTTGAAGAAAAAAAGCCAGCCAAAAAAGAAGAAGAAAAAAAGAAATCTCCAAAGAAGAAACAAGGAAGGAAGAGAAGGGCTAAGAGTGAAAAAAAGAAGGAAGAGAAAAAGGAATCAAAAGAAGAGAAAAAACCAAAAGAGAAGAAGGAAGAAACTAAGGAGGAGAAATAAGAATGCCAAGGTATGAAGGAGCTAGATGGGGTATTGCACACATATATGCCTCTTACAATAACACAATAATCCATATTACTGATATCACTGGAACAGAAACCCTTGCAATGGCTTCTGGAGGAATGGTTGTAAAATCAGATAGAATGGAATCATCACCAACAGCTGCAATGACTGCTGCAAAAAGGGCTGCAGAAACAGCTCTTGAAAAAGGGATCAATGCAATTCATGTTAAGATAAGGGCTCCTGGCGGCCATAACGGCCCAAATAACCCAGGACCTGGCGCTCAAGCTGCTGTGAGGGCTTTATCAAGAATGGGCTTGCGCATCGGCATAATAGAGGATGTCACTCCTGTACCTCATGATGGTTGCAGAAAAAAAGATGCAAGGAGGGGTAGAAGGGTATAATGGAAATACGAATGCTCGAAAAGGACAAAGAAGCTGGAAAATTATCTTTTATTTTAAAGGGATCAACACCAGCCTTTGCGAATGCTTTACGTAGGTTGACATCAGAAGAAGTGCCTGTAATGGCGATTGAGAATGTTGAGTTAAGAAAAAACAACTCAATCCTATACGACGAGATGGTAGCGCATAGGCTTGGCTTGATACCTCTAACAACAGACATTAAGTCATACAATCTACCAGAAAAATGCAAGTGCAAGGGTGAAGGCTGTGCAAGATGCCAGCTTAAGATGACCTTGAAGGCAAAAGGTCCTGCTGTGGTTTACGCTTCAGACATAAAGTCAAAGGATTCAGCAATAAAGCCAGTTCATCCTAAGCTTCCTATAGTGAAGCTGCTTAAGGGACAGGATATAGAAATAGAGGCAACAGCAGTGCTAGGTCAAGGCAAGGAACATATGAAGTGGAGCCCAGGCTTGGTTTATTACAAATATAGGCCATCAATTGAGATTGGGCATGTGAAAAATCCTGAGGCTGTTGTAGAAGCTTGCCCAGTAAACATATTTGAGCTAAAAGAAGGAAAGCTTGTAATAAACAAGGATAAATTGCTTAACTGCCATCTATGCGAAGCATGCTCTGATGCAGATGAAGGCATAAAACTCAACTGTGATAATACAGAATTTGTTTTTTATATAGAGTCATGGGGTCAGCTTGACCCTAAGAAAATGGTCTTAGAAGCTGCAAAGGTTTTCAAGGAGCAGCTTGACGAGTTAGCCACAAATATTGCAAAATAAACTCCTGCTTATGCGGGGGTGTCAGAGACCTTTGAGCATTTGCTTAAGGCTGTAATGGTCAAATGAGCAAGGTTGAGGGCCTTGTGCCTTAGTGGCTGCGCGGGTTCGAATGCCGTTAATTCCGGAGGAATTATGGCTCGTAAGACCCGTCTCCCGCATCATAGTTAAGTGGGCTTGACGAGCGAAGCGAGGAAACCCACGAAGGTGCCAGCTGACTTTTCAGCTGCGTCGGCTTCGAATGCCGTTAATTCCGGAGGAATTATGGCTCGTAAGACCCGTCTCCCGCATTATAAAAATAAATCAAAATGAAGACAACAGGACCAACAAACCCAAGTCTTTTGGGTTTAATAAGTGAATTGAAGAAACAATCAATAGAGAAAAAGATTCCTTTATGGAAAAGAATAGCTACAGATCTAGAGAGACCTACAAGGGACAGAAGAATAGTAAATCTTTCAAGAATAGATAGGTATGCAAAGGAGAATGAAACAGTCGTTGTGCCAGGAAAAGTCCTTGCTGGTGGAGACCTGAATCAAAAACTCACGATAGCAGCTTTTAAGTTTTCAGGCGCAGCCAAAGACAAGATCCAGAAATCAGGCTCGAAAATAGTCCAGATATCAGAATTGCTTAAGGAAGACCCTAAAGGCAAAAAGATAAGGATAATCGGTTAAAATGATCATAGACGCAACAGACTTGATTTTAGGAAGGCTTGCATCATTCGCTGCAAAAAAGGCTTTGCTAGGTGAGAAAATAGAAATTATAAATAGCGAAAAATCAGTTATCTCAGGCAAGAAAGACCAGGTCTATAAAGATTATCTAAGAAAAATACAGCGTGGAATTCCACTTCAAGGCCCTTATTTTCCAAGAATGCCAGACATGCTTGTAAGAAGGACAATAAGAGGGATGATTCCATACAAAACAGAGCGAGGAAAAAAGGCATTCAGAAATATAAAGTGCTGGATCGGTGTTCCTGCAAAGCTTAAAGACCAAAAGGCAGATACAATTAAGCAAGCTAATGTTTCGAAATTACCTTATCTAAAGTACAAAACAGCAGGAGATATCTGCAGATTAATGAGGTCCAAATGAAAATAATCCATAAATCAGGAAAAAGAAAGACAGCTATTGCACGCGCTACTTTAAAAGAAGGCAAGGGAATCGTGAAAATAAATAATATAGTGTTGGATGAATACAAGCCTAAGTTATCAAGATTAAAGCTTCGTGAGCCATTACTTTTAGCCGGAGTTACTTTAAGCAAAGTCGACATCAGCATTGATGTAATGGGTGGGGGAATTAACTCACAGGCAGAAGCAGCAAGGCTTGCTGCAGCAAGAGCTTTGGTTGCTTATGATAAAAAGCTTGAAAAGGCATTTTTGAATTATGATCGTAATTTTTTGGTTGCTGATGTGAGAAGGAAGGAAACACATAAGCCAAATTGCCGTGGTAAAGCACGAGCAAAAAAACAAAAATCATACAGGTAGAGAGGTAAAAATGATAATACCAATCAGATGCTGGAGTTGCGGAAAACCAATAGGCCATTTATGGGAGCCTTATAAGGAAAAGACCGCAAATGGCGAAGAGCGCAAAAAGGTAATGGACGAACTTGGCTTAGAACGTTATTGCTGCAGAGCAATGTTCATGGGCCATGTTGATTTAATCGATACTGCTGCGCAGTTTAAGAAATTCTAAATTATTTTTTCTTTTTCTAAAACTTTAAATAAACCTGCTATTTTCTAACTCTTATGACAGACTTCAATAAAATAGCCCAAAAATGGCAGAAGAAATGGGCAGACAAGGGAATATTCAAGGTAAAGGAAGACCCCAAGAAAAAGAAGTATTATGTTCTAGAGATGTATCCTTATCCAAGTGGGTCGGGATTGCATATGGGCCATGCAAGGAATTACTGCATTGGTGACGCGTTTGCAAGATTCAAGCGTATGCAGGGCTTTAATGTTCTTTATCCAATGGGCTATGATTCATTAGGATTGCCTGCAGAGAACGCTGCTATTAAGGAAAAGAGCCATCCAAAGATCTTTACAGAGAAATCTATTGCTACTTTCATAAAACAGCAAAAGAGCCTTGGCTTAAGTTATGATTGGGATCGCATGGTTGAAACGCATAAGCCGGATTACTATAAATGGGATCAATGGATATTTCTTAAGATGTACGAGAAAGGTCTTGCTTACAAAAGAAAGGCTTTTGCAAATTGGTGCCCTAAGTGTAACACCGTTTTAGCTAATGAGCAAGTACATGATGGCAAATGCTGGAGACATACTGATACACTGGTTGAATTAAAAGAGCTTAATCAATGGTTCCTTAAAATAACCGATTACGCTGAGGAGTTATTGAAGGATACTGCTAAGCTTGACTGGAGCGAAGATGTAAAGATAATGCAGACAAACTGGATAGGAAAAAGTCGCGGAACCTTGATGGATTTTGAGATTGAAGGTTCTGACAAGAAATTAACTGTTTTCACAACAAGAGCAGATACCTTTTTTGGCATAACATTCCTTGTTTATGCTCCTGAGCATCCTGATGTTGCAGAGTTAGTTAAAGGAACTGAGCAGGAAAAAGCAGTCACAGAATTTGTGAAAAAAGTTATAATGGAAGATAAGTTTGAGCGTACTGCAGAAGACAAGGAAAAAGAAGGGATGTTTATTGGCAGATATGCAATAAATCCTATAACCAAGGAAAAGGTCCCTATCTATATTGCTAATTTTGTTCTTTATGAGTATGGTACTGGAGCTATAATTGCTGTGCCTGCACATGACCAGCGTGATTTTGAGTTTGCAAAGAAGTATAATATACCTATTAAAGTTATATTAAACCCCCCCGATTATGAGCTAGACCCAAAAAAGATGTCTCGTGCATATATGGGAGACGGCAATATGGTCAATTCTCAGCAGTTTGACGGGATGAATAACCGTGATGCAATCGAAGAAATTACAAAGTTCTTAGAGAAGCGTAAGTGTGGCAGGTTTACCACACAATACAAGCTGAGAGATTGGTTAGTTTCAAGGCAGCGTTTCTGGGGAACACCAATACCAATAATCTATTGCGATGAGTGCGGCATCATGCCTGTTCCTGAGAAGGATTTGCCTGTTAAACTGCCAGAAGACATAAAATTCACAAGTGCAAAAAATCCATTAGTTGGCTACAAACCTTTTGTTAATGTTAAATGTCCTAAATGTGGCGGAAATGCAAAGCGCGAGACAGACACAATGGACACCTTTGTTAACAGTTCGTGGTATTTCTTAAGGTATTGTGATGCACATAATGACAAAAAAATCTTTGACCCTAAAAAAGTAAAGTATTGGATGCCTGTTGACATGTATATAGGCGGAAAAGAGCATGCTTGTATGCATCTTATCTATTTTAGATTCTATACAAAATTCCTTCGCGATTTGGGTCTATTAGACTTTGATGAGCCGGCTAAAACATTATTCAATCAAGGAATGCTGCATAAAAATGGAGTAGTAATGTCAAAATCAAAAGGAAATGTTGTTTTGCCTGAGGAAGTCTCCAATAAATATGGAATTGATACAGGCAGGCTGTTTTTGCTGTTTGTTGCAGGTCCTGACAAGGATATGGAATGGAATGATGAAGGAGTTGAAGGCAGCTTTAGATTCTTAAATAAACTTTATAGTTTAGTTGATAAGAAATTGGTTGATGAAGTTGATGCAAAACAGGAAAGCAAGATAAACAAGACAATAAAAGAGGTTACAGAATATATCGAAGGAATGAAATTCAATATGGCTGTAATCAGCCTTATGGAGCTTACGAATTATCTTTATTCTAAAGAAACTGTAAATAAGTCTGTGCTTGAAAGATTAGTTAAGCTAATGAGTGTTTTTGTTCCTCATACTTGCGAGGAGATGTGGGAAAGGCTTGGAAATAAGCCATTCGTTTCTCTTGCTAGCTGGCCAGAATATGACGAGAAAAAAATAGATGACAAAGCAGAAGCTTCGGAAGATATGATTCATACTACAATATCTGATATTAATCGCGTTTTAAAGCTAATCAAGGTGGATAAACCAGGAAAGATTACTTTAATTATATCGCCAGCTTGGAAATATCTGTTTATGAGCATCATAAAGAAAGAAATAGAAAAAACTAGAGATGCAAAAGCGCTAATCTCAGTATGCATGGCTGAAAAGGACTTAAAGCCGCATGGTTCTGACATTTCAAAATTAGTCCCTTCATTAATTAAAGACACCACCAAGATCCCTCAGGTGGTTCTTGACCAGGAAACAGAGCTTAAAACATTAGAGGAAGCTAAGGATTTTATTAAGAAAGAATTTAACTGCGATGTTGAGATTGTTAAATCAGAAGACAGCAAAGAAGCAAAAGCAAGAAACGCAAGCCCTGGAAAGCCTGCTATTCTGATAGACTAATTTCTTTTTTTTCCTCTTTTCTTTCTGTGCCGCACTTAGGGCATTTATACTCCCATGACTTAATCTGATGCCCGCATTTTGGGCATTTGCTCGTTTCAGATTCAATATATCTGCGGTACATAAGGATAATATGTTAATGCTTATTTAATAAATTTTTGTAGAAATATTACTTCTCTGGGGGTCTCTGGCTCCTCAAATCTGCTGTTCCTATAATAGCTTCCCATCGCTCTCTCTCAGAAACATCTTTTTCTTTCTTAACTTCAATACCAACAACACCGTCTAATCCTTCACAAGCTTCAGCAACTTCTTTTGCATCAGGTTCGTATAAAGGGAACATAGTCCTATAGGTACCCATTTCGCCTCCTACCCTGTGTCCGGGAGGTATATTTCCAATATGTTGTATCAATATTTCAGCTACTGCTTCTGGAACTTTACCATCTGAGCTTCTATATTTGACTTCAACATATCTTAATTCTGGCATTTTATCTTTAGAATATTATGCCTTTTAAATAGCTATCTTTCTAAACAACGCAAATAAGTAAAAACCTTTAAATACTAATTATGCATTATTAATATCATCATAAAAAAAGGTGGTTTTAATGGATGAAATGATATCTAGAATAAAGGAGTTTAGCTCTATTAATAAAAATGTAAAACAGGTAATTATGTTCGACCAAAGTATAAGGGATATAGACGTGATAAAGCTCTACAATGATTTCGGATTAACCAGGGAAAAAATGGAAAAAAGCATGAGCAATTACCGTGATGTCGGAATTATCCTCGAATTAGTAAAAATGGATGAAGAATATAATACAGACTGGAAATATTACATTAACAAGTTTATTCTGCCAGGCACAGAACCAAGCAAATTCGACAACATTCTAATAAGCAAAGATAAGAAAATGCTGTTATTGCTGACAAACAGAAGGCTTCTTAGAGTAGATATGCGCCGCTTGAACAGCAAGATAGAGCAAATCAACCGCGATATAACAATCTACAATGAGCCTATTGCCACAGAACCAAAACAGCCAGAAAGAAAAGGCTTGATGGGAGCGATAAGGAAGATATTTGGTTGATTTTTGTTTTATTTTATTGATAAAAGAATAATCTTTATAAAAGTGATTTCTATTTTTTATTATATGGTTAATGTTCCATGTCCATATTCTAGAATTAGAAAGGATATTCCTAAGATGATTAAGGAGTTAGCTGAGTATGGAATGATTGGAAATAGCGTTCGGTTAGAAGCCTCAAGTATGTGCCAACTTAAGTGTCCAATATGCCCTACAAGTAAAGGAAAACTCAGAAAAGGAGTGATTGGGTGGGGATACCTAAAATTTAGAGATTTCAAGAAATTTGTAGATGATAACCCAAGGATAAAGAGTATAGAATTGTCTAACTGGGGGGAAATGTTTCTGAATCCAGAATTAAATTCCATCATTAAATATGCCTATGCCAAAAATATTGCGTTAGATGCAGAAAATGGTGTCAATTTAAATACAGTAAGTGAAGAAACAATAAGGTATTTGACCAAATATAGATTCAGGTACCTCAGCATCTCTATAGATGGAGCAACAAATAAGACATACCAGATGTACCGAAGGGGAGGCAACTTAAATAAAGTAATTGAGAATATAAAAAGAATAAACTATTATAAGAAGAAATATAATACAAAGTTTCCAAAATTAAGTTGGCAGTTTGTAATATTCGGTCATAATGAGCACGAATTGCCTATTGCAAAAAAATTAGCTAAAAATTTAGGTATGAGCTTCAAAGCAACTTTAAATCACACTCCTTCTTATTCTCCTGTTAAAGACAAGGACTTCGTTAAAAGAGAAAGTGGATTGGATGTCGCATCAAGGGAAGAATTTAGAAAAAGACATAAAAAAGATAACTTGATGTTCTGCGACCAGCTTTGGTCTTTGCCCCAGATTAATTGGGATGGTAAACTTCTTGGGTGTTGTACTAATATTTGGGGCGACTTTGGAAATGTTTTTGAGTTAGGTCTAGAGACCTGCTTAAAAAGTGAAAAGTACATCTATACAAAAAAAATGTTGTTGGGTAGGAAGAAAGAAAGAAAGGATATACCTTGTTCTAAATGTAAGATATACCGGGACTGTATTAAACCCACCCTAAAAAATAACTTCATCGACCACAAAAATCGATACATTTATATACCACCTAGATATCCCTAAATACAATATGAAAGGACAAACAATTGCTGGAAGTAAGAATTTGCTTTTGTTAGTCTTAGTTCTATTAGTTCTGGTACTGTTATAAGCCCCTAGTTATTTTATGGCTAGAGGTGTTCAATGTTAAAAGTTATTTACAAATCCATAAAAAACAAAAACTATAAAAAAACAAGACAAGGAGAAAGAAAAAAATGACTTCAACAAAACAACCAACAAAGATCAAGGTATTTGATACTACACTTAGAGATGGTGAGCAGTCACCTGGTGCTTCCTTAACAATCCAGGAAAAGCTAATCATAGCTAAACAACTAGCTAGGCTTGGTGTAGATATAATTGAAGCAGGTTTTCCTATAAGCTCTGAAGGTGATTTTGAGGCTGTTAAGCTTATTGCTAGGGAAGTAAAAGGACCCATAATCTGCGGCTTAGCCAGGGTTATGAAAGAGGATATTGACAGGGCTTGGAAAGCTGTAAGATATGCAAAGAAACCAAGAATCCATACCTTTATTGCAACATCTCAGATTCACATAGAAAAGAAACTAAGAAAATCAAAGAAAGAGATAATCAAGATGGTTACAGAAGGAGTCAAACACGCTAGCAAATATTGCAAGGATGTTGAATTTAGTCCAGAGGATGCTGCTAGGACTGACCTTGATTATATGTGCGATGTTGTAAGGGCTGCAATCAAAGCAGGCGCAACAACCATTAACATTCCAGACACAGTTGGCTATGCAGAACCAGAGGAGTTTGGTTATAGAATCAAGTATTTGTTTGAAAAGGTTCCAGAAGCAAAAAACATAACAGTAAGTGTACACTGCCATAATGATTTGGGGCTTGCAGTAGCTAACTCACTTGCAGGAATACAGAATGGTGCAACACAAGTAGAGTGCTGTGTAAATGGAATCGGAGAGCGTGCAGGTAACTGTAGCTTAGAAGAAGTTGTAATGAACCTAAAGACAAGAAAGGACTTTTTCAAGAACTTTACAACAACAATCAACACAAAAGAGATTTACAAAACCTCAAGAATGGTTTCAGACTTAACTGGCCTAAGAGTCCAGAGAAATAAAGCCATTGTTGGCTTAAATGCATTTGCCCATGAAGCAGGAATACATCAGCATGGTGTACTTTCAGCAAAAGCAACATATGAGATTATGAAGCCAGGCGATGTTGGCTGGACAGGAACAGGCCTAGTAATAGGCAAACACTCAGGCAGACATGCTGTAGAGGCTGTACTAAAGGATATGGGCTACGAATTATCAAAAAAGCATATTGATCAGATAATGTCTAAGATAAAGGAGCTTGCAGACAAGCAGAAAGAAGTAGTTAGGGAGGATATAATAGCAATAGCTAATGATGTTATAGGCACTTTATCAGAAGAAGAGCAAAATGTTGTCTTGGATGAAGTAAAAGTAGAGACAGGAAACAAAACAACACCAACTGCGACAGTCACCTTGATAATAAATGGAAAAAAGAGGGCAGGGACTGGTCAAGGCGTAGGTCCTGTTGACGCTGTCTCACATGCTGTAGGCAATATAATAGGCCCAGAAGTTACATTAAAGGAATATAACCTTAAGGCAATCACAGGAGGAACAAACGCATTAGCAGATGTAACAATCAAGATCGAAGATAAAAAAGGAAATGTTTTTTCAGCAGAAGCTGTTAACGAGGATGTAATAATGGCTTCAGCAGAAGCTTTAATAAAGGGAATAAACAAAGCTTTAAGTTTCAAGAAAATAAAAGAGAAAACACGGGAGAGTTTGTAGGTGTAAAAATGAAAGGATCAGAAGCAATCGTTAAAACCTTGCTTAAACAAGGAACAGATATAACCTTTGGATTTCCAGGAGGCTCAGTCATACCACTATTCGATGCTTTCTTGGATTATCATGGAAAGATCAAGAATGTTCTGGTTAGGCATGAACAAGGAGCAGCCCATGCCGCAGAAGGCTATGCTCGTGCATCAGGCAAAGTGGGAGTTTGCATTGCAACCTCTGGACCAGGAGCCACAAACCTAGTTACAGGAATAATGAATGCTTACATGGATTCATCT
This sequence comes from Candidatus Woesearchaeota archaeon, assembly GCA_019322805.1. Classification (GTDB taxonomy): domain Archaea; phylum Nanobdellota; class Nanobdellia; order Woesearchaeales; family JAHWIC01; genus JAHWIC01. The sequence goes on along the minus strand of JAHWIC010000001.1, from coordinate 149,820 downwards.
CCTATAATAGCTTTTGGTGGGCAAGTTCCAGTTAGTTTGATTGGAAATGACGCCTTCCAGGAAACAGATATGATGGGGATTACCCTGCCTATTACAAAGCATAACTTCCAGATGAGAAGCCAAAAAGATGTAGTTCCAATGATAATGAAAGCATATAAGATTGCATCAGAAGGAAGACCAGGACCAGTTTACATAGACCTTCCAAAAGATCCTCAGGTTGGAGAAGTAAATGGGGATTTACCAAAGGAAGTTATGATAGAAGGCTTCCAGCCAACCTTGCAGCCAAACCCAATGCAGATAAAAAGAGCTGCAGAAGCTATTTTAAAGGCTCAAAGGCCATTGTTGCTTGTTGGCGGGGGGGTTATAATAGCCAATGCTTCAAAAGAAATCAACGAATTGCTCGAGTTATTAAGAATACCAGCAGCTACAACAATGATGGGTAAAGGGGCTGTCGATGAACGACATCCATTAATCCTTGGCAATGTAGGAATGCATGGAAGAAAGATAGCCAATTACGCATCAGTTCACGCAGATCTAATCATTGCTATTGGCTGCAGATTCTCTGACAGAATCACAGGAAACCTGAAAACATACGCAGAGAATGCAAAAGTCATTCATATAGACATAGACCCAGCTGAAATAGGAAAAAATGTTAAGGTAGACATTCCAATAGTTGGAGATGCAAAGAATTCAATAAATGCTCTAACAGCAGCATTAAGGAAATTGCTCAAGAAAAGCCAGGAAAGCGAATGGTCAAAAAGGATGAGAGAGCTTAAAGCAACATGCGATAAGTGCGTTAAATTCAAATCATCGGGGATACACCCAAAGATGGTTATGGACGAATTAAATAAAATCTTGAAGCCAGAAGATATAGTTACAACAGGGGTTGGCCAGCATCAAATGTTTGCAATGCATTATATAAAGCGCTCAAAGCCTAGGACTTTTATTAGTTCAGGCGGTGCAGGAACAATGGGTTTTGGTCTGCCCGCCGCTTTAGGAGCAAAGGTTGCTAAACCAAATAACCGGGTCTTTTGCATAGATGGAGATGGCTCATTCCAGATGAACATACAAGAGCTTGGTACAGCAAAAGAAGAAGGCATCAAAACAAATGTTATTATTATGAACAACTCTTATTTAGGAATGGTTAGACAATGGTTAGAGATATTTTTCCATAAGCGCTACTCACAAGTATGGCTTGGAAAAGTACCTGACTTTGTTAGGGTTGCGGAAGCCTACGGATTAAAAGGACTAAGGGTTACAAAGCCATCTGAATTAGGACCTGCTCTAAAAGAGTCAGTTAAATCAGATGTTACAACAGTGATTGATGTTCATGTTGAACAGGAATCAAATATATTGCCCATGCTGTCTCCAGGCGGCCATTTGAAAGAAGCATTTGGCGGCTGTATAAAAGCACAGGGGCAGTTTTTTTAGGTGAATCAAAATGGCAAAAGAACAAAAACACGTAATAGCAATGCTTGTTGAAGACCAGCCGGGTGTTTTAACTCGCATAGCAGGTATGTTCGCTAGAAGAGGCTTTAACATAGATACAATTACAGTTGGAAAAACAACAAAGAAAGGCATTTCAAAGATGGTTATCACTGTTATTGGCGATGATAGAACATTAGAGCAGGTGGAGAAGCAGATCAATAAGCTTGTTGATACAATAAAGGTTATAGAGATGCCTGCAGACAAATCAATAATTCGCGAGCTGTGTTTGCTTAAGGTAGCTTTACCTGACAAAAAAGCAAAGGAAGAGATACTAAGGTATACAAAGATATACAAAACAAAGATAGTAGACATCACAACAAAGGATGTTACTGCAGAACTTGTAGGAAGTCCTGATAAGATTGATTCATTTATTGAGCTTATGAAGCCTTTTGGTGTGAGAGAGATAAGCAGAACAGGGGTAACTGCTGTTTCAAGGACTCAAAATGGAAATTGAAATAAGAAAACCAACTGATGAAGAAAAGTCAAAAGCAGGCTCATGGCCGATTTGGGAAAAAGAAGCTTCAGAATTTCCATGGGAATACTCTGACAAAGAAACATGTCTGATACTTGAAGGAGATGTTGAAGTAACTAATGAAGAAGGAGAAAAATTCCATTTTGGTGCTGGTGACTGGGTTGTTTTCCCGCAAGGAATGAAATGTAAATGGAATATTAAGAAAGCTGTAAGAAAGCATTACAATTTAGGATAATGATTTGCTTCGCAAATCATTTTGGACCTCCCCAATACTACACAACTGGGTGATTGGCCCACCCCGACATTAATGTTCATAGTTAAGAACTGAGGTAAACATAAGATGGCACAAACAATAACTGAAAAAATACTTGCAAAACATGCAGGTAAAAAATCTGTAAAGCCAGGAGAATTGATTAATGCAGATATAGATATAATCATGTGTCACGACATTACCACACCGCCTGCAATTGAGATGTTGTATAAGCGTGGCATAAAGAAGGTATTTGACCCAAACAAGGTAGTTGTAACTCCGGATCATTTTGTTCCTAATAAAGACATTAAATCAGCAGAACTTGCAAAAAGATTGAGAGAATGGGTTAAGGCCTGCAATATTAATAATTATTATGAAGTTGGAAGGCATGGCGTATGTCATGCTTTATTGCCAGAACAAGGACATATCCTGCCTGGAGAGTTAATTATTGGCGCTGACTCTCATACATGCACCTATGGAGCTTTTGGAGCTTTCTCAACAGGTGTTGGAAGCACGGATTTAGCTGCAGCTTTAGCAACAGGAAAGCTTTGGTTCAAGGTTCCAGAATCAATTAAGTTTGTGATAAATGGAAGGCTTCCAAAAGGAGTTTATTCAAAGGACATAATCTTGAAAATAATATCTGATATTGGAGTAGATGGAGCTTTGTACAAGGCAATGGAATTTACAGGTTCAACAATTGATTCATTGTCAGTAGAGGCAAGGATGACAATAACAAATATGGCGATTGAAGCTGGCGGAAAATCAGGAGTGATAGAGGCAGACAAAAAAGTCGTAGATTATGTTAGAAAAAGGACTAAAAAGAAATTTAAGATAATAAAATCAGATAAAGATGCAAAATATATTGCAGTAAAAAAGTATGATGCTTCTAAATTTGAGCCAATTGTTGCTTTACCGCACTTACCATCAAATGGAAAGCCAATTTCAAAGATAAAAAACATCAAAATAGACCAAGCATGGCTTGGAAGCTGCACCAATGGAAGAATTGAAGACTTACGCATAGCTGCCTCGATTGTAAAAGGCAGGAAAATTGCTAAAGGAACAAGAATGATAGTTGTTCCTGCAACAACAGAAATCTGGAAACAAGCAAATAAAGAAGGTTTATTGGATATATTCATGGATTTTGGAGCAACTGTATCAACACCAACATGTGGTGCTTGCTTGGGTGGTCATATGGGTGTATTAGCAGAAGGAGAAAGATGCATTTCATCAACAAATAGGAACTTTGTAGGAAGAATGGGTCATCCAAAAAGCTTTGTTTACTTAGCAAGCCCTGCAACAGTCGCTGCTTCAGCGATAGAAGGAAAGATAGCTGATCCAAGGAAGTATGTAAAATGAGAGGAGAAGCGCATGTTTACAAGAGGAGTCACATAAACACAGATGAAATAATTCCGGCTAGATATCTTACTACAGATAAAGAAGCTGAATTAGCAAAGCACGCAATGGAAGATTTAGATGCTGGTTTCATTAAAAAAGTAAAGAAAGGAGACTTTATTGTAGCTGGAGAGAACTTTGGCTGTGGTTCAAGCAGAGAGCACGCAGTCTGGGCTCTAAGAGGAGCAGGGGTAAAAGCAGTAATTGCTAATAGTTTTGCTAGGATATTTTTTAGAAATTCGATTAATAATGGTTTTTTGGCTATTGAATGTAAGGATATTGCAAAGAATGTTAAAAACGGAGATAATTTAGAGATTGATGTACAAAAAGGAACAATAAAAAACTTAACAAACAAAAAAGAATTTAAATTCACGCCTTTTCCTAAATTTGCTTTAGATATAATAAAAGAAGGGGGCTTACTTAACTATATCAAGAAATGAAATACAAAATAGCAAAAATACCTGGAGATGGTATTGGTCCTGAAATAGTTAGAGAAGGAGTTAAAGTAATTGATGCAGTTTCAGAACTAAATAATTTTGAGATTGACTGGATAGAATATGATAATGGAGCTGAAAAATATCTTAAGACAAAGGAATTAATTAGTGAGGATACTCTTAAAGAAATAAAAAACACCTGCAAGGCAATCTACTTGGGTGCTTTAGGAGACCCGCGATGCAAGCCCGGAGTTTTAGAAAAAGGCATTTTATTGAAAACAAGATTCTATTTTGATCAGTTTGTAAACCTAAGGCCAATTAAGTTACTTGAAGGGGTTTGGTGTCCATTGAAAGATAAAGGTCCAGCGGATATTAACTTTGATGTTGTTAGAGAAAATACTGAGGATTTCTATGTTGGGATAGGCAATAAAGTGAAGCCAGGAAAAAACAAGCAAGAGCTTGAGGTATTAAGGAGCTTATACAAGATTAAGTTTGGCTTAGATATTGAATCAGAAGGCTCTGAGATAGCTTATCAAATAGGAGTTTTGTCTAAAAAAGGCTCTGAGCGAGTTATAAAATATGCTTTTGAGCTTGCAAAGAAAAAGAAGAAAAACAAGGTAACAGCTGTTGACAAAGCAAATGTTTTGTCAGATGTCTATAATTTCTGGAGAGAGATAGTTGAAAAGGTCTCGAAACAATATCCAAGAATACAGCATGAATTCAATTTTGTAGATGCGATCACAATGTGGTTTGTTAAAAACCCGGAATGGTATCAGGTTGTTGTAACACCAAACATGTTTGGTGATATTATAACTGATTTAGGCGCAATGATACAGGGCGGCCTAGGCTTAGCACCTGGTGGAAATATAAATCCGGGTGGAATTTCAATGTTTGAGCCTATTCATGGCTCTGCTCCTAAATATAAAGGAATGAATGTTGCAAATCCTTTAGCAACAATATGGGCAGGAGCAATGATGCTTGATGAAATTGGACAGCCAAAAGCAGCAAAACAAATAGTTGATGCTATAGAAAAGGTTTTGAAACAAGGGAAAGTCAAAACAAAAGACTTAGGTGGTAAAGCCTCAACCTCAGATATGGGAGATGCTGTTGTAGCTAAAATAAGGAAATAAATCAATTAAAAGAATCAATAGAAAAATAATAAATCTGATTTTTGCTTTATTCCTTACTTTAAAGCAAAAATCATCATCCATAGTTCCTTTATACCATGACTTAAAGGAAAGAAAGCAGATGAAAATTTAGTAAACGCAACTATTTTATGAAAGATTGCGTTTACTATTTAGTAAGCGAAACTATTGATTATATAATTTCGCTTACTATAACCTTTATCCTGGTTGTGCAAGGAATTTTCAGATTTATTAATTGTTTTTAAATGATGATTTAATGTTGATAAAAAGAATCAAGTGCACAACTAATTGTGCTCGATGAAATTTAACCTAGTGATATATTAAGTTGGTGATAAAATGGTAAAAGCATACGTTTTGTTAAAGGTAAAGGCTGGTTCAGAAAGAAGTATAGTAACCAGTTTAGAATTGATCAAAGAAGTTGCGGAAGTGAATGAGCTTTATGGTGACTGGGACATCATCTCAAGGCTGGATTTGCAGAAACTGGAAGATTTAGACAGAATATTAACAGAAAAAATAAGATCCATAGAAGGCATAGAAAACTCATCAACAATGATAGTTGCTGAATACATCAAATGATAACAACAAAAAAGATAAAGATTAATGATACAGAAGCAGAAGGAGTCAATGTTTTTACTGGCAATGTCAATATATTGTTGATAAAAACAAAGAATGGATTACTAGGTTGCGGTTATTTTGATATCAATGTCGCAAATAAGTTTGATGATGTAATGGCAGTTGTTACTGGAGTTAAAACATTCGACGATATGCTAAAAGCAAAAGTGGTTAAAGTAAGCAATAAGGCAAAGGAAATTGGAGTAAGCGAGGGCATGATTGGTCAAGACGCTTTAGAACTCATGTCCTAAAGGCTTATAAATACTCTTTAATTAACAAAATAAAAAATAGGGGGCAGCGGAAAACAAGTTTTCCTGGCCTCCAAATAAATTTGGAGGTAATAAAATGGTAAATATCCTACATGATAAAGATGCAGATATGTCTGCACTTGATGGTAAAACAGTCGCTGTTATAGGCTACGGCAGCCAGGGAAGTGCACAAGCACAGATGATGAAGCTTTCTGGTGTTAATGTTATAGTTGGAGAGACTGAAGAACTTGGAGGAAAACCAAATCCAAGCTGGACAAAAGCAAAAGATGATGGTTTTGAGGTTATGACAATCGGTGAAGCAGCTGAAAAAGCAGATGTTATCCATATGCTATTGCCAGATGAATTCCACGGCCCTGTTTACAAGGGACAGATTGAGTCTAAAATGAAACCTGGCAAAGCACTTTCATGCAGCCATGGCTTTAATATTGTCTATAAACAGATTATTCCTCCAGAAGGTGTTGATGTTATAATGGTAGCTCCAAAAGCACCTGCAACAGAAGAATTGAAAGTTTACAAAGCAGGCTTTGGTGTTCCTGGATTAGTTGCTGTTGGAAAAGACGCATCTGGAAAAGCCCGCGATATTGCTTTAGCAATGGCAAAAGCAATGCATTTTACAAAAGCTGGTGTTCTGGAATGCACTTTTGAGCAGGAAACTTATGAAGATTTGTTTGGTGAGCAAAATGTTCTTTGCGGTGGAACAGTCGATTTAGTCAAATACGGCTTTGAGGTACTTACAGAAGCAGGCTATCCGCCAGAAATGGCATACTTTGAGTGCCTGCACGAGCTGAAGCTTATTGTTGACTTAATCTTTGAAGGTGGAATCCAAAAGATGAATGCAGTTATCTCAAACACAGCAGAGTTTGGCGAGTATTATAATGGCCCTAAGATAATTGGTCCCGAAGTAAAGGAAAAGATGAAAGAATCTCTGAAGAAGATAGAGGATGGAACATTCGCTAAAGTCTGGCTTGAAGAAAGCAAAGCAGGCAGACCTAACTTGCTCAAGAAAAGAGAAGAGCTTGGAAACCATCCAATAGAGATTGTTGGTAGAAAGATAAGAGCAATGTTTGAGAAGAAATAATTTCTATTTTATTCTTTTTTATTGTGCCCTTGATTGCACTCCTAGTTCTGCTCCATTTCCAGCAACAAGGTTAGCGTAAGAACAAAGTATTTTTGGGGAAACATGATCTCTGAGTGAAATGCCGCTGCTGTCAAATAAACCCATCATCTTTAATGCCTCTTCTGCAGGCATCCCAGTCATTACTTTTTCCTGCTCTCTTCTGTTCCACCAGTCATAAAGTCGTTCTGCAATTTCAGGACGAATAGTCATAGTCAGACCATCTCTTATTTTAGAGAAAGCATCTTTACTGCTACCAACAGCCACTATTGGCGGCATGCTTTCGTGGAAATGTGCATCATGACCAAGTTCTCCGTCAACATGAAAGATTAGATTAGATCTCCTTTCCATGCCCCTTTCGCTAGGATGATCAGGATCGTCAGTAACATATGTTATTCCATCTATAGAATAATCATTTTCTGCAAATTCTGAAGCACGCTTACTCCCTTCTACAATTACATTATACTTATTAACCTCAGTTTCTCCATCATCCATTGTTACTGGTTCAGTGTAGACTTTACGCTGTTTTCTTCTTACTATGAAATCCTTACGCATCCCATAGAATTCCAGAACCCTTAAGAGCGCTTCTTCAACTTGTTGCGCATACCCTTCATCAGGTAAGGTGAATACCAAGAACCCTGGTGTGTAAGGAGTTTTATACCCTTCTTTGATGGCCCTTACAAGTACAGTGCTACCCATGATATGCTTCCCCAATTCAGCAGATTTCCTGACTGAATCCTGGTGGACCAAGTCTATTTCATGGTAAACTCCATTGAAAAAAGCAAAAACACCTGCATAAACTCCCCTAAAATCCAAGCCATCACTCTTTACTCCAGGATACCTTCTGACCCTAAAAGGCTCCTCTTGAACCTCCTCAGATTTTGAAAAATCAGCATCTTTTACTATTAACTCCAAGGGACCCCTCAATTCTGCAGAATTTCCAGCTGTAGCAATACCAAAGAACTTTCTGCTCCTTTTCACACTCTTTACTAATCCTATGATACTTTCCTCAATTCCTGCATATCTTCTATCTGTTCCAGGGTCAATTATAACTCCTCTGCTATCAAGAACTACGCCTTTTGATTCAGCAAACAATCTTATAAAATCTTCAAATAAGAACTCCCTTAAACTTTCCGCCCTATGCATATAATAAAAAAATTATATAAATTATATAAATCTTTCCTTTATAGTTGTAAAAAAAGATATAAATAGTAGTAATCAAACCTAAATCTATATGCCCAACATCGGCTTTCTCAAACAAAAACCAACAAAAATAGTAGCTGTCGGACTAAACTACAAAGACCATGCTCGAGAAATGAAGATGCCTTTTCCAAAAGAACCCCTTTTATTCATGAAGCCTGTTTCCTCATTAATTGGTCCAAAAGATACAATACTGATTCCAAAGATGTCAAAAAGAGTTGATTATGAAGCAGAGCTTGCATGTGTTGTAAAAAATGAAATAAAAAATCTAGAGCCAAGATTTGTCATGAAGAATCTGGAAGGGTTTACCTGCTTAAATGATGTTACAGCTCGCGATTTGCAAAAATCAGATGGCCAATGGACCAGAGCAAAATCATTTGACACATTCTGCCCAATTGGCCCGAAGATTGTGAAAGATATTGATCCGCATAATCTTAAAATTGAATGTTTGCTGAATGATAAAATAGTCCAAAGCTCAAACACAAATAACTTTATCTTCAAGGTTGAAAAACTAATTTCTTTTATATCAGAAGTAATGACTTTAGAGCCAGGAGACATCGTGACAACAGGCACTCCAGCTGGGATTGGCCCGATGAAAAACGGGGATAAGGTAGAAGTCAGGATAGAAGGGATAGGGGTGTTAGAGAATTTTGTTAGGTAACACAAACCTATTTAAATATTCTAGGATACTGTTTCTCTAGGTGATATTATGCGTTCAGAAGTTTTAAAAAAAGGTGCTGAGACTTTACCTCATAGAGCTTTGCTTATATCAGCTGGTGTAAAGCCAGGAGATATAGATGCAAACAAGCCATTCATTGGAGTAGCTAATTCTTATAATGACATCATCCCGGGGCACATACATCTTAATGAATTAACAAAAGAAGTTAAGCGCGGCATTAGAGATGCTGGCGGAGTTCCGTTTGAATGGGGTGTGCCTGGTGTTTGTGATGGAATTGCGATGTATGTTGAGATGCGCTTAAGCTTACCATCAAGAGAGCATATTGCTGATAATATTGAAATTATGGCTATATCACATTCTATGGATGGCTGGGTTGGTGTTACAAATTGCGATAAGATAACTCCAGGCATGCTTATGGCTGCTGGACGTTTAGATATTCCTGCAATAATTCTAACTGGCGGACCAATGAAAGCTAAAGAGCTTGGGGGAGGAGAAAAAGGCCATCCAATCCAGGGTTTTGGATTAACAGGCAAGGTAAAAGCAGGAAAAATTACAGAAAAAGAAGCAGAAGCACAAATGAGAAAATGCATGGTTTGTGGTGCAGGTTCTTGTGTTGGATTGTATACAGCAAACACAATGGCATGTGTAACAGAAACCCTTGGAATGTCTCTTTCAGGTTGTGCAGCTACACTTGCTTTAGATCCTAAAAAGAAAAAACAAGCTTATGAAACAGGCAAAAGAATTGTTGAGCTTGCAAAGAAGGATGTCAAGCCATCTAAGATCATGACAAAAGGAGCATTTGAGAATGCTGTAAGGGTTGATATGACAATGGGCGGCTCAACAAATGCTGTTTTGCATATCCCTGCAATTGCTCGCGAGCTTGGCATAGATATTGATGTTTCAACATTTGATAAAATAGCTAGAGAAACACCAAATATTTGCAAGATTATTCCAGCTGGAAAACATGAAATGGCTGATTTAGGTAAAGCAGGAGGAATTCCAGCTGTTTTGAATAGAATAAGAGACATGCTTAATGACAATCCAACTGTTACTGGAAAATCAACAAAGCAAATCGCAAAAGAAGCTAAAGTTTTAGATGATGATGTAATAAGAACCTTGGATAATGCTTATTTTAAACAAGGAGGAATTGCTGTTTTGAAAGGAAATATTGCAAACAGCTCTGTAATAAAACAAACAGCAGTTCAGGAAGAAATGATGGTTCATTCAGGTCCTGCAAAGGTATTTACATCAGAACCAGATTTGTTAAAAGCAATAGAACAAAAGAAAATACAGGAAGGAGATGTCATTGTCCTGAACTTCATGGGACCTGCAGGAGCGCCAGGAATGCCAGAGATGTTAACGCCAACAGATGCAATAAAAGGAGCTGGCTATGAGAAAGTAGCTTTAATTACTGACGGCAGGTTCTCAGGCGGAACATCAGGACCATGTATTGGCCATGTTGAGATGGAAGCTTATAATGGCGGTGCAATAGGAGCAATAAAAGATGGTGATGTAATTGATATAGATGTTCCCAATAGGAAGCTTGATGTAAGGCTTACTGATAAAGAGATGAAACAAAGGCTGAAAGAAATAAAGCCGCCAAAAAGAAAGATGACTCCTTTGATGGAAGCTTATAGAAAGAAGTTTGAAGGAAAAAACTGTTACGGCAAATAAACAATGGTACTAAATGTCATAATCCCTGTTTTCTTTGTAATAATAGTATCTTTTATCTTCGGTAAACTAAAGAAAATTAGCCTAGACCCCTTAGTTAGTCTATCTGTTTACCTTACAATCCCGGCATTGGTTTTCACTTCAATGGTGCAGAATGAATTTATCTTATCAGATTTCTTACATCTGTTTTCATCAGCAGCAGTTGTTATACTAGGCGCAGGACTAATTCTATACTTTGTGTTTAAGGCTAGAAAGTTCAAGCAGCGCGGCATGTACCTGCCAATCATGTTTATGAATACAGCTAATATCGGCTTTCCTGTTGCTCTTTTTGCTTTTGGTGATGGAGGTTTGTCTAGAGCAATCCTTTATAGTGCGACAGTTTCCTTGATTATCTTTAGCCTTGGTGTTTACATAGCAGCTAAAAAAACTCATTTTCAAGAAATATTTAAGTTGCCTTTGATTTATGCAGTTGTTCTTGGTATCATATTTGCTGTTTACAAAATTCCTGTTCCTGAAGCTATCTTTAAACCAATACATTTACTTGGTCAGGCAGCAATACCTTTGCAACTTATTATTTTAGGCATACGGTTGTCTTCTGTTAAGATACATCATTATAAGACTGCCATAACAGCAGCATTATCTAGGTTTGCTTTAGGTTTTTTGATATCAATTCTGTATGTAATTATTTTAGGCATTACAGGTATAACCAGGAATATAATAATTTTGCAATCAACAATGCCAGCTGCATTATTCTCCATAATCCTTTCAGAGAAATACAAACGTGATCAGCATATTGTAGCTTCAACCGTCTTTATCAGCACCGTGTTAGCAATAATAACAATACCTCTAATTCTTAAATTTTTGTCCTTATTGTAACAAAAGGTTTTTAAATAAAAATCCGTTATTTTTCAGACTAAGGGGGATATTATGGACGAAGTAGACAAAATCTGGATGGATGGAAAACTAGTTGATTGGAAAGACGCTAAGATTCATGTACTTTGCCATACATTGCATTATGGCTTAGGAGTTTTTGAAGGCATTCGTTTCTATGAAACACCTAAAGGACCAGCTGTTTTTAGATTAAAGGCTCATATTGATAGATTATTTGATGGAGCAAAAAAAGCTTTTATGAAAGTTCCTTATACAAAGGAAGAGATAAGCAAGGCTATTTTAGAGACCATTAAAGTAAACAAAATAAAAACAGGCTACATAAGGCCAATATTCTTTTACGGCTATGGAAAAATGGGTCTTGATCCTCATGGAGCACCCGTTAATTGCTCAATTGCAGTTTGGCTATGGGGTTCATACTTAGGAGAAGGAGCAGTTAAGGTTAAAACATCTAGTTTTACTAGAATCCATCCTAAATCAACCCATGCAGAATGCAAGATTTGTGGTCATTATGTTAACTCTATTTTTGCTAGTTGTGAGGCTAAAGCTGCTGGTTTCAAGGAAGCTTTATTGCTGGATTACCAAGGCAATATTGCAGAAGGGCCTGGCGAGAACTTTTTCATAGTTAAGGATGGAAAGATTCTTACACCAAAACTGGGAAATATTCTGCAAGGAATAACTCGCAAATCAATAATCCAGTTAGCTAAAGACGAAGGAATTGAAGTAGAAGAAACTACATTAACTCCAGAAGACATGAAGAATGCAGATGAAGCTTTCTTTACTGGAACTGCTGCTGAAGTTGCTCCTATAGCTCAATTAGATGACAAGCGAATAGGAGACGGAAAAGCAGGACCAATCACTTCAAAACTGAAAGAGAAATTCCTTGATATTGTTCATGGAAAGAATCCTAAGTATGAAGATTGGCTGAGTTATGTAGAGTGAGTTCTTTCAGAAAAATAAAGTGGGCAAGCGCGCCCAAAAATCGATACAAACATAATACACCAGTTACCTCGATTTCTTCTCAGCTCCGCTACCCTAAAAGCACCAATATCAGAAGTTAGGGCTGCTCTGTTCCCAGCCTGACCCAATTCCTTAAGACACCAGTCCAATAGGACAAAGCCTCATAGTCCAAATCAAGACTGATATACTACGCCTATATCTTTTCCTGGGCTTCGACTCTGTCTAAAGCGTGTTTACAGTGACAGGAGAGCGCTAACCTCCCAGCCTAGCTTGCCCAAAGGCCTAGAATATGCCTGATTTTTTAAATCTTACTCAAAAATCGTCAAAAATCACAAACAACAAAAATACTTCGCATTTTTGAGGTTTGAAATTGCTTCGCAATTTCGAAACTTTTATTAACTTTACAGAAATAATCATTCTTAGGGGGTTAAAATAGCTTCGTCAATAATATTCTTAGGAACTGCGGGAGATTCGTTTGTAGTAGGCAGACAGATACGCAATTCCGGCGGAATAGTCCTAAATATAGGAGAAAACCAGTTTCATATCGACCCCGGACCAGGTTCATTGCAATTTGCAAGGCAGTGCGGTGTAAATATAAGGGCAAACACTGCTGTTTTTGTAAGCCATGCTCATTTAATACACTCAAACGACCTTAATGCAGTTATAGATACAATGACTTATCGCGGCTTTGATAAAAAAGGAGTTGTTGTAGCAAACAAAACAGTAATAAATGGCTCTGATGATTATCAGCAGAGATTATTTGACTTCTATAAAGGCTGTTTGGAAAGGTTTATTGTTTTAGAGGCTGGCCAGCGTGTAGGGATAAATGAGGTTGAAGTCCAGGCTTTAAGGTGCAGGCACTCTGATCCACATACAATTGGATTTAAATTTTTTACCCCAAAATTTACTTTATCATACCTTGCTGACACAACATATTCTCTCGATTTAGTAGAGCAGTACAAAGGCTCAAACATACTAATCCTTAATGTAACAAACCCAAAAAAATCAGATTCAAATGATCATCTAAACTGCGAGGATGCTGCTAAGATAATCAAGGAAGTCAAACCTAGGCTGGCAATAATAACTCATTTTGGAATAAAGATGCTGGAAGCTGATCCTCTTTATACAGTAAGGGAAATACAAAAACAAACAGGCGTGCAGACAATTGCTGCAAAAGACGGCATGATAATAAATCCGCTTTCGTATGCTATTGATAAAGGTCAAAGAACATTAGTTTCTTTTCCTAAGAAGAAGGGAGTAGAGATTACTGAGGTTAAGAAAGAAGAATCTAAGCAGAAAGAGCCCGAGCCAGAACAAAAAGAACCTGAACCTCAGTTATCTAAGGAACCAGAGCCAAAAGAAGAAATAACAAAAGAACCTGAGCCGCAGGAAACACCAGAAGAGCAGCAGACTGTAGAAGAACCAGAGGAGGTTCTTGGCAGCGAAAAAACCCTGAAAGATATATTTCTTCAAGAAGAATCAAAAGAAGAGACTAACCAATAAAACTACTGCATACCCTAAAAAACATCCAGCACTCAAGAAAGGCATTGCTGGATAAAAATGCTCTTTCTTTCCTTTGATAAGCAGCCATAGTAATGCAATACTTGCAAAAACAGATACAATCAATGTTTTCAAGAAACCCACCAGATAGCTGTCAAGGATAAGGGTTTTCATAACCACTCCGCTGAATAATAATGGAAATCCTATATCTCCTCCGCCTAAGATTGCTACGCGCACCTTACCCCTCTTTAAAATTCCTTTTGCTTTTTCTTTTACCTTAACCATTTTGCCTTTTTTTGGTTTTTTGTAAGGAATAGCCAAACCAGCAAATAACTTAGAGCTAGACACAAACTTTGCAAGTTTGACCATATGTTTGCTTTTCCATACAGCATACATATCATAGATAGAGATTAACACAAGCAGCATAGCAGCAGCAAACAGATTCATTATTGGAACAAATATTGCAGCTAAGCCGCCATAAACAAACACCTCAGTCAGATTATGTATGACTACAGTTGGCCTTAAAACCTTTAAGCCAGCAAACACAAATCCAACAATAGCCGCAATCCTGCTTGGAATAAAAGCCCCTAATGCAACTGTCAGGCAGATCCATACAGCAAGGAAAAACCAAAAGCGCCAGATATTTACTTTTTTGAATTTTATCAGAATCAATACCAACAAAGTACCTATCAACACAGCACTCATTATATACAGGAATGAAGTGCTTTCCTCAACAACAGGCCTGCTTATATACGGCAGTTCAACATAACTTAGATCTTTTACTACAACCTCTTTCCCTGTTTCATCAATAACCGTCTTTTCTTCTATGTTTATGTACTCGCCTGTTATTGCCAAGCCTACAACCTGCGATATCAGAAATATTGCTACAAGAATAAGTGTTATCTTTAGAGTGTGTTTCATAAGTTGTAATCTAAAGAGCGCTTATAAAAAGGTTTCTAAAATTTATAATTAATCTGAAAATATTGGGGTTAAGAACAGTAAAAAAATCATCAATGAAATAAAAAAATAATTCTGAAAATTCCTTTTTATCGCATGTTAAAGGAATTTTCATCCTATTCCCTTTCATTAAGAAACGGGAGCAGATGAGTTTTGCTTTAAACAAAGGAAGAAGGCAAAACTCAGATTTATTTTTTTGATATTGATTTTTTTAAATTGATCCTTAATATTGATTTTTAAATTGATGAAAAGATTATTAAATAACGAAAAACAAAACCTTGCTATGAAACTCGCCCACCAAATAAAGGTTAGCGTATTCATCCATGAAGAGGAAGATCGCGAAAAAATCTTCAACAAGTTACTTTCTCTGGTTCATTTTAACCTAAAAGAAGAAAAAATAAAACTAAATGAAGATACAGCAATTGGCTTTAACAATAAAAAAATCAAAACCTATGAGATTGTTTTGGAAAAAGACAGGCACATAAACGGTTTCTTGGAGAAGCTGAAAGAATCCTTAAGCCAGGAACAAAAAGAACTTTTGCTAAAGCAGGCTGAATCAAGGCTTGATAATGAGCGCAACTTCTTCATAAGATTGGATAAAGAAAAGCTCCTGAATAATGAAATCTGGATAACTGATTCTGGTAACTGCTTTCATATAAAGATTAGCATAGCAGCATTCCCAGCTAAAAGGGAAAAGGCACTAGAAGTTGTGAACCAGATCTTTAAATAAAGTCCAGCCATGGCGCCGGCGAGGCGGGGGTTGCCCCCTACGGGTGACCGTCGACTGCCATTGGTGGCTGGGCCTTTATAAACAACTCAAATATACCAAACCGACACCCTTAAATATAAGTTCATCTTAGTTTCTATTGTGGTTTTAAAATGAAAAGTGATTGTCTTTGGCGACATTGAAGATTTCTTTAAGATTTATTTAGTTAAAAAACCACAATTCAGCCTTTATTTAATAAAATATGCTCTTTTAGGTGATTTAGGATGAAATCTAGCCCTATTTACCCCTATTTCCACTTTCACCACCCGCAATTAAACACAAAACTTTATATAAAGACCAGGATTAGACGAGAGGAAGGGGGTTCGCGCATTAAAAATGGAGCCATACTCACTAACGTTCGTAGGTTCCATTTTATAGATGATAGAGGACTTTACAATAAAATGGAACAGTTTAAAGAGCTAATAGAAAGAGCTAAGCTAAACACCATAATTCCGGTGTTTAAGGTAGTTGAAGCCCCAGAAAACGCTATTGAATACTTCTCAAAACTCTCAAATTATGGCAGAAAACCTAACTCAATACTGCTTGAATCAGCAGACATAATAGCTAAGTATGGTGAATTAAGCTTAGGCTCTGCAAATCCTTGCTTAGTAGTTTCAGGAAATAAGGAAGAGTTTGAAATTAAAGCCTTAAATTCCCAGGGTGAAAAAGCAATCAAATCATTGAAAGGTGACCTAAAGTTTTGCGATAAAGCAGTTTACAAAAAAAATTCAATAAAAGGCATTCTTAAGCCAGCAAGAAAGGTTGTAAGTGAAGACAAAAGATTAAAACTTAAAACACATATGGATATTATAAGAACTGTAGCATTAAAATTCACACCAACATCAAAACCAATCATGCCCTATTGCGGTTTGTTTGGAGCAATCTCATACGATTTCATCGATCAATTCGAAGATTTACCGCAAAACGAACAAGATATTCTAAAGGATCCTGATTATGAATTATACTTCCTAGATAACCTATTCCTTATTGACCACAAACAAGGAAAGATGTACCTTATAGCAAATGCATTAATAACAGACAACAATAGGAAAGACATATATGAGAGGTGCGTTAAAACAATAGCTAATTATGAAAAAGCCCTTACGCTCAAGCCACCGAAAGCAAAGAAGCTAAAGCCAAAGAAACAAGTAATTGAAACAGACACAGAAAAAAGGGAATTTGAAGACACAGTAAGGGTTTTGAAAAGCCACATCCTCCAGGGGGATGTTTTCCAGGTTGTTCCCT
The DNA here is from genome assembly GCA_019322805.1 of Candidatus Woesearchaeota archaeon. Classification (GTDB taxonomy): domain Archaea; phylum Nanobdellota; class Nanobdellia; order Woesearchaeales; family JAHWIC01; genus JAHWIC01. Next base: position 132,778 of record JAHWIC010000001.1, on the reverse strand, counting down.
CGAGAACAATAATAACAAACTACAATGCAGAGCCTCTTGATATTTACCAGACACTAAGAACCCTTAACCCGAGCCCATATATGTTTTACATAAACGGGCAGAATGGGATGCTTATTGGCTCCAGCCCGGAGATGTACTTAAGGGTTCAGGGTGAAGAGCAAAAAACAGTTGAGATAAGACCTATAGCAGGAACAAAGCCAAGAGGCATAATCAACGATAAAATTGATCCGGAGCTCGATTCAAGATACGAAACAGAACTGAAAATAGACAGAAAAGAGCTTGCAGAGCACACAATGCTCATAGATTTAGCAAGGAATGATGTAGCCAGAATAAGCAAACCAGGAACAAGGGTAACAACTGAGCCATTCATAGTTGAAAAATACAGCCATGTACAGCATCTTGTCTCAACAGTAAAAGGTGAATTAAAAGAAGACCTTGATGCATTGCATGCTTACCTAGCTTCAATGAATATGGGTACATTAACAGGAGCACCAAAAATAGAAGCTATGAAATTGATAAGACAGGTCGAAAAAACAAAGCGAGGCTTTTATGGCGGCTCAGTTGGTTATATAACTCCTAATGGTGATTTTGACAGCTGTATAGTTATAAGGACAATAAAGTTAAAGAACAACAAAGCATACATTAGGGCTGGCGCTGGAATTGTTTATGATTCTGTTCCTCAAAAGGAATTCAATGAAACAAACAAAAAAGCCCAGGCATGCCTAAGGGCAATTAAACTTGCAGGTGGATTGAAATGACTCAAAAATTGTTAATTTTTGAGGGATTAGAAATCACTGGAGGTGATTTCAAATGAAAGCTCTATTCATAGACAACTTTGATTCATTCACCTATAACCTAGTTGATGAATTTGAAAAACGCGGCTGTGAAGTTTTGGTTTATAGAAACAATACTGATATGAAAACTATAGCTAAGGTTGTAAAGGAATTCAAGCCAAAATTAATAGTCATTTCACCAGGGCCTTCAACACCAAAGAATGCAGGCAACTCAATAGCAATAATAAGTGAATATGCTGAAAAAATTCCAATATTTGGAGTCTGCCTTGGCATGCAGTGCATTGTAGAAGCATTTGACGGCAAGGTTGACAGATGCTCAGAAATACTGCATGGCAAGCCGTCAAAGATCCAGCATGATAATGAAACAATCTTTAGAGACCTTGAAAATCCATTCCAGGGAGGAAGGTACCATTCCTTGGCTGCAATGGATGTTCCATATTGCTTAGAGATCTCTGCCAGAACAATGGATAAAAACATCATAATGGGAGTAAGGCATAAGGAATATTTTGTAGAAGGCGTCCAGTTCCATCCAGAATCAATCCTTACGCCTATAGGAGGCATTATTATTGAGAATATAATAAGGATGGTGGGTAAAAAATGATTAAGGAAGCAATCTCAAAATTAATAGAGGGAAATGATCTTAAGCTGAAAGAAGCTGAAGAGGTAATGAATGAGATCATGAGCGGAAAAGCAACTGATGCTCAGATTGCAGGCTTTCTCATAGCTTTAAGATTAAAAGGAGAAACGATTGAGGAAATAACAGCTTGTGCAAAAGTAATGAGGCAGAAAGCATCAAGAATCAAGCCAAAGAATTCTGATCAACTTGTTGATGTTGTCGGCACTGGCGGAGATAAATCAGGAACATTCAATATATCAACTGCAGCTGCTTTTGTTGTAGCCGGTGCAGGTGTTCCAGTTGCTAAGCACGGCAACAAGGGCGTTTCAAGCAAATGCGGTTCAGCTGATGTTCTAACTGCTTTAGGTGTTAATATAATGCTGGAGCCAAAACAGGTTGAGAAATGCATAAGTGAAGTTGGAATTGGATATATGTTTGCTCCTAAGTTCCATGGAGCAATGAAATACGCAATTGGCCCAAGAAAAGAGCTTGCTGTAAGAACTGTTTTCAATATCCTAGGTCCTTTAACAAATCCAGCTGAAGCACCTTATGAATTAATGGGTGTTTTTGATGAGAAACTGACAGAACCTTTAGCAGAGGTTTTAGGCTTATTAGGAGTTAAACATGCTGTTGTTGTTCATGGCAATGGTTTGGATGAGATGACTTTAGAAGCCGAAACAAAGGTTTCTGAAGTAAAAGGCAAACATGTAACAACCTACAAAGTAAAACCAACAGACTTTGGTATTAAGCTCGCTGGTTTAGGAGCAATTAAAGGAGGCACTCCTGAAGATAATAAGAAAATAATACTAAGCATATTGAAAGGAGAAGAAAAAGGTCCAAAAAGAGATGTTGTTTTGCTAAATGCAGGCACTGCTCTTTATGTTGCAGGCAAAGCAGACAGCATACAGAATGGCATAGACATTGCAAAGGATTCTATTGATTCTGGTAAAGCACTGGAAAAATTAAATCAGTTAATAGACTGGACAAATAAAAACAAGTAATCATATCTTGGTTGCTTGTTTCATGATTAAAATGGTATTAGATAAAATTATAAAAAATAAGAAGCTGGAAGTAAAGCAAAGCAAGAAATATTGTCCTTTAAGCAGCTTTAAATCTAAGCTGAAAAAATCTAATAGGAATTTCGCAAAAGCAATAACTGCTAGGGACATAAGCCTTATTGCAGAGATAAAGGCTGCCTCGCCATCAAAAGGGATTATAATGAAAAGAATCCACCCTTCAAGGATTGCTAAAGAGTATGAGAAAGCAGGAGCAGCAGCAATATCTGTGTTAACAGACTGCATGTTTTTTGCTGGTTTGCCTCAATTCCTGAACCAGGCAAGAAAAGCAACAAAGATACCGGTGCTTAGAAAGGACTTTATTATTGATGAATACCAGGTTTATGAATCAAGGCATTACGGTGCTGATGCAATATTATTGATAGCAAGGCTCTTACCAAAAGAAAAAATATCAAAGTTCATTAAAATAGCTGATAAATACACTATGGACTGCCTTGTTGAGGTTCATAATGATAAGGAACTGAAAAAAGCCCTTAATGCAAAAGCAAGAATTATTGGGATCAATAATAGAAACCTTAAAACATTGAAAGTTAATTTGAATACTACATTAAAATTAGTAAAAAAGATTCCAGAATGTAATATAATTGTTTCAGAATCAGGTTTTAGCAAAAGATCTGATGTTAAAAAGGTTAGAGGAAAGGTTAACGCAATATTAATTGGAACATCATTAATGGAATCAACTAATATAAAGAAGAAGATTAAAGAATTAATAAAATAATCAATAAAAAAGGATCAATAGAAGAAAAATAAACAGGAATCAGAGATTCCTTAGTTGCGCTCGTTTCACTCGGCAACAATCTGATTTTTGCTTGATACCCACGTTAAGGCAAAAATCATCCACAGTCATTGCTAAAGGAAAGAAAGCGGATGAAAATTTAGTAAACGCAACTATTTTATGAAAGATTGCGTTTACTATTTAGTAAGCGAAACTATTGCTTATATAATTTCGCTTACTATAACCTTTAACTTGGTTGTGAAAGGAATTTTCGGATTGTGTATAAATTATAAAATAATTTACTACACTAGAAAAATGCGTCAGCATTTTTCGTTGAATAATTGTTATTAAATGATGATTTAAGGTAATAAAAACAAGCAAATGCACAACTAATTGTGCATGCGTATCATAAACCTAGTGATAAAATAAATTGATAATAAAATGCCAAAAATAAAAATCGCACCATCAATATTATCTGCAAAAAAAGAAAAATTGCAGGAAGAAGTGAATGAAATAGAGCCAGTTGCAGATTTAATACACGTTGATATAATGGACGGAAAGTTTGTTCCTCCAAAGACATTCAAGGCAGAAGAGATCAAAGCAGTAAGCTCAAAGCTTCCAAAAGATGTCCATTTAATGGTTAAACATCCTATTAAAGACGGATTTATAGAAGATTATGCAGATGCTGGTGCTAAAATAATAACAATACATGAGGAATGCAAGGATGATATAAAAGAAGCCTTTGAATTAATAAGAAGCAAGGGAATCAAAGTAGGAATTTCAATAAATCCTCCAACACCCTTGGATAAAATAAAGCAATATATTGATGATGTCGGTATGGTTTTGATTATGTCAGTAAACCCTGGCTATCCAGGACAGAAGTTTATTCCAGATGTGTTGCCTAAGGTAGAAGAACTGAGAAAATTAAAGCCAGAGCTTGACATAGAGATTGATGGAGGAATTAATGAAGAGACAATAGGAAAAGCAGCAAAAGCAGGCGCAAATGTTTTTGTTGCAGGAAGTGCAATATTTGGCAAAGAAGACCGTGTAGGAACAATAAAAAAATTAAGAGAAGCTGCAAATGACTAAAGTAAAGATCTGCGGAAACACAAATGAGCATGATGCATTCAGAGCAGCTGAGCTTGGTGCAGATTTTTTGGGTTTCATAGTAGAGGTTGATTTTTCAGAAGATTCAATCACAAGAGAAGAGGCAAAAAAGCTCATAAAAAGGCTGCCTTTAGAGTCACGATCAGTTTTAGTGACTTACTTAGACAAGGCAAAAGAGATAATCGAGCTTGCAAAGGAGATAAAACCAGAGATAATTCAGCTTCATAATCCAAAGGTTGACTTAAAGGTCATTGGAAAAATAAGAAAAGCACTTCCAAAGACAAAGCTCACAAAAACAATTCATGTGGAAGATGAATCAGCAATAGAGCAAGCTAAAAAATACGGGAAATATGTTGATTATATCTTGCTCGATACAAAAGCAAAAGGCAAACTCGGCGGAACAGGGGTAGTTCATAACTGGGAGATTAGCAGAAAAATAGTTAAATCAGTAAAATGCAAGGTATTTTTAGCCGGTGGTTTGACTCCGACGAATGTTGGGATTGCAATTGAAAAAGTAGAGCCATTTGCAGTTGATACAAATAGCGGAGTAAAAGCAAAACCAGGGAAGAAAGATCCAATCAAGCTTGAAAAATTCATTCAAAGAGCAAAAAAATGCACTTAAAAATGCTTCGCATTTTTGGTGCATTACAAATTCGGAGAATTTGAAATGAAAAAAGGAAGATTTGGGAAGTACGGCGGTGTTTTTGTTCCAGAAACATTGATGCCAGCTGTAAAAGAGTTGCAAGCAGCTTTTAATAGATACAGGAATAATAAAAAATTCAATAAAGAGCTTAATGACTTGTTCAAGAATTACGTTGGAAGACCAACACCTTTGACTTATTGCCCAAGATTAAGCAAAAAACTTGGCTGTAAAATCTATCTAAAAAGAGAAGACCTGGCTCATACAGGTGCTCATAAGATAAACAATGCACTTGGCCAGGCTTTACTTGCAAAATACATGGGAAAGACAAGGATTATAGCAGAAACAGGAGCTGGCCAGCATGGAGTTGCTGTTGCAACAGCAGCTGCAAAACTTGGTTTAGAGCGCGATATTTACATGGGTACTGTTGATATTGAGCGTCAAAAGCTTAATGTTTTCAGGATGAAGCTGCTTGGAGCAAAGGTTATTCCTGTTACAACAGGCTCAAAAACACTAAAGGATGCAATTAATCAGGCTTTGCGTGACTGGACTTCAAGTGTTGAAACAACACATTATCTGCTTGGAAGTGTTTTAGGACCTCACCCTTATCCAAGCATGGTAGCACATTTCCAGTCAGTAATAGGAAAAGAAGCAAAAAAACAAATACTTGCAGTAGAGGGCAAGCTGCCAGATGCAATTATCGCTTGTGTTGGCGGTGGAAGTAATGCGCTTGGAATATTCAAAGCTTTCCTTAAAGACAAAAAAGTAACATTAATTGGAGTAGAAGCAGGCGGAACAGGAATTACATCCGGAAGGCATGCAGCAAGGTTTGCAGATAAAAAGATAGGAAGACCCGGAGTAATTCACGGTACATTCACTTATGTTTTGCAGGATAAATACGGCCAGATATACAACACCCATTCAGTATCAGCAGGCTTGGATTATTGCGCAGTTGGTCCTGAGCACACACATCTCAGGGAATTAAAAAGAGCAGAGTACTCATATGCAACAAACCAGGAGTGCCTTGATGCTTTCAAATTATTAAGTGATGAAGAAGGCATTATTCCAGCTTTAGAATCAGCACATGCTGTTGCTTATTTAGTAAAGAATGCTAAACGCTTTAAGAACAAATTAGTGATTGTTAATTTATCTGGCAGAGGAGATAAGGATGTTGTTCATGCCGCAAAAGAGATGGGAGTTAAGATATGAGCAGATACAAAAAAACATTCAAGAAACTAAAGAAAAATAAGGAAAAGGCATTAGTTCCGTTTGTAGTAGCTGGAGATCCAAACTATAAGTTAAGCTTAGAAATAATTAAAACAATAATCAATGCTGGCGCAGATATACTTGAATTAGGATTCACTTTTTCAGAGCCCATTGCAGATGGCCCAACAATACAAACAGCTGGTGTTAGGGCATTAAAAGCAGGGGTTAATACAGATAGAAATTTCAATTTTGCAAAACAAATAAGAAAAATTAATGACAAAATTCCGATTGGACTTTTAACTTACACTAACCTGATTTATCAACGAGGAATTGATAAGTTTTACAAAGACGCAGCTAATGCAGGCGTTGATTCTGTTTTAGTTGCTGATTTGCCAATAGAAGAAGCAGACCCGTACATAAAAGCAGCAAGAAAAGCAAAGGTCGATACAATATTTATTGTAAGCCCATTAACTGATAATAAAAGGTTAAAGAAAATTGCTAGCAAAACAAAAGGATTTGTTTATGTTGTTTCAAGATTAGGTGTAACAGGAGCAAGAGAAAAATTAGAAACAAGCACTTTAAAATTACTAAAGAGAATAAGGCCAAAAACAAAGTTGCCATTATGCGTTGGTTTTGGAATAAAAAAACCAGAGCATATTAAGGCTCTTCTAAAAGCAGGAGCTGATGGAGCAATTGTTGGAAGTGCAGTTGTAAAAATAATTGAAAAGAATCTGAAAAATAAAAGAATCATGCTAAAGAAGATTGAAAATTATATTAAGTTAATGAAAAACGCTACAAAATGACAAAAATAATTGACCCATACGGCTCAGAACTGGTAGAGGATTATACAAAAATAATCAAGGATTTTGGTTTAGATAGTTTTAACCCTGACAATTATCCTGCTCCAAACAGATTAATGCGTCGCGGAGTCATTTTCGCAGAACGTGACATGAAACCTGTTCTTAAAGCAATGAAAGAAAAAAAGAAATTCTATGTTCTATCAGGAATAATGCCTACAGCACAAAAAGTACATTTTGGAACAAAGATGGTTGTTGAAAATATTGCTTATTTCCAGAAACAAGGCGCAAAGACATTTTGTTTAGTAGCTGATTTAGAATCAGCAGCTGCTAGGGGGGTAAGTTTAAAGGAAGCAAGGAAGAATGCTTTGGAATTCCAGATTCCATCTTACTTAGCCTTAGGATTGGACCCTAAGAAAACAATTTTCTATTTCCAATCAGAAAACAAGGATGTGATAAAATTAGCTTATGAAGCTTCAAACAGAATAACCTTAAATGAGTTCAGGGCTGTTTACGGCCTGGCAGACCCTTCAAGGATTGTTTCTGCTTTAACACAGATCGGAGATATTCTATATCCTCAATTAGAGGAGCAAATGCCTGGTGTAATCCCAGTTGGTGTTGACCAGGACCCGCATATAAGGCTTACAAGAGATGCCGCCAGAAGGATGAAAGACAAAAAATTCTTTTTGCCTGCCGGCCTTTATCATAAATTCACTCCTAGCTTGGATGGCTCATTAAAGATGTCAAAGTCAAAACCTGAAAGCTGCATTGACTTGCCAGAAGACCCAAAAAAAGTAGCTAAAAAACTGATGCGAGCAAAAACAGGCGGCAGGGACACTGTCGAAGAACAAAAAAAGCTAGGCGGTGAACCGGAGAAATGCATGATATTTGAGTTATACAAGCAGCATTTGATAGAAGACGATAAGGAATTAAAGAAAATCTATGATGAATGCAAAGCAGGAAAACTAACCTGCGGCGATGATAAAAAGCATGCTTGCGAGTTAATGACAAAATTCATGAATGACTTTGAAAGGAAAACAGCTGAAGCAAGAATGAAAGTTGACAGCTTAAATTTCGTAAAGTTTAAATAGCTCTAAGATTAATTTAACTTAAAAAAGCGGTGATATTATGGCAAAGAAAAAAGAAATAAATGTAGTTCCTTTATCCAGCGGATTTATGCTTACAGCAATTGTTGGTTTTTTGATATCAATAGTATATGTTTATCCTAGGAATTCAACATGGGGCTTTACTTTTGTGCTGTTCTTTATATTGATGTTTGTAGCTTCATTGATATCAATGACTTATGCACCAGCAGAAGGGCAGTTAGAAATAAGGAGATAATTTTTTCTTTTATAATTCAAAGACTTCAAAAATCGCAGATTTTTGACGGGTCAGAGTTTGTTAGAACTCAAAGACCTTCTTTTTCTCTACTAATGCAGAAGCTGACTCACCGCCGTGCCATGTAAATCTAGGACGAACTCTCATCGGATATAATTTTTCATTATTATCATCAAATATCAAGGCAGAGCCCTTTAATCTTGGCAACGCATTAATCTCTTTGTCCAAACCACCACGCATATAACTCTGCATCAACATTCCTAGGGCTTCTACATCAACCTGGGCTGTTAGTCTATGTGATATCATTATATCCGATTGTGTCATAACATCAGTATGGATTTTACCCGGCTGTTGTGTTGCTAGAATCAACGAAATTCCAGGCTGTCTGCCTTCTCTTAGGATAATAATCAAGGGTCTTGAAGCAGCTGTCTCCCCTTCACGCGGCAGAAACTCATGAGCTTCATCTACAACAAGCCAAACAAGAGGCTCTTTCTTTTTTTCTTTGCCTTCTTCCTCTTCTTCAGCATAATGTATTGTCCTCTCGACTGAGGCAAATTCCTCCTCTTTTCTTGCTAACATCCTCTGTATAAACAGTTTCTCTGCTACAAGGCCAATAACCAAGGCCCTTAAATTTCCAGCGCCAGGCATTGTAGCATAGCAGCTTACATCCAAAACAGTAACTTGTCCGCCAATAACTAAATCATTAAGAGGTGTACCTTCTTTATCAAATAAACCCCATTTATCAGCGCCAAGCAGTCTGTTCTCCAAAGCATCCTTAACCTCCTGCTTTGTGCGCTCATCCTTATGCAAAGTAGCGATCATATCCTTAATTCCATAGCTCTTTCCTTGTTCCTTCAGGGTTTCAATAGTTCTTTCGATTAACACACCCATTGGCTCGTTTTGCTTGGTTCCAAAAGTAATACACCAGTCACTTACATCAAGCTCACTTGTTTTAATTGAGAATGGAAAATCTGTGGGAATTCCCTTGTCTTTGTAAGCCTTGAAATAACCTTTGGGCGTAAAAATCGTAATATTAAGCCCTTTTGACTCAAGACCCCACTGCCTTAACAATTCCTGCTCCTTAGGCTTCTGGTTAGGATACTTCATTGTCCAGTAAATGCCCATTGTGTCAAGCATTATAACAGAGATATTATTCTTAATCTCAGAAGGCAAATCAGCCATTCCTTCTGCTATGACCCCCATTGTGTATGACTTGCCGGAACCTCTTTTGCCGCAAAGAAAGACAGCATGGCTTCCAGTTAGGTCCATAAATATCTTACTTGATAAACTAACAGTCTGCCCCATCTGTACATAATGTTTGCCAAGAAAGATTGCCCCAAGAGTTCCAATCTTCTTTCTATCAGCTTCACTCCTTCCAATAACAATATCATAAGCCATATACACAAACTTACTCGAATTTCATATAAACCTTTATAGAAACCATTCGGTAGTGAATAAAATTAGAAAGATTTATCTATTGGTATATTTTTTCTCTTCCAGAGGAGTAAATCTAAAGGGTGGCAAGTTTGGTGAAAAAAAAGTCAAAGAAACAGAAGAGCAAGGTTAAGGTTTATATCGGGCTGATTCTTGGGTTGGTAATTCTCATTGCGCTTATTTATACTTTATTTGATAAATTCCAGGAAAGCAGCAAGATAGCTGCAGTAGTCAATGGTGAGGTCATAACTTACTCAGAGATAGAAGAGCTTTATGCCCAACTTCCACCTACCTATCAAGGCATAATAACCAAAAATGATATTCTAGACCAGAAAATAAACGAGAAATTGCTGCTTCAAGAAGCATCAAAAAAACAAATTACAGTGACTGATGAAGAGGTAGATGGTATTATAAACACAGTCATCACCCAAAGCGGGATGACTGAGAAAGAATTCGAATCAAGACTTAAGCAGCAAGGCATAAGCCGGGCTGAATTAAGGGAATACTATAAAACCCAATTAATTATATTAAATCTGCTAAATGAAACTGCACTAAGCGACATTGAAGTTAAAGAAAAAGAGATAAGGGATTATTATGAGGAATCTGGAGCAAAAGACAGCGGACTTTCGCTGGAAGAAGTCCGGGACCAGATTGAAATGATGCTTTTATCCCAAAAACAAGAGGAAGCATTCCTTGATTATGTTGAAGAATTAAAAAGTGAATCAGATGTAGAGATATTCTTTGGAGTAGATACATTTAAAATAACTGATGAAGAGGTATGTAAAGAAGACGGCAAACCAATTATCAGATTGTTTACAACATCAAGATGCGAGCAATGTGCCTGGGTTGAGGAAATATTTATATCAACAGTAGAACCATATGTATCTAACAAAGACATAATCGCATACAGCTGGGAGCTTGATACAGGAGATAATAAACTAACTGGTGAAAAGGAAGGTTCAATACCAAAATCAGAGGTAGCAATATTCAAAAAAATTAATCCATCATTAGAAGTGCCAGCATTTATTTTTGGCTGTAAATACGTTAGGACAGGAGCAGGTTACTTTGATGAGAATGACCTTATAAAGGAACAATCAGAATTCGATTTAATAATAAACAGGCTGATTGCTGAATAAAATGGACGATGAAAAAGAACGCTTGGAAAAGGAATTAAGGTTCTTAAAAGAGAGCCTAGAGGCAAATATAATCTCGGAAGAGGAATACGAGAAGGGAAAAAGGAGGATAGAAAAAAGGCTTGATGAGCTTGGAGTTAGAATAGAAGAAAAATATGAGGAATTAACTACTGATGATATAAAGGGTTATGGGGAAGAAAAGAAAGAAACAGCTAATCATATACTTGATGAAGTAGAGAAAGAGGCAGAAAAAGAATCCAAGAAACAGGAAGACTGGGTTTCTAAGGAGCTGGAGGAGTTAGAAGAACAGAAGTTAGTTGAAAAAAAGCCAGCAAAAAATTTTAAGGAAGCCAAGGTTTCTGAAACAAGAAAAGAAGAGGCCAAGGAAAAACTTAAGGAAGAAAAAAAGGCTGAGGAAAAGAAGCCTCAAAGCAAACCAGAACCAAAAGAAGAGAAGCCAAAGCCTAAGAAAACAGTTGAACAGAAAGAAGAAGCTGATTCTGAAGAAGAGATAACCCCTATAAAAATAAACAGAAAAACCATGAGGATAATAGGATTAATAGCAATCATTATTCTATACCTTCTTATAAAAAGAGCGCCGACCACTACAGACATAGGTCCGGATGTTATACTAGAAGAAGAATTCATACCAGTTTGTTCAGCTGATGAAGACTGCATAGAAACAGGCAAAGTAGGCATCTGTATAGAGCCAGGCACAGAAGAAGCAGCCTGCGAGTTCCTTGAACCTTTGGAAGTGGAATTAACGATCATAAATGACAGGACCTGTGGAAGTTGTGATACATCAAGAATGCTTAATATCCTAAAGCAGCTGTTCCCTGGAATAAAAGGCACATTGGTTGATGCAAACTCTCCTGCAGGAAGGTTACTGATCAATGAACTGGGAGTAAATGTACTGCCAGCGTATGTATTCGGCTCCGAAATAAACGAAACAATGAAATTCGATAAATTCAAGAGAGCATTAGTAAAGAGTGGAGACAATTACCTTGTTAATCCAACTGCTTCTGGTTCAAATTATTTCTTTACCAAGCTGTCAAAACCAGCTACAATAGACTTGTTTGTGAAAGCTGGCCAAGACACAACAATAATGGATAACAGTATGAAAGAAGTTTCAAACTTATTTGGCGACCAGATAACTATCAACAGGCATGTAGTGGAAAAGGCAGACGAAATCGGCCTTGAAAGAGCATTCGCAATCACTACATATCCTGCATATGTAATAAACAACCAGCTGAAGTTCACAGGCACACAAGCTGCAGAGATAATAAAGAATAGGTTCTGCTATCTAAACTCTCTTCCAGAATGCGGGACTACACTTTCTTTGGATATCGTAAGTTAAAAAAAGTTATTTTCGCCTTAAATCAATTTAAAAAAATCAATTAAAGAAATAATAAATCCGATTTTTGCTTTATTCCCCACTGAAAGCAAAAATCATCTTCTGTACTTCCTTTATACTCTAGCTTAAAGGGAAGAAAGCAGATGAAAATTCCCTTCCAGTGGTTGTGGAAGGAATTTTCAGATTTATTTTTTAAAAATAAAAATTAAAGAAAAAACTAAAGATCATTTACTGTTAGAACACTCACTCTAGTTTCATTTGGCTTTACTTTTGAATCCATGCCAACCAAATATCTTATTCCTGTTCTCTCAGCAGTTTTTGCAAGGTCCCTGTCTATAACACCATCAAAGACAATAGCATGTATTCCTTTGCCTAAGCTTGTTATTGTTGCCTGCAGTTCAGAGACAGGCACTTTTCCCAGGATATTTAGTTTAGAGTCAAGCACATGAGCTCCCCTAGTTCCAATCAGGTTCTCAAGCATGTCATTGAAAACCTTTTTTTCTTCAGGTGTAGCTTGTGTTTTCTTCACAAACTTCTGCGAAAATGAAGTACCAGGTCGTGGAGTAGTCACAGTCTGAGGAGCAGAAGGTGCAGCATGTCTTGGCTGGAAACGCTGTTGCAGTTGTGGCCTTCTAACTTCAGATATTCTCTCAAGTTCTTTTCCTAACTCTAATTTTGCCTGTTCACCAGATATCCTGCTTCTTAAAGCCTTGTGAATTTCCTTTTTCGTTATTTCCTCTACTTCTTTTCCATCCGGAGCTCTTGTTACATAATCAATATCAGCAACAATTGTCAGCTGTTTTAGGATTAAATTTCCACCTCTATCACCATCAACAAAAGCAGTTATAACCTTTTTCTTGCTTAGGTCTATAATTGTTTGCGGAACTGACGTTCCATTCATTGCTATCCCATTCTTGATTCCATGCTTTAGCAGGTTAATAACATCAGCTCTGCCTTCAACAACAACAATCTCATCAGACTCATCAATTGCTGGGCCTGCTGGTAAGCGGTCTTTGCCATATTCTTGTATTTCCATAACTCTAACTGAGTAGGCAACCTCATCAGCAAGCTCTTGGCTATCAGGCAAAACTGTTTCTGTCATCTTTTTCAACAATTCTTTTGCCCTTTCTATAACAAAGCTTCTTTTGCTGACTCTCACATCTTCAATATTGCTAACCTTTATCTTAGCATTGCAAGGCCCTATCCTTTGAATAATCTCTAAAGCAGCACCAACTATAGATGTCTCAGCTTTATCCAAAGAAGAAGGAATAACTATTGTTCCTTGTGTCTTGCCGGATTTTACATCAACATTTACCTCAATTCTTCCTATTCTGCCAGATCTTTGCAGCTCTCTAAGCTCTAATTCAGAACCAAGCAAACCTTCTGTTTGTCCAAAAATAGCACCAATTACATCAGGTCTGTCAACAACTCCTTCTATATCGATAGTTGCGTGAATAATGTATTTTGCACTTACTATACTAACTTTTCCCATTTTAATCCCTCCGGAACATTAGTCTAAGAAGAAGCTGAACTACATCTCACTACAATAAATGAATTGATGATCATTAGCTTCTCCCCACATCACAAATAGAACAAGCTCCTAAATCTATTTAGCTTTTTTGACCAACATAGGTCAAATTGCTTTTTGTTTCCAATTTAAAGGTCAAATCAATGAATAATAATGATGAAACGCTTAATGCTTGCTCTATTTATGTTTTAATCGTCATTTAATGGATTGTAGCCCGAAACACTAACCCCCAAGCTCATTGCTTGGCATTGCCGTCAGCTCCATTGAGTACTCTCGTGACGGGCTTCGTTACGCAATCAATGCATAACAATATCATTAGGGTATCCAAGTATAAAAACATTTGGTTTTGTGGCTATTTTATAGAGAATAACCTATTGATTATAATTAGTGATTATAAAACCCCAGCGAGAGTCTCTTGCGAAACCCTCACCAGGGAAAAAGAGGTGATTATGAGCTTATTTTGATTGTAAAACCCCGAAAACGCCCTTGTGGGGCATTAACGGGGAAAAGAGGTGTTTAGCTTGATTGTAAAACCTTGTTATGGTTCAATATTGAAAAAAAGGCGTAAATCTCACCACCCTTTCGTGTTACTATTATAAAGTAGAACTTATATTTAAATGTTTCGGTTTTGATACTATTTTAAAGTAGTATCAGCAGTAAATAATAAACCTTTATATACCCCTGTTTCTTATTTTTTTTGTATGCCTAAATATCCAAGAAAACCAAAAGATAAATTCAAGGTAATGCACAGCGTATTTGATGAATTTACAAACCGCACATTATATAGATTAATAACCAGGGGTTACTTTGAAGGCTTGGAAAGCCCAATATCAATCGGCAAAGAAGCAAATATATTTTCCGCAAAAACAAAAACAGGCAGGGTTATGGTTAAGATCTACCGCTTGGAAACATGCGACTTTAACAGAATGTATGATTATCTTAAAGTTGATCCTAGGTTTTTATCATTGAAAGCAAAGAAACGCAAAGTCATCTTTGCATGGACTCAGCGTGAGTATAGAAACCTGCTTAAAGCCAGGGAAGCAAACATCCGTGTTCCGACACCAATAGCTTTCTTAAATAATGTCCTTGTTTTGGAATTTATTGGTTCTGGCGGTGAGATTGCTCCAAGGCTGAAAGACAAAGAACCAAAAAATCCAAAGAAATTCTTGGCAGATATAATATCCCAAATGAAAAAGCTGCATAACGCCGGCTTAGTCCATGCTGATTTATCAGCTTTTAATATCCTTAACTTTAATGAAAAACCAGTTTTCATAGATTTTTCACAATGTACAACATTAAAAAATCCATATGCAGAAGAATATCTAGATCGTGACATAAAGAACATTTCAACATTTTTCAGAAAACTT
Organism: Candidatus Woesearchaeota archaeon; assembly: GCA_019322805.1. Taxonomy (GTDB): domain Archaea; phylum Nanobdellota; class Nanobdellia; order Woesearchaeales; family JAHWIC01; genus JAHWIC01. The sequence goes on along the minus strand of JAHWIC010000001.1, from coordinate 117,673 downwards.
GGCTTAAAGATAGATGAAAGCCAGATAAAAGACGAAATACTTAAAAAACCTTCACCAAAACCCTAAACTATCGCCACCATGGAAGAATTTATGTATGAATTGAGGATCCCAAAAGAAAGGGTTGCTGTTCTGATTGGGAAGAATGGAGAATCAAAGAAGGATTTAGAAGAACATACAAAAACACAAATAAAGGTTGACTCAAGAGAAGGCGATGTTTTTATTTCTGGCAAAGATGCCTTAGGTTTGTACACCGCAAGAGAATTAGTAAAGGCTATAGGCCGCGGCTTTAATCCAGATATTGCAAAGCTTTTGCTTAAGCAGGATTTTGTTTTGGAGATAATAGAAATAGCCGAATATGTTAAAACAAAAAATTCTATGGTTAGATTAAAAGGCCGCGTTATAGGAAAAGAAGGAAAATCAAGGAAACTAATAGAGGAATTGACAGAATCCAGTATATCAGTTTATGGTAAAACAATCTCTATCATAGGCCCTTCAGAATCAGTCAGCCTTGCAAGGCAGGCAGTAACATCTTTACTCAAAGGTTCGACACATGCAAATGTTTATAAATGGCTGGAGAAAAAAAGAAGGGACTTAAAAAGAGAGCAGCTAGGAATCTAAGATGGAGAAAGAGCCTATAGCAGAGGAATTGGCAAAAAAACAACGTGAAATCAGCGTTGCCCAGTTTTTTGAGAGAAACAGGCATCTTTTGGGATTTGATAATAAAAGAAAAGCCCTTATGACTACAATAAAGGAAGCAGTTGACAACAGCCTTGATGCATGCGAAGAAGGGGGTGTTTTGCCTGAGATTTCTGTTGAAGTCATTGACATGGGCAATGACCGTTTTAGGGTTATTGTTGAGGACAATGGCCCTGGAATAGTAAAAAAACAAATACCTCACATATTTGCTAGGTTGCTTTACGGCTCAAAATTCTTTAAGCTAAGCCAAAGCCGCGGCCAGCAAGGCATTGGCATCTCTGCTTCTGTTTTATACTCCCAATTAACAACCGGAAGGCCAGCAAGAATAACCTCTAGAATCTCTCCAAACCAACCTGCACATTATTATGAGCTTAAGATTGATACAGTGAAGAATAAACCAGATATAATAAAAGAGGAAGAAATTGAATGGAAAAGTGAACGCGGCACAAAAATAGAACTTGACTTAGAAGGAACTTACCAAAAGGGAGACCAAAGCATTGACCAGTATATCAAACAAACTGCAATAGTCAATCCCCATGTTACTCTGACTTATACAAACCCAAAAGCAGAACAATTCATATTTGCCAGGGCTTCTGATAAAGTCCCCCCACAGCCAAAGGAAATCAAACCACATCCTTATGGTGTTGAACTTGGTGTTTTGATGAGGATGCTTAAGTCAACTGAATCTCGCACTTTGCAATCATTCTTAACAAATGAATTCTCCCGCGTCGGTTCTGGCACTGCTAAATCAATATGTGAGAATGCAGCTTTACTTCCTAACACAAAGCCTCGCGAAGTAACCAGGGAAATGGCTGAAAAGCTGATGGAAGGTATAAACAAAACAAAGATAATTGCTCCACCTACTGACTGCATAAGCCCAATTGGTGCTAACCTTTTGGAAAAAGGTTTGAGGAAGGAAATAAATGCAGAATTTTATGCTACTACCACAAGACCAGCAGCTGTATACAGAGGAAATCCATTTGTTATTGAGGCTGGAGTTGCTTATGGTGGCGAGCAAAATGCAGAAGGTTCTGTTAGATTGCTTAGATTTGCTAATCGAGTGCCATTGCTTTACCAGCAAGGTGCTTGTTCAGTCAATAAATCGATTGTCGCCACAAACTGGCGCAGCTATGGCTTAAGCCAGTCAAGCGGCGCTTTACCTCAAGGACCAGTCACAATCGCAGTCCACATAGGCTCTGTCTGGGTTCCATTCACTTCTGAAAGCAAAGAGGCAATTGCACACTATCCTGAGATAATAAAGGAAATAAAGCTTGCTTTACAGGAGTGTGGAAGAAAATTATCCATGTATGTCCATAAAAAAAGAAGGATATTATCCGAGACAAAGAGAAGGGATTATATCTCTACTTACATACCCCATGTAACTGCAGCATTAAAGGAACTCATAGGCATAAAAGACGTGGATAAAACTGAAAAATTATTAAAACAGATTTTAGAGAAGCATCGTGGCCAATTAGAGAAGATTGGAGTAGATAATCCTGATTATGATGAAGAGCTTGCAACTTTTGGAAAAGAAGAACCCGAGCAAGAACCAGCTGAAGAAGAGCCTAAAGGCAAGGAAAAACAAACTAAACTAACTGAATAAAATGACAAAAGTAGTTGAAAAGATAAAAGAGATTGCAACCGGTGTTTATGATAAGATAAAAAAGAAAAAACAGCCAGAGTTAAAGATGCCTTTGCGATCCTTATCAAATGTTAAGTATGACCCAAAGGATGGCTATTTTGAGTTGCTAGGTAAAACCAAAGGAAGAACCTTGACAGCGGGAACAGTAAAAACATTTGCTCAAACTTTGCGAATGATGGCTCTATCTAAACAGCTTATTGTTACAGATGATATTGCAACAAAGAGAGAAGCATACTATGTAAGCAAAAACTGGGCAGAAGCAATGTTCAAGGAACAGCCAGAATCAGATACAGTGATGGATGACGTAGAATCAATGATGATGGTTAATAGAGAGCAGCTCGGCTTTATACCAGAAGAAAAAGGAGGGGAGATAGCTGGCAAATTAATTGTTATTGACCGCGACCCAGAGACCAAGAAAGAGATAAAGATTGACTGCACCAAATTCGGCTCTGGTGCTTATTCAATTCCTATTTCAATTGAGCATCTTAAGTTCCAGACAAATGCCAAGTTTATTCTGGCTATAGAGACAGCAGGTATGTTCCAGAGGTTAGTTAAGCATAAGTATTGGAAAAAGGCTAATTGCATTCTCATCAGCCTGGGAGGAGTTCCTACAAGGGCCTGTCGTAGGTTTATTAGAAGGTTGAGTGACGAGAGGAAGTTGCCAGTTTACGTATTTACTGACGGAGATCCATATGGTTTCTTTAATATCTATAGGACATTGAAAGTAGGTTCTGGTAATGCAGCCCATATAAATGAATTCTTCTGCGTTCCAAATGCAAGCTTTATCGGAATAACTCCACAAGATATTGTTGATTATAAGCTGCCAACACACCCTCTGAAAGAGGTTGATATTAAGAGGGGAAAAGATGCTGTTAAGAATGACCCTTTTGTACAGCACCATAAAGAATGGCAGAAAGCAATAAAGCAGCTTGTTAACATGAAAGTAAGAGCAGAGCAGCAAGCATTAGCAAAGCACGGCTTAAATTTCGTAATCTCTGACTATTTGCCCAAAAAACTTAAAAATCCTAAAACATGGTTACCTTAATAAGATGGCAGACACACCTAAATGCTGTGAAGGATGCGCTAAATGGGAAAAATTCGGCAGAGAATGCTGGGTTTACTGGGAAAACAAGAAGAAATGCACTCAACACTCTGAAGAGTGGGGCGCTAATTAACAATATTTATAAATGAGCTTTTTCTTCTCTACTACTTAAGGGCCTGTAGCCTAGCCTGGTGAGCAAGCGGGCCTTCGCTAGCTCAGGCAAATAAGGCGACAGCCTTCTAAGCTGTAGATCGCGAGTTCGAACGCCGTTAATTGCGGAGCAATTATGGCACGAAAGTCTCGTCAGGCCCATCCAAAATTCAGGAGATGCAAAGATGAAACCAACAAGAAAATTGCTAATAAAAAAAGAAAGAAAGGAATTTGTCAAAGACATTGGCAAAACAGTTCTAGTAGATAAAGCTAGGGCTTATTTTGTTTCCGACCTAAATAAGGATTTCCACTGCGCAGATGGAGTTATAGCAAAAAAAGAGCTTAAGAAAAAAGACGGCTCAATAGTTGAGACAAACACAAAGAAGAAATTCTCAATATTTACAACTAGCTTTTTAGATGATTACAAAAGAATAGAGCGTGAAGCACAGATAATATCTATAAAGGATATTGGTGTTATTCTTTCTTATACTGGTGTGAACAAGAACAGCCATATTGTAGATGCTGGCGCTGGCTCGGGAGCTTTGGCTTGTTATCTAGCTTATTTTTGCAAAGAAGTAACAACCTATGAGATAAGGGATGATTTCTTTAAGATTGCTAAGAAAAACAAGGATTTCCTTGATTTAAAGAATCTTAAGATAAAAAAGAAAGATGTTAACAAAGGAATTGATGAAAAAGATGTTGATTTAGTAACACTTGACCTGCCTGCGCCATGGAATGCAATTATTCCTGCAGAAAAAGCATTAAAGATTGGTGGTTTTATTGTTTCCTACAGTCCTTCAATCACACAAGCAAGTGACTTTGTAAATGAAGTAAACAAATTCAATAATCTTGTCCATGAAAGAACAATGGAAATCATAAAGCGCAACTGGGAAATTGATGGCAGAAAGGTAAGGCCGCAGACTCGCGGCATAGGCCACACTGGTTTCTTGAGTTTTGTGAGGAAGATTGGCGAATTTGGCCAGGCTAAAAAAACATAGAATAAACCCACTCATCTTCTTTTTTGTAATAATGACCTTTTAAAGTAGTTTCGTGCTTAAATCCTAGTTTTTCATAGAACTTATGAGCTCTTATGTTTGAGGCATGGGTCAGTAAGTATAACTTTCTAAGCTTTGATCCATGTTTCTTGTATTCCGCTTTAGCAGCCTTAACTAAAGCAGCAAACAGCTTTTTTGAAACTCCTTTTCCTCTATATTCTGGAAGAACAGCTATTCTATCAAGCTCACAAAGCTGGTGTTTTGGCAAACCATGAACCTGCCATGTTGTTAAGCCAACCACCTTGCCTTTATCAACGGCAAGAATATAATTGTATTTCTTTGCAACCTCTTCCTTAAAAGCTGCTACTCCCTCTTTTATATCTTTAATATTATAACTATGAACAAGAACATTAGCAATTCCTTTTGCGTCTTTTGAAGCGGCTTTTCTGAACTGCATTTTGCACCTCTTTTACTCAACGAAAATTGAGTTCAATTCTTCACATCTCAATTTTCTGGAGTAAAAATCTTTGATTTTTACTCAACTGTAACACTTTTTGCAAGATTCCTTGGCTTATCAATATCTCTTCCACAGTCCCGAGCAATGTAATAAGCGAACAACTGCAACGGAATAACAGCAAGTACTGGTGTTAAAATGTATGAGTTTTCTGGTATATAAAATGTATGGTCAGCAACCTTCTTTATATCCTTGTCTCCTTTCGTCGCTATAGCAATTATGATTCCTCCTCTTGAACGAACCTCTTCCATATTGCTGGTTACTTTCTTGTAAGTTCTATGGTCTTGCGGAGCTATGCAAACAACAGGCATATCTTTGTCAATCAACGCAATAGGACCATGCTTCATCTCCGCAGCTGGGTAGCCCTCTGCATGAATATATGAAACCTCTTTCAGCTTTAGTGCTCCTTCAAGTGCAATAGGGTAATTTATTCCTCTGCCCATGTACAATGCATTCTTTTTCTTATAGAATTTTTTTGCATGCAGCTCAACATTACTTTTTTGTTCTTCGAGTATAGCCTGCATCTGTAGAGGTAATTTTCTTAAATCTCTTATCCTGTTTTTAATCTGCTCTTTAGGTAGGACGCCTAATACCTTTCCAAAATGCAGAGTTATCAAGTATAAGACAATAAGCTGGCATGTAAATGCCTTTGTTGACGCAACCCCAATCTCAGGGCCAGCATGGGTGTAAAGTGTAACATCAGACTCCCTCTCTATAGAGCTTCCAAAAACATTGCAGATTGATAATATCTTAGCGCCTTTTCTTTTAGCTTCTCTTAGAGCAGCCAATGTATCAGCTGTTTCTCCTGATTGGCTTATGGCAATTACCAAATCATTCTTTTTGACCACTGGATTTCTGTACCTAAACTCAGAAGCATACTCAACCTCAACAGGAATTCCAGTGAGCTCTTCAAGCATAAACTCTCCAACAATACTAGCATGCCAGCTTGTTCCGCATGCTACCATTATGATCCTGTCAATCTTTTTTATGTATTCATCACTTAATTTCAACTCTTTTGCAATATTTACATCGCTATTTGATATCCTTCCCATAACTGTTTCTTCTATTGCCCTTGGCTGCTCGTGAATTTCCTTAAGCATGAAATGAGGAAATCCTAATTTTTCAGTCATTGAAGCAGTCCAGTTGATTTTAGTTACCTCTTTTTTGATTTCTTTTCCTTCAAGATTAACAACAGCAACATTTTCTCCATCTAATTCAGCAACCTCCCCATCTTCTAAGAATATGATATTTTTTGTTAAGTGAAGGATAGCAGGAATATCAGATGCAATAAACTGTTCTTTATTGCCAACACCAATAACTAATGGGCTTTCTTTTCTTGCTGCAACCAGTTTATTCTCTTCAGTGCAGATAATCCCTAATGCATAAGAGCCTTCAAGGTGCTTTAATGCCTTGATTACAGCTTCTCTTAGGTTGCCTTTATAATAATCTTCAATTAGATGTACAATAATCTCTGTATCTGTTTCTGACTTGAACTTATGGCCTTTTTCAAGTAGCTTATTCTTTAATTCCTTGTAGTTTTCAATGATACCATTATGTACGATGCTTATTTTATCATCGCAGTCAGTATGCGGATGTGCATTCCCTTTTGTTACAGGTCCATGTGTTGCCCACCTTGAATGCGCAATGCCTATATTGCCGCTAATTGCAGAAAGATTAACTTTTTTTTCTACCTCATCTATCTTTCCTATATCTTTTTCTATCAGAATCTTTTTCTCGCTTACAGTACCTATTCCTGCTGAATCATAGCCTCTGTACTCCAGGTTTTTCAGCCCTTTCAAGAGGATAGGTGCTGCATCTTTCCCCCCAATATAACCTACTATGCCGCACATATTGAGAATTAAGAAATAAACCTTATATATAAGTATTACTATCTCTATAGGATAACTATGTACAAGAAAGAAATACGTATCATAGGCATTGATGATGCACCTTTTAACAAGTTCAAAAAGGGCAATGTTCTAGTTGTAGGTACAATGTTTCGCGGTGGGTCCTGGATTGATGGTCTTTTATCAACAAAAATAGCTGTTGATGGCAATAATTCTACCTCTAAATTAATTAGAATGGTCAATAAAAGCAAATTCAAGCCCCAATTACAGTGCATAATCCTTGATGGCATTGCTTTAGGCGGGTTTAATATTGTTGATGTTGAGAAACTGCACAAAAAAACAAGGATTCCTGTTCTTGTTGTAATCAGGAGAATGCCTGATTTCAAGAGAATTGAATCAGCACTTAAAAAACTAAACAAATCTCATAAATATAAATTAATCCAAAAAGCAGGTCCAGTGCATAAAATAGGAAAAATCTATGTTCAACTGAATGGCCTGACTTTAGAGCAGGCAAAGCAAATTTTGAGAATAACCTGCACTCATTCTTTGCTGCCAGAGCCTATAAGAGTAGCCCATTTGATTGCCGCTGGTGTTGTAAGAGGAGAAAGTAAGGGAAACGCTTAATCACTTCGTGATTAAGCTTAGAGCCTCCCCACCAGTGCACAACTAACTGATTGTCCCGCCCCTACACTTATGCCTTGGCTACACAACTAAGAATAATAGTATTTACCTTTCTTTTTCTGCTCCCTATCCTTGACAGAATCAGGTTTATTTGCTCTTGGCCTTTTATTCTCTTCATCACGCCTGAAAGTAATATTGAGATCCTTCAAAAACATAGTCATTCCTTCTTCCATTGCAAACGGACCTTTTGCTTCACCATGCACAGCTGGCTCGCCTTCAAAAACCATTAATTTCTTGGAAAGATAATCAAGGAATAATAAATCGTGATCAACAACTAAAGCTGATTTTCCTTTTTCCTCCATTAGGTTTCTTATGACCTTTGAAACAATAAGCCTCTGTTCAATATCAAGGTAAGCAGATGGTTCATCTAACAAAAACAGATCAGCTTGTTGCGATAAGGCAAGTGCAATTGAAACACGCTGCAATTCACCGCCACTAAGCTCATTTACCTTTCTCGTTAATAATGGTTTGATTTCTAAAGGATTTATTATCTGGTTAGAATATGTACTAATAGCATCTTTCAAAACAGTAGCAACCAATTCATCAGAAGTTGCTTCAAGGTATTGTGGTTTGTAAGAAACCTTTACTTTTTTTGTAATCCCTCCTTTATCCGGCTTTATTTCTTCTGCCAAAATCTTAACAAAACTGGTTTTACCAATTCCATTCTCTCCTAGAACACCAACAATATCCTTTCTCTGCACACCACCTTCATCAGCTTTAAGATTGAATTTGCCTAATTTCTTTTCAACACCATTCCATGAAGTGATTGATACTGCTTCTTTTGCCTTTATTGGAGGCCTTTCCTCAAATTTTATAGCATAATCCCTAAACCTGATGTTTTCTTCTCTTATAAAACCTGATAAATAAACATTAATTCCAGCTTTGGTTGTCTTTGGCAAGCTGACAATACCGTAGACAGACGGCTTACCATACATCAGATGAACCATATCAGTCATATAATCAAGAATTATCAGGTCATGCTCAACCACTAAAACTGCTGTATTTTCATCAGCTAAGCTGCGTATGAATTTGCTTATCTTTAATCTCTGTTTGATATCAAGGTAAGAAGTTGGCTCGTCAAAGATATACAGATTTGCTTTTTTCAAAACAGTTGCAGCAATTGCAACTCTTTGCAATTCACCACCAGAGATCTTTTTTATGTCATTATCAAGTATTTTGTCAATCCCAAGTAGTTTTGCGGTCTTATCAAGCTCTTTCTTTTCATCAACCTTTTCCAAAAGCTTTCTTACCTTTCCCTTCTCAGCTTTTGGTATAAGATCAACCTGCTGTGGCTTAAAGCTTACCCTAATTTCTTCATTTTTTAATTTTTCAAAGAATAATTGTGCTTCAGTTCCTTTAAAGTATTCAATTAAGCCATCATAACCTGCTTCTCCTTCCTCTTTTCCAAGATTTGGCTTTAGAATGCTTGCTAGAATCTTAATGGCAGTTGACTTACCAATGCCATTCCTTCCAACTAAACCAACAACCTTTCCAAAGATGGGTGTTGGCAGGTTCCATAGGTGAAAACCATTTTTGCCGTATTGATGTATTGGATCCTTAGTAAGCTCTTCAGGAAGATTTATGATTGAAATAGCTTCAAAAGGACACCTGTTCTGGCATATTCCGCAGCCAGTGCATAGAGTTTCATCTATCTTAGGCTTTTTATCTTCACCCTCAACAATGCATTCTTGGCCTGTCCTGTTAATGGGGCACAGCCTAATGCAAAGGTAATTACCGCAGCCATGAGGGTTGCACTTCTCCTTCTCAATAACAGCTATTCTGGTCATAGTTACTTGGTTTTATTCCTCGATTAATAAATATTATTGTTTATTGAGTCTAAAATCAATAAAAAATAATCAATAAAAAATAAAAATCAATCTGATTTTTGCTTTATTCCTTTGGCTAAGGCAAAAATCATCCGCTGTTGTTCCTTTATACTCTAGCTAAAAGGGAATTATGTGGATGAAAATTCAGATTACATGCGGTTGAAAGGAATTTTCAGATTAATTATTTTTATTATTCAATTACCAAATTCTAAATATTTATAAACCAGCCTTGATTATATTCTTTTATGAAATGCGAGATTTGTAAAAAGAAGATTGAAGAGACATTCCTGAAGAAGGTCGTAGGTACTTACATAAAAAAACCAGGAAGCAATAAGAAATATCTAGTCTGCCCTGAATGCCAGAAGAAGCTTCCAAAGAAAGAAGATTTACTAAAACAACTCAAATAAATTCTGCCCCGGTAGCACAGTAGCTAGTGCGTCGCTCTCGTATTGATTTATATTAAAGGAAAAGCGAAGGTCGGGAGTGCAACTCTCCCTCGGGGCTTTTATTCAAGCAGCTGCTTCTTCCTGAAATAGAAGAACATTCCAAGGCCGATCACAAGCATCAAACCAAGAGAACCAAAATAACCAAACTGCCATGTTAACTCAGGCATATTCCTGAAGTTCATACCGTAGATACCTGTTACGAATGTCAGGGGCATGAAGATTGTCGCAACAATAGTCAACCGTTGCATGATCTTGTTCATGTTGTTTGATGTCTCGTTCATCTTGTTGGACGATATCGATAGATGGGCATCAAAAATACTGGTTAGCATTTCTCGGTTTGACTCCAGATTAGCGTGAACCCATACAATATTATCGAGGATGTCCATGTAATACATCTCTGATCTTTCTGAAATAAACTTGAATTTGCGGTGCGCAAGCTTGCTTATGATATCCCTCTGAGGCAGTATACTCCTCTTAAACTCTGAAACATTTCTTTTTAACTTGACTATCTTCTGCATAGTCCTTGCGGTTCGCTTGGCAATGACCTTATCCTCAATCCTCTCTATCTCTCCTGTCATATAATTCACTATCGGGATGTATTTTTCTGTGAATAGGTCTATGATTCCATGCATAATAACATCAGCTCCGTATCCCATGAAAACCGGCCTAGAGTTGATCTTGTCTTTTAGTTTACTGATGCTCGAAGACGGGCCTTCATGCAGACTAACCAAATAATTCTTTCCCAAAAAGAAGTCCATCTCCTTGACAGCTATATCTTCTTTTTCCTTGTCGTAAACAACTCTGTGGAATATCAGGAAGATATAATTATCAAATTCATCTATCTTAGGTATTGGCGTAACGCTCTTGCAATCTTCGATACTTAATGGATGGAATCCAAATACATTTTCCAGAATCTTATAATCAGCATCAGTTGGTTCTTGAAAGTCAACCCATACCAGGTATCCCTTTTTGGAAATAAATTTATTTAGATTCTTAAGATTGGCGTTTTTTACCAGTCCCTTCTTTTTTTTGTCATATACAAATAAAGTAATCATATGCCTATTCAACGCTTTATCATATTTAAACTTTGCTGATAATTCTAGAGTAAACATTTAAGGGGATATCCCCGCCCTCCCACCCCCTTCCTCCACCAAAATCTTTTAAATCAGGTCAATTTCCAAACTTAACATGAACACAACTCATTTCGAAAGAGCCATTTTCCTTAGCTGGTACTGCGCAAAAGGGGACTGCAAGTTCTGCTACATGTCAACGCAGAAGGGTTTGATTAAAAACCCAAGAAAAGCTCGCCGCAGTACGGCTTCTATCCTAGCTGAGGCATTCTTATGCAAGAAACTTGGATGGAAGATAGAATTCCTTTCAGGAGGGTACGAAAGCTATACAACTGATGAATTATTTTTTGTGATTAAGGCTATTAAGAAGATTTATGGTGAAAAACCATGGTTGAATATAGGAGTGATAAAAGGAAACGATTTGAAATTATTTAAGCCTTATATTGAAGGTGTTTGCGGCGCTGTTGAATGCATAAATCCAGGGATACACGATAAAGTATGCCCTTCAAAGCCAATAAAAGAAATAGAATCAATGTTCAGGCTATGCGATAAGCTTGCATTAAAAAAAGCGATGACCTTAATCCTGGGTTTAGGAGAAACAATCAATGATTTTTTATTATTAAGAAGATTCATTAAAATGAATAAAATAAACAAAATCACTTTCTACAGATTAAAGCCGCAGAAAAACACTGTTTTTGAGAAAGTAAAGCCAGTTACAAAAGAATATTATGCAGAATGGATCAAATTAACACGACAAAACTTCCCTAAAACCCAAATTGTTGTTGGTTCCTGGTTAACTCACTTAGACGAAATCCATCTATTGCTAAAGGCTGGAGCAGATGCTGTAACAAAATTCCCGTCAATTAAATTATTCAATTCAAAGTATGCAAAAATAATTGAAGAAGAGGCAAAAAAAGCAAATAGAAAATTCACTGGAACATTAACTAAGTTGCCTAAGATAGATTATTCTGATTTAGACGGATTAAAGCTAGACAAGAAATTGAAAAAAGAAATTACAGCAAAGTTATGCACATATCTCAATAAGATGAAAACCTAGCCTTCTATCCCTTCTGGCATCTCTACTGGTATATGTTTTCCTTTCTTCCAGGTTCCAAGCTTAAACCAGACAGCGCTAATAATGCCTGATAGTATAATTGACGTCATAATCCCCATCCACACACCTTCAAGGCCTAAACCCAGTACAAATGCGAAGATAAGTGCTAAAGGAATATTTAAGACAAACAACCTTATAATCGTTAACATTAAGGAAGGATATCCTTTGCCTGCTCCCTGGAAAGCAGCTCCAATAATAATGCCTAATCCAATGAAGGCATAAGTTAAGGAAACTATTCGTAAATAACTTACCCCATAGCTGATGATGTCCGGGTGTTTATTGAAGATAGTTATCCACAATCTGGGCATAATAAAGAATATTATTCCAACGCATTCCATAAAAACAGCTGCTAATAAACCAGATTTCCACACTGTTCCTTCTGCCCTGTCAAACTTCTTTGCGCCTACGTTCTGGCCAACAATAGTGATGACAGCAGAACCTATGCCAAGTGCGGGCAAGATTGCAACAGAATCAAGCCTTCCTAAAAGGCCATAAGCTGCAATTGCGTAAGGTCCAAAAAATGATACTATCTTCATCATAAAGAACATTCCGAGGGACATAACAGACTGCGACAATGAAGCAGGAATTCCTACTTCGAATATCTCTTTGATTATTCTGAAATCGAATTTAGGAAGTTTAAAATCCAGTTTAACCAGGGCATTTCCCTTAAATAAGTACCCCAGGATAACAAATGCAGAGATTGATCTTGCAATAACTGTTGCAAGAGCAGCACCAAATATACCCAGTTCAGGAAAAACCCATAAACCAAATATCATAAGGGGATCGAGGATGATATTTACGACAGTGGCAAGCGCCATTATCTTCATCGGAGTTTTTGTATCACCTTCTCCTCTTAGAATGCTATTGCCGATAAATGCAAAGAACATAAAGAAGCTTCCAATAAATATAGTATAAGCATATTTGAGGGACATAGACAATATCTCTCCTTCTGCTCCTAAAAACATAAACAAGGGTTTTGCAAAAGCCAAACCAGCAACAACAAAGAATATCCACATAAAAAAAGCTAAAATCAAGCCGTGCTTTGCAACGTCTTTAGCTTTGTTGACCTTCTTTGCACCAATCAGCCTTGCTATAAACGATGTAACCCCTATACCAACACCAGATGCAAGCGCTATTATCAGGAATATCACAGGAAAGGTTATAGAGATAGATGCAAGAGCTAAAGCGCTATACCTTCCTACAAAGATTGTATCAATAAGATTAAAGCCTACATGCAGAGTAAAAGCAACCATCATAGGCCATGCTAGATGGAGAATATTCTTGGTTACACTGCCATTAGTTAAGTCTCTGCGCATTATTCATACCTCAAAGCATACTCATTATCATTCGTAGCTTTGGAGGTACTCATTTCATTCATACCTCAAAGCGTCGACAGGATTTAGCCTGGAAGCTTGTATGGACGGCAATAAACCAGAACCAGATCCAACAACAAATGCAAATAACAAGCATCCAATTATTAACCAAAGCGGGTAAGCTGGCCTTAACATTCCAAGACCAGCATTTCTTGCTATAAGCCCTCCAAATTGTGCAATTACATAACCAAATCCTATGCCAATTGAACCCCCTATAAGCCCAAGGATTCCAGATTCCATCATAAATATGAGTAAAATAAATCTATTTTTTGCACCAATTGATTTCATTACTCCAATTTCATTAGTTCTTTCTAATATTGATGTATACATCGTGTTCATAATATTAACAGCTGCAACAATTATTGAGATCAGAGCTACCATAACCAATATTCCATTTAATACCAGTATCACATTGGTGAATGTTTCCATCATCTGTTCATAAGTCTCAACAGAAAAATCTTCTTCTCCTTCTTTTTGACCTCTACGCTTCCTGAATTTTTCTTTTATTCTATCCGCCAAGGTTGGTACATCTTGGTCAGGAGCAACTCTTAAAAGAACCATATAGTAATCCATCTCTCCAAATATTTCTTCGAACCCCTCTTCTGAAATATAATACTGGGCATCATCTGTAGGACTTCCTATCTCCTCATAAAATCCAACCACTTCAACTTTAACATCATTTATCTCAACGCTATCCCCGACAGAAACAGGTTTCTTAAACATCTTGTTCGGAACACTGTTGCTATAACCTGCAGTAGCTTTTAGAACATCCCCTTTTTTCAAAGCTCTTCCTTTTTCAATCCCTATCCCACCAAACATTTCTTCTATTAATCTTTTTTCACCGCTTTCTGTAGAAAAACCAATAACAAATGGATACTTCTCTCTGAAATCCTTGAATTTAACTTTAGCAGATGCAAACTTCATTCCTGCTGCTTCATCAATACCCTTCATCTTCTTAAAAAAATCGAGATCATCCTCTGAAAGTAAGATGTTGCTCCCCTCCATCGCAGAAAGGTAATCCTTAGGCATCACCATTATTTTGTCTGTTCCCATCTCCTGTCCAAAACTCTCCATATACGAATTAATTCCTTGGCCAAAACTAACCAAAGCAAAAATAGCAGTTATTCCTATAAGAATAGAAAGTATTGTAAGAAAACTTCTAAGCTTCCTATTCCATAAGTTCGATATTGAATATTTTAATATGTCTTTTATCATTTCATTTCGCGTATCTGAGGGCATCTACCGGATTCAGTCTTGAAGCCCGCATTGCAGGCAATGTCCCGAAAAATGAACCAACCACAAATGAAAATAATAATGCTCCAATAATCAAACCCATGGGAAAATGGGCTGCTATAAGTTCTGATTTCAATACAAGCCTGCCAATAAATGCTAGGCCTGTTGCTGCTAAAACACCCAATACCATTCCTATAAGACCTCCAACTATTCCTAAGAACCCAGATTCAATAAAGAATAGTGAAAAGACTGTTTGGTTTTTAGCTCCAATTGATTTCATTATGCCTATTTCTTTTGTTCTTTCGACAACTGTTGTATACATCGTATTCATAATCCCGATTCCTCCAACTAAAATAGAGATTGTAGCAATTATATAGACAAATATTTGAACCCCCAGGATTACTGAATTAACATTCTCCATTACAGATTGAGGAGTTTGAACTGAGAAATCTTCCTCTCCTTCTTTTACATCCCTTATCTTTCTTAATCTCTTTTCGATATCTTCTTTGATCTTATTTACATCCGCATTTTCATCAAATCTCACACCAATTATATCATAATCATCCCCGGGTCTGTCAACCAACTCTCTAAGATAATCTTCATTCATAAACAGAGCACTGTCCAGCGCCTGATTGCCTTTTTTGTCCATTATCCCAATGACCTTGAATTCCTTGTCTAATACTTCAATTTTGGATCCTGGAACAATAACTTTGCCAAAAACATTATCCTCTTCATAAAACACTGATCCCAAGAAAACAACATTCTTGTCTCCATCCTCTAAAAGCCTTCCTTTCTGTGCTTCCATGTTCATAACATGCTCAATTATTTCCCTTCCTTCTCCATCAGGCATGCTAAGTGCAGAAGCAAAACTAGCCTTTCTATTAAAAACAATCTTTACTGATTCCATTATTCTCCCAGCTGCACCTTCTACCCCCGGGACTCTCTTGATTGCATCTAACTCTTTGTCTGTCAGTGAATCAATAACCCCTGTTCCAGGAGGGCCCATCCCGCCTGAGGCCATAACAGCTAAAATATCTGTTCCTAAGAAACCAAACTGCCCCATTATCGCATTTCTCATACCTTCTCCTAAACCGATCAAAGCTACAACAGCAGCTATTCCTACGAATATGCCTATCATAGTAAGCCAGCTACGAAGCTTACGATTCCTAAGATTATTCAAAATATATACAAAATAATCCTTAATCATTGTTGCTTTTTAGCCTTTCTTTTCTTCCACTTTTTATAACCAAAGACAGCAACAGCTACTATTATGATAGTTATTAGAATCCCGCCAAATCCACCGCCTTTTGCGAATCCAAACTGCTTTGCTTCTCTAGAGCCGTATAATGGCAGACTAAGCTCAACAAGCTTCGTGTATTCGTCATTGTTCGCATCCATGTATTCTATTGTAAGAGGTATCTTAGCTTCGCCGTTTGCCTTGCTTACAAACAATTTGAACTCAGCGGTTTCGTAGTCATCAGAGTCTATGTTCCCTACATAAACCTCTTCAGGTGATATTACTTCGTGGCCCTCTCCTGGTTTTATTTTAACATTAAGGAACTTTACATCAGTTAGGCCTTTGTTGACGAATTTGACTACGATTTCTCCAACTGTCCCTGCTTTGTAAATAGTTGAACTATCAAGGTTTACTGCTAAATCAGGAACATCTCCAATAATGACACTTATTGTGTTGTTTCTGTTGTAATTGTTCCCAAGCTCATCAGCATATTCCAGCTCTAATGGAAGCTTATAGATGTCTGCTGTAGCATCAGGCTCAGCCATAACAGTGAATTTGACTGTCAACTCTTCATTAGAATCAACTCTCTGGACCATCTTTTCATTTGTTGCCCCTATTGGTGCAAGTGGAACTCCGCCAAGAATTAAACGGGCTTTTAGATCCTTTATCAAGGAATCTGCCATATTCTTTAATCCAATCTCAATTGAGCCTGTTTTTCCAGGCCGAATCTTTTTTGGGTTTGTTTCTATTTCTGTGATAGCAAGCAGGATGTCATGCGTTTTTATCATTATAGATATGCTTGCTTCATTCCAGTCCTCATAACTTTTTGATTTGAACAAATACTTTAGTTTATTACTGCCTTCTACCGCATTAGGGCTGACCCTTACCCTATAATGCACTAATACGCTTTGGCCTGAGAGGATTTTCCCGAAATTCCTTTCAGCTGTTTCGCCAGGATCCAAGGAAAATGGAAACTCAGGCTCAAGCTTGAACATAAGCCCTGTGGCATCCCTCCCTTTGTTCTGGACGTTTAGCCACAAATCAAAATACCCTCCTGGCTCTGCAGGATATGGCTCATACTTTGTTTCAGAGATATACAGATAAGGGATATCATTTTCAGTATATCCTAAAACCTGAAAAATCCCTATTACCAATATCACCAAACCAATTATGCTTATTCTTTTCATTTATTTCACCTCAACTTCTTTCTTTTTATTATCTGACCGTCTATAAGATACTCTATCCTATGAGCATGTTTTGCAACATGAATATCATGCGTGACCATTATGACTGTCTTATCTTTCTTATGGTGCAACCTGTCCAGAAACTCCATAATCATCTTTCCAGTTTCTTGGTCAAGATTTCCTGTTGGCTCATCAGCTAATACTACATCAGGATCATTTGCTAAAGCCCTTGCAATCGCAACCCTTTGCTGCTGTCCCCCACTCAACTCATTAGGTTTGTGGTCCATGCGATCACCAAGCCCAACAAGCCCTAACAATTTTTTTGCCCTCTCTGTCCTTTTTTCATCTGGCGTGCCTTGAAAAATCATAGGTAACATAACATTTCCTAAAGCAGACAAAGTTGGAATAAGATTGAATTGCTGGAAAATAAATCCTATCTTTTGGCCTCTTATCTGAGCTAATTTAGATTCAGAAAGCGTTGAGATGTCCTTTCCTTCAAGGAGGATCCTTCCTTTACTTGGAATATCCAGGCAGCCAATCATGTTTACTGCGGTACTCTTACCAGAACCAGATGGACCCATTACAGCTATGAACTCGCCTCTTCTTGCCTCGAGACTAAGACCCCTGAGAGCATTAACCTTTACATCACCCATCTGATAAATCTTCCATACATTCTCAAGTTTGATTATAGTGTCTTTACTCATTTTTGACTTTCCTTATTATGATCTCTCCTTTATTGTTAAGAACAAATTCCAGCTTGTCGCCACGCTTCCATCCTTTAGCCAAGACAAGTCCCTTAGGAACAGTAATCATAAACTGCTTTTTGTTGGGGTACTGGAGTATTGTTTTATTAGCCATCTTGTCAGTAGTATACAAATATCCATATATATATAAAAATATATATAATTAACAAATATTTGCTAATTTTATTCATATATACTAATATATATACTTTTCGGTTTCGGTTTTGCTTTAATTTAAGCAAAACAAAATTTTAAATACTAGTCACAAATCTTTTTTCATAATGAAAAAGAAAAAAGACAGCAAAAGGATGCAGAACCTTATGATGGGGTTTATAGCATTCATCCTGGTTACAAGTGTAATGGGTTTTCTTTGGAAAGGCGGACCTCCAAAAGTTGAATATAATGGAATTCCTTTTGTTCAGGAAGCAGATGGGTGGTCTACCAAAATAAATGGCAAACATGCTGTGTTTAATTATCATCCAACAGAAGTAGAGCAC
Source organism: Candidatus Woesearchaeota archaeon (assembly GCA_019322805.1). GTDB lineage: Archaea > Nanobdellota > Nanobdellia > Woesearchaeales > JAHWIC01 > JAHWIC01. Next base: position 99,383 of record JAHWIC010000001.1, on the reverse strand, counting down.
ATAGATTTGAATTCTGAAATAGCCCAAAGATTAAGCGCAGTTGAAATTGATATAACTTATGACATAGATGATGATTATGCAGAATACATTGCAAAAGTTCAATATACCTTAGCACAAGGCCTGAGCAATTTTGATATGTTTGTTGTGGCTGGCTTTACAACAGAAAATGAGTTCAACAGGCCAATAGTAACCTGCGATGACGCGACAATGTATGTTCCAGTGCTGTATTTCAAGAAATCAAATGAAACCAAGGTTTATATGGAAGGAAACTGCATTATAGCAGAAGCTTATAGGGGAGAGGATGTTATTAAAATAAAAGATAGATTATTATATGCTATATTGGGGATTATTAAATGACAGCAAAGGAAACTGCAAAAAAGGAAAAGAAAGAGAAAAAAGAAGAAGCGGTTGAAGAACAGCAGATATCGGATAAGGTTCTCCTTTATGCTATAATTTCTATTGTTGGATTATTCTTAATCTTTGTATTGTTAAGGTACGTTATTCCATCAGAAGAACAAGTTTTGACTATAGAAGATGCACATAGATTAAACATACAAGGTAAGCTTAAACCAGAGCAAGGCTATATGTACGGCCCTCATAGTTTTATTAATTTTGACGGCATGTGGTATTTCCAGGTTCAGTCAAAAGGAGTTTTAGTTAATGTTCCTCTGCGTTATGGTCCTAAAGACGTAGAAGATATTCCTTTGTATGGCGGTCTTAATGATAAGTTCAATAACGCAACTACAATCTACATCTCGTTTGATCCTCTCGGTAAGGAATTAACTTACATTGCTGTAGCTGTCGGAGAATTAACTCAAAGCCTAAACACAGCCTTTGGAAATGAAGTGATTGCAGTTTGTGATAGAGACTGCGATTATGAAGCTTGCAGCGCATGCAAAGGAAGACCAGTATTAAACTGCAGCAACACTGAACATGCAATAATATCTTTAATAGAATCCCCAATACCTAAGATTGATCTCAAAGGCAACTGCATTGAGATACATGGTTATGGCTACGAGCTTATAAGGTATGTTGATAGATTATTGTTAGAATTCTATGGTGTTGTTAAATCAGAGCCAGAACCATTAGCTTAAACTTCTTTGATTCCTTCTTTTGTTAATGCAACTAGTCTTAGACCAACTCCTAATTGTTGTAGAGCTGACATAAGAGCCATATGTTCTTTTCCAGAGCCACTTATGAAGTTTACACCAACTTCTAAGCCAGTTATTTTGTCTTTTAGTTGTGTTTTAATGTCTTCAGCAAGCTCTGGCAGGAATTTGTTTGGATCAATGACAATAAACTCAACATTACCTTTCTTCTCAAACTTCTCTTTACCAAAAGAATCAGTTATTAGAAAGACTTTTTCCCATTCCTGGCCATCAATCAGCCTGGAAACATGACCCCATGTTCCTTTTCCTGATGATAAGCATGCGATAAGTTCTGTCATTAAAAGGAAGAATTGGTGGTGTTTTATAAAAGTTGTCAAAAGATATAAATACCTCTATAATAAAGAATAGTTAAAGATGTTTTTCAAAAACATCCCAAAAAGAGAGAAACTATTGTTCTTTGCAATAACAGCCTTAGGCATATCTGCAATGATCACTCAGCTCACAATAATGCGTGAGTTCTTAACTGTTTTCTACGGCAATGAGCTTGTTTTTGGGATAATTCTTGGAAACTGGTTGTTATTGACAGGAATTGGCTCTTATTTAGGAAAGTATATTGAAAAAGTTAAGGACAAATTTAGATTATTAATAATTTCAGAGATAATTATAGCAGTTCTTCCGTTCTTCCATATATTCATAATAAGGAATCTTAGAAATCTGATTTTCCTTCCAGGAGAATTAATTGGAGCAATAAGAATCTTCCTTTCATCATTTGTAATACTGCTTCCTTACTGCATTATATCTGGCTCATTATTAATTCTTGCATGCTGTGTTTTTACCACAAAAAAGGATTCTGCCTCAATCGGCAAGGTTTATTTTATTGATGCTATTGGTGATATCCTGGGCGGTTTCTTATTCAGCTTTATCCTGATTTATTTCCTGAATCACTTCCAGATGGCTTTGTTTATTATGATTCTAAATTTATTAGCAGCTTTATTACTGTCAATATTTATTAAAAATAATATTCTGAAATATTCGGTTGTTGTTTTATTTTTGTTATTGGTTATTGGTTTTTTCTCTGTTGATTTGGAAAAATTATCAATCCAGCAGCAATACAAAGGCCAGGAATTATTATTTCATAAAAATTCAAGATATGGCAGCTTGGTTGTGACTAAAACTGCAGACCAATTAAACTTCTTTGAGAATGGAATTGCTCTGTTCGCAACAGAAAACACAATCGCTAATGAAGAAACAGTGCATTATGCAATGGTACAGCATGAAGCTCCAAAGAATATCCTTCTTATCTCTGGCGGTGTTTCAGGAACAGTGAACGAAATACTAAAGTACAACCCTGATAATATTGATTACATTGAATTAGACCCATTAATAATTGATGTTGGAAAAAGATTTACAACAAATTTAGAGAATGAAAAGATAAAAATCCACAATATTGATGCAAGATTATTTGTTAAGCAGACAAATAACAAATATGATATTGTTATTATTGACTTACCAGACCCAAGCACAGCACAAATCAACAGATTTTACACAATTGAGTTCTTTAAAGAATTAAAACAAATATTAAATGATGATGCAGTTATCAGTTTAAGCTTAAGTTCTGCTGAGAATTATATGAGCAAAGAAGTCAGGCAGTCAAATTCAGCTTTGTATAAAACCTTATCGCAGGTTTTTTCCAATATAATCATAATCCCCGATGCTGAAAATTTCTTCATAGCTTCAGATAAGGAATTAACCTATGATATTGCAGAAAAAATTGAGGAAAAAGCAATACAAACAGATTATGTGAATAAGTATTATCTCATTGGCAAACTTACAGAAGACAGAATTAATTTAGTGTTAAATTCAATAAATGAAGATGTTCCCTTAAACAAGGACCTTAACCCGATAACTTACTTCTATCACTTACTTTATTGGATATCTTACTTTAAGGTTAATTATTCAATATTCTTCATTATATTCGCAATCTTAGTGATTCTTTATCTGCTGAAAACAAAGCCAATTCCATTTGCAATATTTACAACAGGTTTTGCAGCCTCGTCCTTGGAAGTAATTATTTTGATTGGATTTCAGATTCTGTATGGCTATGTTTATCATAAGATTGGTGTGATAGTGACGATGTTTATGCTTGGCTTGGCACTCGGTTCTCATTATATGAACAGAACATTAAAGAAAAAATCAATCAAAGACTTGGTTAAGATCGAGTTTTCAATTCTGTTATATTCAATCCTTTTACCAGTCATATTTATCCTCTTAAAAAACATAAAAAATGAAAATCTAATACTCCTTAGTGCACAATTCGCATTCCCAATATTAACTTTAATCCTGGCTATTCTTGTTGGGATGGAGTTTCCTTTAGCAGCAAAGCTTCATTTCAAAAAGGTTGCACATACAGCAGGAATACTTTATGCATCAGACTTTATTGGAGCTTGTATAGGTGCTATTTTAGTTAGCACATTACTTATTCCTCTGCTTGGCATAGTCAAGGTTTGTATTTTGATTGGGGCATTAAATTTAATAAGCGGAACAATAATGTACCTTAATAAAAAATGAAGAAAAAAGAGAAAGAAATAACTTTTCTAAACAAAAAAATTAATAGACGTGATTTTATCAAATATGGTTTAACAGGCTTAGCTGGTCTAAGCTTAGGAGGCTATTTCTTAAACAAATACTTTCTGCAAAAAGCAAAAGGCGTTGTCTCACAGGATGCTCCAACAGAATTATGGAAATGGTCTAAGGAAAGCTTTTATTATACAAAGAAAGGCGAAAGTGTCCAGTGTCTGCTCTGCCCTAATAAATGCCTATTAGCTCCGGGTCAGCGCAGCTTTTGTAGGACAAGAATAAACCATAATGGAAAGCTTTATGCTTTGTCTTATGGAAATCCCTGTGCTGTTCATATAGACCCAATCGAGAAAAAGCCATTATACCATTTCCTGCCAGCAACAAGCATATTTTCAATAGCAACTGCTGGCTGCAACTTTAGATGTCTAAACTGCCAGAACTGGACTATAAGCCAGCAAAGACCAGAGGACACAAATAATTATGATTTATTTCCTGACCAGGTTGTAAGCGAAGCTATTCGCTATAACACAAAATCAATTGCTTATACTTATTCAGGGCCTATTGCCTTTTATGAATATATGTATGATACTGCAAAGCTCGCACATAAACACGGCTTGAGAAATGTATGGGTAACCCAGGGGTATATGAATGAAAAACCATTAAGGGATCTTGCCCAGCACTTAGATGCAGCAAATGTTGACCTAAAGCACTTTACTGAGGAGCTTTACAGCGAAATATGCTCTGGTGACTTACAAACAGTACTTAACACATTAAAGACATTAAAGGATGAAAATACCTGGTTTGAAATAACAAACCTTGTAATACCAACAATAAATGACGATATGGATATGATAAAAGAGATGTGCGAATGGATTGTAAAGAACCTCGGCAAAGATTATCCTCTACATTTCTCGCGCTTCGTTCCGCATTACAAGCTTACCCATCTGCCTTACACTCCAGTAAAAACCCTGGAACAAGCAAGGAATATTGCTTTGGAAACAGGAATAAAGTTTGTATATATAGGAAATGTTCCTGGACATGAAGCAACAAACACCTACTGCCCATCCTGTAGTAAAGTATTAATAGAAAGAAAAGGCTATACCATAATACAGAACAATATTGTTGATGGGAAATGCAAATTTTGCAATGAACCAATAGCCGGGGTTTTTACTTAAAATGAAAAAAATAAAAGAAAAAATAAGAAAAGAGCATATGATAGTATTTGTTTTTTTCTTAATCATTTTCCTATTCGTATTAATACAAAAAACAAGCTACCAGGAAGAAATTGAAGAAAAAATAGTTCGCGAGCCATTGGTTGCAGGAACCTGGTACCCAGGAAACAAACTAACACTAACAAAAACCGTTGATGATTACCTTGCTAATGCTAGAGAGGTTGAGATTGATGGTTCAATTAAGGCTTTGATTGTTCCTCACGCAGGGTATATCTATTCTGGACAGGTTGCAGCTCAGGGTTTTAACCGGCTGGAGAAAGATTACAAGAGAGTAATCCTGATAGGAACAAACCATGTAAGTGGTGTAAATGTGCAGGGAATTTCTGTCCCAAAATTTACTCATTATAAGACCCCTTTAGGGGAGGTTAAGGTATCTTCGATAGCGAAGGAATTGCTAAAAAACAGCTTGTTTGTTAATGTTCCTGAAGCACATACAGCGCATATACTGGAGATAGAGCTCCCATTCCTGCAAAGAAAACTAACAGATTTTGAGATAATTCCTTTAGTAACTGGCGGCTTGAGCCTTGACCAAATACAGCAAGCAGCAGATATTCTTTCAGAATATGTTGACGATGATACATTAATTGTAATCAGCTCTGACCTCTCGCATTATCATACTTATGATGAAGCAGTTAGCCTTGATACAACATGCATAAACAGTATTGAAGCCTTAGATTTTTGGGAAGCAACAAACTGCGAAGCTTGCAGCTTGTATGCTATCTTAATTCTGATGGATATTGCAAAGCAAAAAAACTGGCAGGCAAAGATAATTGATTATAAAAACAGCGGAGATACTGCAGGAGACAAATCAAGGGTTGTAGGATACAGTGCAATTGTTTTTTATGGTGAAGAAAAAGAGCCGTTAACTAAACATGAGCAAGAGATCCTTTTGACTTTAGCAAGAGATACACTTGAAAAATACCTTACAGAAGGAAAAAAGCCAAAGGTTGATGAAACTCAATTAACTCCAGCTTTAAAGAAAGTGCAGGGCTGTTTTACAACCTTAAACAAGTATCATCAACTCAGAGGATGCATCGGACATATTCTCCCACAGGAAGAGTTGTACAAATGTGTTATGGATAATGCTGTTAATGCAGCTGTTAATGACCGCAGGTTTCATCCAGTAACCTATGATGAACTTGAGGATATTGTCATAGAAATATCTGTATTATCAGTTCCAGAGAGATTAGGGTTTTCCTCAGGCGAGGACCTAAAAAATAAATTAAGGCCCATGGTGGATGGTGTTGTTCTAAAACAGGGCTGGCGCCAGTCAACTTACCTGCCTCAGGTATGGGAGCAGCTGCCTGAAAAAGAACAGTTCTTATCAAGCCTGTGCAGAAAAGGAGGAATGGCTTTAGACTGCTGGCAGGACACTTCTACAGAGGTTTCCACTTACCAGGCTTTTGTTTTTGAGGAAGAATAATTTTATAAACAAATTTCGGTTTCTATCTGCAAAAGGGGTGAATTCTAGAGAAATTGGAGACAAAATGAGGCTATATTATGAAATATCAGGAGATGAAGGTACTCCATGTAGGATTAATGCTATTCTATATATTGGTAGGAAGTTACCATACACAAAACGCGGCTCAGAAGAGTTTGCTGCAACACAAAGACTATCTGGTGACCTTGAGAAAATAACCTCTGATGCTCTCCTAAATCGTGGGGATCGTCATGTGCTTCCTAAAGATGAGCTTGCTGATGTTCCTTTTCCTGTTATTGATTCAGAACTCTCTAAGAGATATAGTAAACGGTCAGATAGCAGATCATACTCAGAAAATTATCATTTCTACAGCGGAACCATAACTCGAGAACAACTTACAGAACTTTTAGAATTTCTACGAACTGTAAATGTAACAACCCATGACTGGCTTCCTGAACCTGCCAGATTGAGGATGGCGAGGTTTCCTTTTGAAGGTTCAAAATAACTTCATAACAGCCAAACTTAATTCATACAACAAAATCAAGGGCAGTCCAATCAAAACCTGAGTAACGACATCCGGCGGAGTAAGCAGCGCAGCCAAAACAAAAATTGAAACATAAACATGGCTTCTTTTTGTTTTTAAGAATTCAATATCAATAATATTCAATTTCTTCAAAACCAACATCAGTAAAGGCAGCTGAAAAATCAGGCCAGCGCTTAAACAGGTTACAAAGATAAATGAATAGAACCGGTTAATGCTCCATAGATTATAGATTAAACCTTCAGAAAATCTGGTTAGAAAGAATATTGCAACTGGTAAAAAGATAAAATAAGCAAAGGCAATGCCTATCAAGAACAACAGCACAAATGAAGGAAGAACAAACCTCATCATAGATCTTTCCCTTTTTTTTAAGGCAGGTTTTGCAAATGTCAGTGCCTGGTAGACAATCACTGGGCTGCTGATGATCACAGAAACCAAAAGCCCTACTTTTATTTTTGTCAACATAAACTCCAAAGGGGTTATTGAGATCAATTTGACGTGCTCATTCATCAGATCGTCATTTACAAAATCAATGACCTTTCCAGAAACAAGGGTTCCTAAAACAAAGAATACCAGAATAATAATGATAACTGGAATTAACCTGCTTCTTAATTCATCCAAATGCTCGATTATGGGCCCATCTTTCATTTTCAATACTTACGCCCCTTTCTACAGAAGAAAATTAGCCTCTAGGCTTCTTATCAGAGCTTAGGCCTTTCTTGTATTCCCTAACAGCTTTTCCTATAGACCTTGCTAGCTCTGGTAATTTCTTAGGTCCGAATAATATAAGCACTATTGCCAATATAACCAGGATTTCAGTCATTCCAATCATAGTTCCACCCCTAAACCATAGTTAGTAAAGCTTAAATATAAAGTTTTTGTTTATATCTGTATGGCATTCATAACACCGATGGAAATCATAGACATTATAATAATGACCTTTGCCATAGGCTATATCTTCTCTGGATTTTTCAAGAGGACACCCCACGAGGGCTATGACCCAATAAAATACTTTAGCAAATCCCTTGGCTGGGAAAATATTAAATTTGCTGCTATGATTGCTGCACCAGCTGTTATTCTGCACGAATTAGCGCATAAGTTTGTTGCAATGTCTTATGGCGCAATTGCAGTTCTTAAGGCGCCTTACTTGATGTATGCAATTGTAATAGCTCTTAGAGCTATGAATTTCCCCTTGATTTTTTTTGTTGGTGGCTATGTTGCTCATACACCATTGCCCGCATTACCCTCAGCCTGGATTGCATTAGCAGGACCATTAACAAATTTCATGATTTGGGGCTTAATAAGATTAGCAGTTAAGAATAATGTTCTCAAAAAATACCATAACATATTAGTTCCGATGGGAAAACTAAACTTGTTCTTAGCAGTCTTCAATATGCTTCCAATACCTGGCTTTGACGGTTTCCACTTTTTCCAGGGATTGTTCAGAGCGTTTATCTAGAAATCTAGGAATTATTCCTAAAAGTCAGCTTCGCATCTGTAGTCACATTCATCCTGAGCTTTATTAAACCCACATCATCTCCTTCGCTTGGCAGATAAGTAACATGAATATCGCAATTATTGAGTTTGCCTAACATTTTGATGCATTTTTCTGTGTTTTTGTTGTATTTTGCACTGATTGCTAAAGCTATCAGAGTTTCATCTAAATTCAAGCTTTCTGAAGCCCCCTTAAGCACGTCCTTCTTAAGTATATTAATATTTTTCAGGATTTCTGAAGGGATAAGATCAGCTTTATCCTTTACATTAGCCAGTGTTTTTACAGCATTAATAACTGCTGCTGACTCAGCATGCAGTAATGGAGAATTTTTGCCAGTTACTATTCTGCCATCCGGCAATTGTATTGCAGCTCCGCAATATACGCCTTTATTTCCTTTGCCTGTTTTTTTAGCTTCTTTTTCAGCCTTTCTAGCAGCAGTTACAACCTTTCTATCCTCAGGCTTTAATTTTAGTTTCTCCATCAGGATTTCTATTCTCTCAACTGTTTCAGGTTTTTCTATTCCAAGCAGTAATTCTTTCTTATAACGAAAGTATCTCCTTATGATTTCTTGCTTTGCTGCTTCCCTGCAGACCTTATCATCTGTAATAGCAAACCCAGCCATATTAACCCCCATATCAGTCGGAGATTTATAGTTTCGGACATAATTATCTTTTGAAACAATCTTATTCATTATGCGTTTCATAATATCGAAATTTTCTATATCCCTGTTGTAATTTATAGCCGTCTTCTTATAATGTTTTAAGTGGAATGGGTCAACTATGTTAATATCTCCTAAGTCAGCAGTTGCAGCTTCATAAGCAACATTAATTGGGTGGTCTATATCCAAGTTCCAGATGGGGAATGTTTCGAATTTTGCATAACCTGGATTAACACCTTTTTTTGTGTCATGATACATCTGCGATAAGCACAAAGCCATCTTGCCAGAGCCGCCACCTGCGCCGGTTATTATTACTATTGGTTTAGATGTAGGGATATAAGTCTGGCTTCCGCAGCCTTTATCACTAACTACTTTCTTAATGTCATGAGGATAGCCTTCTATAACAGGTTGAGTATAAACCTTATACCCAAAGTTCTTCATCTTTCTCTTAAAACGCAAAGCTGATTCTTCTCCGCTAAACAAAGCTATGTTAATAATAGAAATACTAAGGCCCCTTTCTTTTAGATCTTTTAAATCCTTCATAACCTGTTTATCATAAGGCAGTCCAAAGTCATGGCGTATCCTGCCTTTTTGGATATCCTTGGCGCTGATACAATAGATAATTTCTATCTGCTCACCTAAAGCCTTGAGAACCTCTATCTTAGTATCTGGTTCATAACCAGGTAAGACCCTTACAGCATGAAAATCATGGCAAAGCTTGCCCCCAAATTCAAGATACAGCTTTTCCCCAAATTTAGCGACTCTGTCCTTTATCTCTTTTGTCTGGATTTTCAGATATTTTTCTGTGCTAAAGCCTTTTTTCATTGGTAACCCCTACAGAACAAATCCTAGAACGAATATTTAAATGTTGTGTAGAATCAACAACCCCCGTTGTAGAAAGTTTTATATATGAAAAGTCAACTACTTGTATAATGCAGCTAACAGAAAGTTTGCAGATCATTAATTCTACAATTGTTTTAGGGGTTGGTGGCTATGACTAAGTATACAGTTGTAGCAGGCGGCGTTATTTCTGGAGTTGGAAAGGGCATTACAACAGCTTCAATAGGAAAGATTCTCAAGGAATATGGCTATAAAGTAACTGCGATTAAAATAGACCCTTACTTAAACTATGATGCAGGAACATTAAGACCCACAGAGCATGGTGAAGTGTGGGTTACTGATGATGGTGGCGAAATAGATCAGGATTTAGGAAATTACGAAAGATTTCTAGGTATAGATATTCCCAAGAAGAATAACATAACAACTGGTCAGATATACAAGACAGTTATTGATAGAGAAAGAAAGGGAGAGTTTCTTGGCAAGACTGTTCAATTCATACCTCATATTCCTGAAGAGATTATACATCGCATAAAAGATGCTTCTCATGGATTTGATTTTGCACTTGTTGAAGTAGGCGGGACTATAGGAGATTTTGAAAACATCGCATTCCTGTTTGCCATGAAAAGACTCGAGAGAGAAATAGGCAAAGAGAATATAATCTATGTTCTTGTTACTTATCTTCCAACTCCAGGTCATATGGGGGAGATGAAAACCAAGCCAACACAGCAGGCAATAAGGATGCTTTCTGAAAATGGAATCTTTCCTGATTTTATCATATGCAGGTCTAAAGAACCTATAGATAATGTCAGGAAGAAAAAGATTGAGACTTACGCGAATATTCCTTCAGAATATGTAATATCTGAGCCGGACATAGATACGATATACAGGATTCCTCTTGACCTGGAAAAAGAGAATTTTGGATTAAAGATGCTGTCTGAGTTTAGGATGAAACTAGAGAAGAAGCCAAGCTTCAAGGAATGGGAGAAACTCGTTGGAAGGATAATAGCTCCCAAGAAAAAGACAAAGATTGCAATGGTTGGCAAGTATGTAGATATAGGAAGTTTCACTCTAAAAGACTCTTATATATCAATAAATGAATCCTTGATACACGCCGGTTCCTCCTTAGATGTTGGAGTTGAAATTGATTGGATAGATGCAAAAAAGTTAGAGAAAGGTTCCAATGTTGCTAGGATGCTAAAATCCTACAAAGGGATTATCATTCCAGGTGGTTTTGGTTCAAGTGGTGTTGAAGGGAAGATTGATGCTATAAGATATGCTCGAGAGAATAATGTTCCTTTCCTAGGATTGTGCTATGGTCTGCAGCTTGCTGTTGTTGAATTCGCAAGGAACATTGCACAGATGAAAGGAGCAAACACAACAGAGAATGATAAGAAAACACAGTATCCAGTCATTGATGTATTGACTACACAAAAAGAAATACTGGAAAAAGGCGATTACGGAGGAACTATGAGGCTTGGAGCATATGCTGCAAAGCTGGAAAAAGGCACTAGGATTTATCAGCTCTATAAGGAAACTGGAAGATTAAAAGAAGATAAGGAAAAGATAGAACAACTTAAAGCAGATAAAACACAAAGTTTTAGGTTAGGGAAGCTTAGTGGAGATGATATTGTACTTGAAAGACATAGGCATAGGTATGAAGTAAATCCCAAATTTATTGACCAGCTCCAACAGAAGGGATTAGTATTCTCTGGCCAGCATATCAGAGAAGATGGTACAAAGTTGATGGAATTCATAGAATTGCCTAAATTAAAATTCTTCATAGCTACGCAGGCACATCCTGAGTTTAAATCAGCCTTAGGAAAGCCAGCCCCATTATTCTATGGGTTTGTAAGAGCCGCATCCAAATAGCATAAGATTAATAAATAAACCAAAGTCACTTATTCTCAATAATGGAAGAAGAACATAAAGAAGAACAGACTGAGAAATCTACTGAAGAATCTAAGGAAACTACTGAAAAGCCTACTGAAGAAACCAAGGTTGAAGAGAAAAAAGAGCCTGAAACACCCAAAGAACACAAGGTTGAGAAGCATATCGAACACAAAGAAAAAAAGAGGCTCAGCATTAAAGAGATTTACGACAAACAATATAAGAAACTGTTAATTATTCCTTTTTTGATCCTCCTCCTGGCAATTTTCTCAATTATACTCAAGGTATCAACTACTGGAGACTTTATTAACCGTGATGTCTCGCTTAAAGGCGGCTTAACACTTACAGTTCCTTTTGATAAAGAAATTGACATATCAGCTCTGGAAATCTATCTATCATCGCAGTTTCCAGCAAATGATGTCTCAGTTAGGGCTTTAAAACAAGCTGGAGCATATTCTGGAATTGTTATTGATGCAGATATCGAAAAAGACTCTTTAGAAAAGCTGGTCTCATCAGTTGAAACAAGCCTAAAGGTAACTTTAGGAGAAGAGGGTTACAGCGTTGAGGTAATGGGCTCAGCATTAGGAGCAAGCTTCTTTAAGGAAACAATAAGGGCAGTGCTTATAGCTTTCTTGTTTATGGGGATTGTTGTGTTTATATCATTTAGAGTGCCGATAACAAGCTTGGCTGTTATCCTAGCAGCATTCTCTGATATTATAGTTACTTTAGCAATTGCAAACCTCATTGGAATGAAACTAAGCACAGCAGGAATAGCAGCATTCCTTATGTTGATTGGTTATTCTGTAGATACAAATATACTTCTAAGCACAAAGGTTGTCAAAAGGAAAGAAGGCACAGTGCTTGAAAGAATTATTGGAGCAATGAAAACAGGATTAATGATGAGCTCAACAACCATCTGTGCAATCATAGTTGCTTTAATCTTTACACAATCAGAGGTAATCAGACAGATAATGACAATACTCTTGATAGGATTATTGGTAGATATGATTAATACATGGATACAGAATGTTGGTATCCTAAGGATTTATCTGGGAAGAAAGCATAAAAATGCACAGGATTAAGAAAGTATTCAAGAATACGAGGGTAATTGTACTTTTCATATTCATACTTCTAGCTATAGTAGCAATACATCCAAACCCCAAAGCAGAAGGAGTTGCTATAAGAAATGTCATATCTAATAGTTCCGCTAACTTAGCTGGAATAAAAAGCACAACCCCCAATATAGCTCCGATGAGTAGAGAGCGCATCATTGCTGTAAACAATATTCCGATAAAGACGGTTGAGGATTACTATAAAGGCATAGGAGATCTAGAACCTGGAAGAATAGTAAGGATAACAACAAATAAGGATACTTATAAGCTTACAGTAAAAGAAAAAACAAAAACAATCGAGCTAAACGAGACAGAAACAAAAACAGTTATAGAGATAGTGCCTGTAAACAAGACAATAAATGGCAGCTTAGTTACTGTAAATGAAACTAGATCAAGAATAATCACTGTTCCAAAGACAAAAACAATCTTACTTGGTGCAGAAGACATTGGCTTGAGGGTCTATAAAGCACCAAACACCAATATAAGAAAAGGCCTTGATTTGCAAGGAGGCACAAGAGTTTTATTACAGCCAGAGACAAAACTAGATGAGCCTAGTCTTGATATGCTCCTAGAGAACATGAAGGAAAGGCTGAATGTATATGGCCTTAGTGACGTTGTTGTAAGAAAAGCTGGAGACCTTTCTGGAAACCAGTACATCCTCGTTGAAATGCCTGGGGTAAATGAAGAAGAGGTAAGAGAGCTTCTTGCTAAGCAGGGAAAATTCGAGGCAAAGATAAAGAATGAAACTGTTTTTATTGGCGGAAGGGATATAACCTATGTATGCAAGTCAGCAGACTGCTCAGGAATTGACCCAAGAGCTGGCTGCGGAAGATCAGGCAATGCATGGTACTGCCGTTTTAGGTTTTCAATTGCCTTGTCTCAGGAAGCTGCACAAAGACAGGCAGATGCAACAGCTGACTTGGAAATATTATCAGAGGATAACCAGCAGTATCTTAGTGAAAAGATATACTTATACCTTGATGATAAACAGGTAGATGCACTTAATATCGGCGCAGAATTAAGAGGCAGTGCAACTACAGACATACAGATTTCCGGCTCTGGCGTTGGCATGACAAAGCAGGAAGCAGCTATAAATGCACTGCAAAACATGAAAAGGCTGCAGACAATCCTTATCACAGGCTCTTTACCAGTTAAGATAGATATAATCAAGACAGACTCAATAAGCCCGATACTTGGAGAAGAGTTTGTTAGAAACGCATTAGTTGTAGGTTTGTTGGCAATACTTATTGTGGTAATTGTCGTATTCTTAAGATACAGAAAACTAGAGATAGTTACCCCAATGATGGTAACTTGTGTTTCTGAAGTTGTGATACTATTGGGGTTTGCAGCAATTGCAAACTGGAATCTTGACCTAGCAGCTATAGCAGGCATCATAATAGTTGTTGGTACTAGTGTTGATCATCAGATAGTTATTACTGACGAAACCCTGAGAGGAGAATCAAAAAAGATATTCAATTGGAAAGAGCGCATCAAAAATGCATTTTCAATAATCCTGGTTGCTTATCTCACAACAGTTGTAGCAATGATTCCGCTATTGGCTGCTGGAGCTGGTTTGTTAAAAGGATTTGCTCTTACCACAATCTTTGGCGTATCTATTGGAGTATTCATAGCAAGGCCAGCATATGCTGCTGTTATAGAAATCTTATTGAAGCAATAAAAAAATGAGGACAAAACCGTTTGCATTTGGTTTAATTATTCTTTGCACTTTTCTAACTTCAATAGCCCAGATATTATACAAGTTTGGAGCAAACAAGCTTGTGGTTAGTTTGTATGGAATAATAACAAACTATCAAATAATAACAGGCCTTATCATATATGTGATTGCAGGAATAATAATGATTATTGCTTTAAGACATGGTGATGTCACTGTGCTTTATCCTATCATTGCTACAAGTTATGTATGGGTATCTCTCTTATCAATATTCTTTTTAGGGGAGTTAATGAATGCGTATAAGTGGATTGGAATTTTTATTATAATTGCAGGTGTAATTCTTGTAAGTGTTGGAAGCAAAAAAGACGGAATAAGCTATACAGAGGTTGCGTAAGATGCCAACAGAACTATGGGCGGCAGGACTTGTTGTTTTAGGCACAATAGTTGGCTCATTTGGACCAATACTCTTGAAAAAAGGCTCAAAGAAATTTTCCTTAAATCCAAGGCTCTTGATAAAAAACCACTATATTACTAGTGGAACTAGCTTATATATTCTTGGAACTATCTTATTTATAGCAGCACTTCGTGGTGGAGAGCTCTCAATCCTATATCCCCTTGTTTCAGTAACATATATCTGGGTCTCGTTTTTATCAATAAAGTTTTTAAAGGAGAAGATGAATAAATACAAATGGCTTGGAATTTTGCTAATAATAATGGGTGTTACATTTATTGGCATTGGTGCGTAAAATGAAAACAATTGTTATATCCCTTGGCGGCTCAATAATAGTCCCGGATAAAGTAGATATCAAATTTTTGAAGGGATTCAAGTCTCTTATTGAAAAGTTTGTCAAAAAAAGCTATAGGTTTGGTATTTACTGTGGAGGCGGAAAGCTTGCTCGTGATTATCAAAAAGCTGCTTCATCTGTTTCTAAAGTAAGCCAAACACAGCTTGACTGGTTAGGAACACACGCAACATGGCTCAATGCTGATTTAATGGTTAATATCTTTGGAAATATTGCAGATACCTGCTTTATTATTGATCCCACAAAAAAAATCAGGTCAAAGAAGAAGGCGTTGATAGCAGGCGGATGGAAACCAGGATGGAGCACTGATTATGATGCTGTTTTATTAGCTAAAAATCTCGGAGCAAAGATAATCGTTAATATGACAAATGTGGATTATGTTTATGACAAAGACCCTAAAAAAAGCAAAAATGCGAAGCCAATAAAAGAAACAACCTGGAAAGGGCTCAGAAAACTTGTTGGCAGCAAATGGAAAGCAGGGCTTAACATGCCATTTGATCCAATTGCTTCAAAAGAAGCTGAAAAATCTAAATTAAGTGTTGCTATTATTGGAAAGAATTTAAAAAATTTAGAGAAATTATTGAAAGGAAAAAAGTTTAAAGGAACGATAATAAGATAGTTATCTCTTCTTTACCTTTTTCTCAAGCTTTGCTATTCTGGCTTTTAATATCTTAACTTCGTTTTTAGTCACTGTTTCAGCTTCCTTAACCAGCTTCTTTCCTTCTGTCTTTAATAAAGAGCTTACCCTGGCTTTCTCTTTCTTAGCTTGCCCTAAAAGAGCCCTTACCAAGGCTTTGCCTTCTTTAGTGTTTATCTTACCCTTTTTAACAAAGCCCTTTACTGTCTTCTCTACTTTTTCCTTTGTTAAGCTTGCAGCTCCCAATCCAAGCAGAATTGCATTTCTTATTATCTTATTCATATATCTCACCTCATTCAATTTCTTTTTCTTTATGTATTGAAATAAGCAGCAAAATGCTTACAATAAGCGCAAAGACCAAAAAACTAAATGGTAAAAAGTGAATATCCCATATCCTTGGGCCGCCAGGTATGTTAACTGTCCATGCTGATGCTATGATAAGTGCAGCAATAACTATTCCATAAACAAGCCTGTCGCTCGACTTATCTATTTCAACACCCAGCCTTCTTATCTCTCTATCCTCGATACCAAACCTTATAGTCCCTTTCTGCAGTTTTTTTAATACACTGTATGTCTGAGTCGGGAAAGAAACTATGCTGTCCTTTAATTTTGTTGTTCTTGAAATCAAATCTTTTACAAAGTACTTTGGCTTTTCCTTGAGCATTAATCTTTCAACAAAGGGCTTTGTTGTGTCAATGATCTTGAATTCAGGGTCATACTCCAACGCTACCCCTTCTAAAGTAACAATTGTTTTTCCAAATAATATAAAGTCCAGGGGCATTTTTACACGATATTTTAATGCAATATCCAGCACTTCTTCTAAAACCAAACTTAATTTTACATCACTCAAACTAGCTCCCTGCAGCTCTTCAATCGCATCTTGTACTTCTCTCTCAAAAGAATCAATGTCTACTCCTTCTTTTCCGACACTTCCAAGCTCTAAGAGGGCACTTACAACCCTTTCAGGCTCGTCTTTGACAATGCCATATATGATATCAATAGACTTTTCCTTTAACTTATCGTCAAAGTAACCAACAATGCCATAATCAACAAAGGCTATGCGGTTGTCTTTCATTATCAGGATATTTCCTGGATGAGGATCAGCATGGAAAAAACCATGTTCAAACACCTGGGTTAGCAGAGCCATATAACCATTCTTTATAATCTTACTGAGGTTTAGCCCTTTTCTTTTAACATCCTTAACATCATGAAGTTCAATAGCTTCTATGAATTCAGAAACAAATACCTTTTTAGTGCATAATTCTTTGTATACCTTGGGTATATAGACGCTCTTGCTTCCTTTGAAATTATTATAGAACCTTTGCGCATTTCTTGCTTCCTTTCTTAAGTCTAGCTCGCGCTTAGTCCATTCATGGAATTCATTAACAATTGCAATGGGATTGTATCTTCTTAATCTTGGAATATATTTTTCTATCAGCTTTGCTATCTGCATCATTATCTCAATATCAGTTTCCATAATACTTCTTACTCCGGGTCTTCGTATCTTTACAGCAACTGTTTTCTTATTCTTCAAAACTGCTTTATGCACCTGGGAGATAGAAGCAGAAGCAACTGGTTTAGGTTCGAACTTTGAGAAGGGCTTACTTATAGGGCCTAACTCATGTTCAACAATCTTTTTCGCTTCTGTAGAACTAAATGGAGGTACCCTATCCTGCAGTTTTCCAAGCTCTCGTATATACTCTTTTGGCAATAAATCAGGTCTTAGACTCAATAACTGGCCAAACTTAATGAAAGTTGGTCCCAGCTTTTCAAAAGTCAGCCTAAGTCTCTCAGGATTTGTTATTTTCTTCTTTGGCTTCAACTTAGCCTTTACCCGTTTTCCAAATGGAACAAGGCTACTAAGCTTGATCTTGCTTATTAGATAACCAAATCCACTTTCAACTAGAACTAATAGAATATCCTGTAATCTCCTTATATCTCTTACCTCTTTTTTAATATTCATCTAAGTAGTAATACTCTATCTGGTTTATATAAACTTTTTGGAAAGCGAAGCTTTCCTAAATGGTTTAGAAAGCTTTGCTTTCTAAAAGTTTTTGTTTAACGCTATAAGGAAAAATATATAAATAGCAGAATTTCTGGTTTTATCAGATGAAAGAGGTATTTGAGATAAGGATTCATGGAAGAGGTGGCCAGGGAGCAAAGACTGCTTCTCAATTTATAGCAGAAGCTGCAATGAGTAAAGGAAAGCACATACAGGCTTTTCCAGAGTACGGCCCAGAAAGAGCAGGAGCTCCTATGAAGGCTTACACAAAGATTTCTGATAAAGAGATAAAAGGCGTTTCTCCAGTAGTTAATCCTGATGTTGTTCTTGTAATTGATCCTACATTACTCAGTCCTGCAGTTGCAGAAGGACTGCATGAAGGAAGCATTTTACTTGTCAACACTGATAAAGATATTGCTTATGTTCGCGAAAAGACAGGTTTTAAGGGCAAGGTCGGAGTTGTAGATGCAACTAAGATATCAATTGGTGCAGTTGGAAAGAATCTGCCCAATACACCAATGATTGGTGCTTTGATTAAGGCTACTAACTGCATCACCTTAGATGCAATTGAAGAGAGTATAAAGCACAAATTCTTGAAGAAGCTTGGTGAAGAAAAAACTAAGGCAACTATTGATGCTGTTAAGAAAGCTCATGATGAGGTTAAGATAGAATGAAGCCAAAAACCTGGAAAGAGATTCCAATAGGAGGAATGATTACAGAAGCAGGCAGTTCTAGACACTTTAAAACAGGCGACTGGAGGAGCTTTAGGCCGATTGTTGATGATTCCAAATGTATTCACTGCATGCAGTGCGTTATCCTCTGTCCTGAGCATTGCATTAAGGCAGAAGGAGATGAAAAAAATATCAAAAGAAAGGGCATTGACCTTGATTATTGCAAGGGCTGCGGTATTTGCGCTAATATTTGCCCTGTTAAATGCATACAGATGAAAGAAGAAGCGGAATTCACAAAGTAAAATGGCTAACAAAAAGATAGGCAAAACAGTAAAGGCAATCACTGGAACAGCAGCTGCTGCTGAAGCTATGCGTCAGATTAATCCAGATGTTGTTGGAGCTTTTCCTATTACACCTCAAACTGCAATTATGCAGAAATTCTCTGAATTTGTTGCTGATGGTATTGTTGATACAGAATTAGTAAGGGTTGAATCAGAGCATTCAGCAATGTCTGTTTGCGTTGGAGCGAGTGCAGCAGGCGCTCGTGCAATGACAGCAACGGCCTCAGCAGGCTTGGCTTTGATGTGGGAAATACTAGGCGTTGCTTCTGGCTCAAGATTACCCATTATAATGAATATTGTTAACAGAGCATTATCATCACCAATTAATATCCATTGTGATCATTCTGATTCGATGGGTTGCAGAGATCATGGATGGATACAGATTTACTCAGAGAATAACCAAGAGGTTTATGAAAACACATTATTAGCAGTAAGGCTTGGAGAGCATCCTGATGTAATGCTTCCTGTAATGGTCTGCCAGGATGGATTTATTACATCACATGGTGTTGCAAATACAACAATCTATGATGATAAGGTTGTCAAGAAATTTGTTGGTGAGCATAAACCAGAGAAATGGTTGTTAAATATTAAAGATCCTGTTACAATGGGTCCTTTAGAGCTGCAGGATTATTATTTTGAAACAAAAAGACAACAAATACCTGCTATGGAGAATGCTAAGGAAGTATTCTTGAAAGTTGGAAAAGAGCTTTCAAAGATAACTGGTAACATATACGAACCTATTGAAAAATATAACCTAGATGATGCTGATGCCATTATCATCACTATGAATTCAACTGCAGGAACAACAAAGACAGTTATAGATAAAATGCGTAAAGAAGGAAAAAAGGTTGGATTATTGAAGATAAGAGTATTTAGGCCTTTCTTCTATAAAGACGTTGGTGAAGCTTTGAAGAATGCCAAAGCAATTGCTGTCTTGGACAGGTCAGAAAGCTTTGGAGCAAACGCCCCTGTGTTTGGAGAAATCAAGAATACACTTTATGATTTCAATTTAAGGCCAAAACTACAAAGCTGTGTGTTTGGCTTGGGAGGAAGGAACATTTATGAGTCAGAGATCGAAGCTGTGTTTAACGATTTATTAGCTGGAAATGTTTCAGCTGATGTTAGATATATAGGTGTTAGGGAATGAACTTCAAGCAATTAGCAGTAAAATTGCAGGATAGAAAGATAGTCCCAGGCCACAGAACATGCTCTGGCTGTGGAATTCCTCCGATAGTAAGAACAGTCCTAGCTAGCACAGACGACCCTGTTGTTGCATGTTGCGCAACTGGCTGCTGGGAAGTTACTACAACTATTTATCCATTTACCTCATGGAATATCCCTTTTATTCACTCTGCTTTTGAAAACTCTGCATCAACTGGTGCAGGAATGGAAGCTGCTAAGAAAGTGCTTGCAAAAAAAGGCAAATGCGATAAGAACATTAAGGTGTTAGCTATAGGTGGTGATGGCGGAACATATGATATTGGTTTCCAAAGTCTTTCTGGTGCTTTAGAGCGCGGCCACAAGATGGTTTATCTTCTTTATGATAATGAAGCTTATATGAACACAGGCATACAAAGAAGCTCGGCAACACCCTATGGTGCAGCTACAACAACAACTCCAGCTGGAAAAGTACATCCAGGCAAGGAAGAATTCAAGAAGGATATCGTTAAAATAGTTGCTGCCCACAATATTCCTTATGTT
Source organism: Candidatus Woesearchaeota archaeon (assembly GCA_019322805.1). Lineage (GTDB taxonomy): Archaea > Nanobdellota > Nanobdellia > Woesearchaeales > JAHWIC01 > JAHWIC01. The sequence continues at coordinate 78,685 of JAHWIC010000001.1, read as the reverse complement.
GCTCAGGCATCTGTTTCAAACTTAATGGATCTTTCGATGAAGGCTGAGAAAGCATTCAAAGCAGATGGTCCTGCTGTTCTTGTTTGTTTGCAGCCATGCACTCTTGGATGGAGATTTCCATCAGATAAGACAATTGAGATTGCTAAATTAGCTGTAGAAAGCAACTTCTGGCCTTTGTATGAGATAGAGAATGGCAAGTACAAGCTAAACTATAAGCCTTCAAAACCAAAACCTGTTGTTGACTTTATCAAGCCTCAGGGCAGATTTAAGCATCTATTCAAGCCAGAGAATAAGCCCATTCTTGATTTGATCCAGAAGCACACAGACGAAGAGTTTCAGAAAATAGAAAAGCTTTGTGAGCAGTAATCACATAGTAACTCTATCTACCCAATCTATAAATTCTTTGTTTCCATCAACATCAATCTCTAGAATGCATGGTATCTCATAGCTGTGCAGCTTTTTGACTTCTTTTCTTACCTTGCTGCAGTTCTTTTTTGCTGTTTTTGCTAATAATAAGAACTCTTTATCATCAACTATCTTATTTTTCCACCAATACATGCTGTTTATAGGAAAGAAATTAGCGCATGCAATTAATTTCTTCTTTAGAAGGTAGCTTGCTATCTTTTTGGCTTCTGCCTTGTCTTTGCAGGTTATGTATATAAGGGTCATGGTTTTTCACTATATTTTGCTTTTTTATTAAGTTTTTGTTTTTAATCAATAAAAAATATAATTAGAAAAATAATAAATCTGATTTTTGCCTTAAGTCTACTATAAAGCAAAAATCGTCTTATTCTGTTTCTTAAGAACTAGAAGTAGATGAAAATTCCTTTACAGTAGTTCTAAGAGGAATTTTCAGAATTATTTTTTATTGAATTCTTTCTATTGATCCCATTCTATGACACTTTTAAATACAAATATTTAAAAGACTGACTTTAATCCTTAAAGCTATGCCAAAAGAATATAAATTCACAAACATTATTGGAACGTTTACTTTAGATGAACAATTTGGAATTAAGAGTGAGAAATTGTTTATTAATAGCGAACAAACCATCGAGATTGATAACGCATCATTGAAAAAAATACTTCAATCATTAAAAAATAAGAAATATTTCAGGGAATTCTACAAAAACAACCTAGTATTAACAAAACAGAAGATAAAGCAGGCTGTTTCTGACGATTTATTCATAATACAAACAATATCAAATATTGAGGAGATTGATAAAGTAGCTAACACCTTAGTCAAAAGATTAAGGGAATGGTACAGCTATTATCTTCCTGAGTTCTCAAAATCAATACAAAGCCATGAAAAGTTTGTTGAATTAATATTAAAGAAGAGCAAAAACGAATTGTTAAAAGAAATAAGAATAAAAAAAGAAGAATCAATGGGTGCAGAGCTTTCTAAAGACGACACAAAGCCAATAATGGCTCTTGCTGACCAACTAAAAGACTTATACCAACTAAAAGAAAAACAAAAAGAATATCTCGAGAATGTAATGAAAAGAGTCTGCCCAAATCTTTTGGCAATTGCAGGCCCTTTAATTGGAGCTAAATTAATCCAACATGCTGGCTCATTAAAGCATTTGGTGGAATTTCCTGCTTCCACAGTGCAGTTATTAGGGGCTGAAAAAGCATTATTCAGGCATATGAAAACAGGTGCAAGGCCACCAAAATATGGGCTAATATACAGCCACCAGCTAATAGCTCAAGCAAAGAAAAAAGAGCAAGGAAAAGTTGCTAGAGGTTTGGCTGATAAAATAAGCATCTGTGTTAAAGTTGATTATTTCAAAGGAGAACCAATTGGAGATAAATTAAGAAAACAATTAGAAAAGAAGTTCAAAAAATGAAAGTCAACAAATCAAAAATCTTTGAGGTCTATGAAACAAAAATGGGAAAGAGAAGAAGTATTTTGCTAACTAAGAATCTAACCCCCGGCAAAACTGTTTACGACGAGAAAACCTTCAAAGATGAAGGAGTTGAATATCGCGAATGGAACCCTCAGAAATCAAAGTTAGCCGCAAGCATCTTAAAAGGAACTCCTAATACAGGAATAAGAGTTGGTGATGTAATACTCTACCTGGGCTCATCAACAGGAACAACAGTAAGCCATGTTTCTGATATTGTTGGTAGGGAAGGATTCATCTTTGCCTTGGACTTAGCACCAAGAGTCATGCGCGAGCTAGTCTTTGTCTGCGAAGCTAGAAAAAACATAGCACCAGTCTTAGCTGACGCAAACAACCCAATGAGTTATGCAGATAAGGTATGCCAAGCTGATGTTTTATATCAGGATGTTGCACAAAAAAATCAGGTTGACATTTTCCTGAAGAATATTGATTTATTTCTAAAAAAAGGCGGTTATGCATTACTTGCAGTAAAAGCAAGAAGCATTGATGTAACTAAAAAACCGAAGCAGATTTTCAGGCAGGTTAAGGAACAGCTGGAGGAGGAAGTTACCATTATTGATTATAGGGAGTTAGAGCCATACCAGAAAGACCACTGTATGTTTATATGCAAAAAGAAGTAAAAAGCAAACATTTATATTTGAAACCTTTTTTTCAAAACCAGAAATGCCGACTGAAAACAATAAAGTGCAGAAAGGAACATATAAACTAAAAACAGGCCTAGCTGACATGCTAAAAGGCGGGGTTATTATGGATGTTGTTAATGCAGAACAAGCCAGAATAGCTGAAAAAGCAGGTGCTGTTGCAGTTATGGCTTTGGAAAGGGTTCCTGCTGACATCAGAGCAGCTGGTGGTGTAGCTAGAATGGCTGATCCAAAGAAAATTAAGGAAATAATGAATGCTGTTTCTATTCCAGTTATGGCTAAGTGCAGGATTGGCCATTTTGCAGAAGCTCAAGTCTTAGAATCATTAGGTGTTGATTATATTGATGAATCAGAGGTCTTGACGCCAGCTGATGAAAAATGTCATGTTGATAAGCATAAGTTCGAGGTTCCATTTGTATGCGGCTGCAGAGACTTAGGTGAAGCCTTAAGAAGAATCAATGAAGGTGCAGCAATGATTAGAACAAAAGGAGAAGCAGGAACCGGGAATGTTGTAGAGGCAGTAAAGCATATGAAAACATTAAACGAGCAAATAAGAAAACTAAAAGACATCTCAAACAGCCAATTAAAAGCGCAGGCAAAGGAAATGGGAGTTCCTCTTGAATTAGTACACAAGACAAGAGAGCTGCAAAGACTTCCTGTTGTTAATTTTGCTGCTGGCGGAATTGCAACACCAGCTGACGCAGCCCTAATGATGCACCTTGGCTGTGACGGAATATTTGTAGGTTCAGGTATATTTAAGTCAAACAATCCAAAGGAAAGAGCAAAAGCAATTGTTGAAGCAACAACACATTACAAGGACCCATCAATTATTGCCCGGGTTTCTGAAGGAATTGGAGAAGCAATGAAAGGTCTTGAAATATCAAATCTTAATGTTAAGATGCAGGATAGGGGCTGGTAATTCTAAAATGAAGATAGGAGTATTAGCGCTACAAGGTTCTGTAAAAGAGCACAAAGAGATGCTAATGAAATGTGGTGCTGAGCCTGTTGAAGTCAGGCTTCCCCATGACCTTGATAATGTTTATGGTTTAATAATACCCGGCGGTGAATCAACAACTATAAGTAAATTAATGAAGCAATACAAGCTTGATAAGGAGATAACAAGGAAATACCATATTGGAATGCCTATCTATGGCTCCTGTGCTGGTGCAATAGTTCTTGCAAAAACAATCCTGCCAAACAACCAGTCAAGTTTGAGGTTGATAGATATCACAGCAAAAAGAAATGACTATGGCAGACAAATAGATAGTTTTGAGACTGACTTGGAAATAGAGGGGATAGGAAACTACAAAGGAATATTCATCAGGGCTCCAACCTTAGAAATAACAAACGGAGTAAAAATCTTGGCAAGGTTTGATGGAAAACCAGTGATGGTGCAGCATGATGATATCTTGGTCACGACCTTCCATCCCGAGCTCACTGAAGATGCTAGGGTGCACCAATATTTTATAGATATGATAAAAAAGAAATCCAGGTATTAGTACCATCCTCTTAGCTTCATTACTTCTGCAATATGCCCTATAGCAACAATATAAGCAGCTGTTCTCATATCAACCTTATATTTTAGTGAGGCTTTAAGGACATCATTAAAAGCATCCTTCATCCTTTTTTGTAATTCTATATGTACCTTTTCTTCTGTCCATCTTTCTCTTGTAAGGCCTTGAATCCATTCAAAATAAGAAACAGTCACCCCGCCTGCATTAGATAAAAAGTCAGGTATAATAAAAACATCCTTTTTGTGAAGGACCTTATCAGCTTCTGGTGTTGTAGGCCCATTTGCAAGCTCTGTTATAATGCTTGCTTTGATATTTTTTGCGTTTTTTCTTGTTACTACATTTTCTATTGCAGCTGGAATAAGCACATCAACATCTGAGGTCAGCAGAGCCTCATTACTTATTTTTTTAGCTCCTGGAAAGCCAACAACAGAGCTTGTTCTTTGCTTATGCCTTAAAACAGCTTCTGGATCTAAGCCCTTTTTATTAAAAATACCTCCTCTTGAGTCAGATACTGCGCAGATATTTCCTCCAAATAATCTCCTAAATAAAACAGCAGTATTATAACCAACATTCCCAAAACCATGGATAGCAACACTAGCATTGCCTAAATTAATATCAAGGTGTTTTGCAGCTTCTTCCAAAACAATTAAACCACCTCTTGCGGTAGCATCTTCTCTTCCTAAAGAGCCGCCAAGGTCAATTGGCTTGCCTGTTATGGCAGCTGGCTCATTATAGCCGACTATTTTGCTGTATTCATCATACATCCATGCCATTATCTGCTGGTTTGTGTAAACATCAGGAGCAGGTATATCTATCTTGGGACCTATGAATCCTGCAATTGCCCTTATATATCCTCTGCTTAATCTCTCCAATTCGCCTTTTGAAAGTTTCTTTGGATTGCAAATTACACCGCCCTTTGAGCCACCAAAAGGAATATCAACAACAGCACATTTCCATGTCATCCAGGCTGCTAATGCCCTCATAGAGTCTATTGTTTCGTTGGGATGAAATCTTATTCCACCTTTAGTTGGACCATGCGCATTATTATACTGGACTCTAAAGCCTTTGAAAACCTTTGTTTTGCCATCATCCATCCTTACAGGTATTGAGACGTGTTTTTCAAGCATAGGTTTGCTTAGAATTGAAAGAACCTTTCCGTTTAGTTTTAGTATTTTTACAGCTTTCTCCACGTAAGACTGTATCATCTTAAAAGAATCTGTTTCAACCATCTCAACCTCTTTTTTACAGTTCTATCTTGGATACCAGTTCCTTTACATGGTTAACTGTCTTTTTAAATGCTTCCTTTTCTTGGTTATCAAGGTTAAGTTCAACTATTTCCTCAACACCATCCTTTCCTAGTTTAACAGGAACACCTAGGAAATAACCTTTTACATCATAATGGCCATCAAGCCATGCAGCGCATGGCAGAATCTTCTTTTTATCTTTTAGGATTGCTTCAATCATCTCAACAACAGCTGAAGCAGGGGCGTAATAAGCACTTCCTGTCTTTAACAAGCTAACTATTTCTGCGCCGCCATTTCTTGTACGCTCAACAAGCGCTTCTACCTTTTCCTTGCTCATTAATTCCGTTATTGGTCTTCCATCTACAGTCGAGTATTCTGGCAGAGGGACCATTGAATCACCGTGGCCACCAAGGACAAGAGCTTCTACCTTTTTTGGAGAAACCTTAATCTCTCTTGCAATAAAACTCCTAAACCTTGCTGAGTCTAAGACACCAGCCATTCCTATTATCCTATTTTTAGGAAATTTGCTCACCTCTGCAGCAACCCAGACCATAGCATCTAATGGATTTGTGACAACGATGAGTATAGCGTTTGGAGAATATTTTGCTGCTTGTTCAGTAACAGACTTCATGATCTTTGTGTTTGTTTTCAATAAATCATCGCGGCTCATTCCAGGTTTTCTCGCTATGCCTGCTGTGATAACAACAATGTCAGAGCCTTTTGTGTCTTCATAATTGTTTGTTCCAATTACATCTCCATCAAAACCCTCAATAGGGCTTGACTCATACATGTCAAGAGCCTTTCCTTGAGGTACTCCTTCTATAATATCAACTAAGACAACATTACCAAGACATTTCAAAGCAGTCAAATGAGCAACAGTTGCCCCTACATTTCCTGAACCTACAATAGTTATCTTTTTTCTTTTCATTCTTTATGTAAGCTCCTTCCTTTACTGTCCATTGTAACTATAGCAGGGAAATCCTTAACATCCAACTCCCATATAGCTTCTGGCATACCAAATTCAAGTTTGTAAACATTCATTACATTTTTTATTGTTTTTGCCAAAAGAGCAGCTGCACCACCGACTGCAGAAAGATAAATACAGCCATATTTCTTACAAGCTTCTTGCGTTTTCATACCCATACCTCCTTTTCCAATGATTGCTCTGACTTTGTAAGCCCTTATTATCTTCCATTCGTATGGCTCTTCTCTTATAGATGTTGTTGGTCCTGCTGAAACTATTGAATATTTCTTACCTTTCTTCTTTACAATCGGTCCGCAATGGTATATAGCAGAATCAGCTAATTTATTGACGAATTCTTTTGGCTTTTTCTCAAAGAAATACTTATGTGCAGCATCTCTTGCAGTATAAATTATTCCTGATAAGGAAACTATGTCTCCTACCTTTAACTTTCTTATTTCTTCTTTTTCGATTGGAAATGTTAGTTTTACTGCCATTTTTGTGATACACACATTGTATGTATTACTTAATTATTAAACTTCTCCTTCTACAAGCCCAGCACATATAAGCGATTGAAACAAAAAAGCAAGCAGGATGTCTATGCAAAGAGCCTATCTTTACACCTAATACAGTTGTTTTTCCACCAAGACCCATAGGACCAATATTTAGTTTGTTTAATCCATTACTGAGTTCTTTTTCCAGCTTTGCCAGTTTAGGATTCTTGTTTTTATCATTCAGTTTTCTAAATAACTGTTTCTTAGCATGCTCGTAACCATAAGCCCTGTCACCACCAATGCAGATACCTATTATACCAGGAGCACAACCTTTTCCACCAGCACTTTTTACAGCATCGACAACACATTTCTTAATTCCATCAAAGTCGCGGCTTGCTTTTAGCCTGGTGTCAGGCAGCTTGTATTGTGCGCTTACATTCTCAGAACCACCACCCTTAAGCATTAAATCAATCCTTAAATAGCTCTTATCCCATTCATCAAACTTGATAGAAGGCATATTTATTCCAATATTATTGCCTGAATTATGGCTAGTTATTGAATTAACAGCATTTGGCCTTAGGTAATATTTTTTTGTTGCGAGCTTAACTGCTTTTATTATTGAATCCCTTATCTTCTTTTGGTCATGCTTTTTGTTGTAATAAACATAAAAATTAAGGGTTCCAGTATCCTGGCATATTGGCAACGATTCTTTCTTTGCCAGGTTGATATTCTTTATAATCGTGTCCAGAATGTAGGATGGAATAGAACCCTTTTTCTCTTTATTTTTAGCAGACCTTATAGACTTAGTAACATCAGATGGCAAGCTTGTTGATGTTTGTTTTATTAATTCAACTAACTCGCCTGCCAGTTTACTCATTTTAATTTAAGTGCTTTCTTTATAGCTTCCTGGTCAAACCCAACAATGATTTTGCCTTCAATATCAATCACAGGAACACCCATTTGTCCTGATTTATCCATCATCTCTTTTCTTGCACCTTCGTTTGCAGAAACATCAAAATCCTCAAAATCAATCTTATTCTGCTTTAAGAAATCCTTTGCTTTATGGCACCATGGACAGGCGGGAGTGCTGTACACTTTTACAGTTGGCATTTTAAATCTCCCCTTTTATTACCTTTTCCTTTAGAGTATCCCACTCTTTTTTCTTTAATACGCACATATTTCCCCTCTCTCCTATTTTTACAGAATCTCTTCCTACCTCAACAGCAGGGCAGCATTTATCTCCGCCGCATAGACTTACTTTCATTTTAACACCTCCTTGATGAGTTTGAGATTTCTATAGCGTTTTTAAAGTTTTCTTTATAGAAGAAGATTGAACAGATATCCGAGTAATACTATCTGAGGGACTGTAATAAGTGGTAGCCATAAGGCAGCTTTCTTGCCGATATTCGTCCAGATAAGGCCAATTTCAGTATAATCAGTAGCAACACCAGCCATCAAAAACACAAAGCTGTTCCCAAAAGCAGCTGTCTGCTTAAAGATCTCAAAAGCAAGTGGCGCAGAGCCTTCTGAGCACACCTCTATTATTGTTGCGAGAATAAGAGTAACCACAAGCCCTAAAACAGTAGGGCCCATAAAGCGCATAAAAAATGTGTGAGGAACAAACGCTCTTGCAATGCTTGCAAGCGTCATTCCTATCAGAATCCACCACAACACCATCTTTGATAAAGACCAGGAACCAGATACAACTCCCTTTACTGTATCTTTGATATTTTCATAATTCAACCTGTAATTTTTGAATCTCTTTTTAATATCTTTCCACACAGAGAAATTTTTCAGTTTAGCCTCTAATTTGGCATCATGACCTTTTACAGAGCATTTATCACATTCAACAAGTTTCCTCCTTTCCAATACCTGATAAATAAGCCCGGTTATTATCGCTATTATTATAGCAAAAACAACCAGGAATAAAGCCTTAACACCAAAAAATCCAAAAAGGAGGATTGTAATCGGCAGATTAGCCCAAGGACTTGCTAACAAAAAAGCAATTACAGAAGAAGTATTTGCACCTTTTTTATAAAGTTCCATTGCAATAGCCAGAATACCATGAGAACAAGCAGACATCAAGAAGCCAAATACCACTGCAAAAAAGATAGTTCTTTTTCTATGCCTTGCTAAATATTTCTCAATATATGTTGAGGGAACCAGATAATCAATAATTCCTCCTAAGAACAATCCAAGGAGTATTGCCCACCAGATTAATTTTATATAATCAATGAAAGCATTGTATAGGTTGTTTAAAGCAGGAACAAGATAACTGACTGTTACCAATAAAGTAGCAATTACAGCCACAATAAATAATCTTTCCTTGTACCACTTTTTTTGTTTTATCATGCAAGTCGGACAATATGGCTTCTTTATCTCAAACTTTTCTTCATATTTCCTAATGCAGTTCTCGCTGCAGAAATAATGGCCATGGGCCTTTATAGCACCTTTCATTCCGCATATAGGATCAATCTTTGATTTCATTCTTAAGTTTTTTAACAACAAAATAAAAACATAGCCTATTATATGCCAGGGTTGCATAAAGAATTATTATTCCAATAACTACTGCAATCTTCTTATGAATCTCAATATTTCCCTCAGCCAGCTTAAGTATCCATCCTATACCAAAAGCAATCAATGAATAAACTATTGCAACACTAAACATCAAACTGGAGATTCCAACATACTTCTCAAATCCATCTGTCAAGATAATCAAGGCCCTCTTCACTGTTTTTCTGAACTTTGGTTCATGAGCAAATAACCAATGGCTGATGTTAATGAAAGAGTAAATAAATACAGAAATTAATGCAAAAACTATCCAGATTACCCCTTTCATTAGCGGTTCAACAATGTACGCAATGGCGTACATGATAAAAAAGATTAAAAACCACACCCCCATAGTTATGCAGTTAAGGACAAAGAACTTATCAAACCTTTCAAGATTTAATTTGATGCCTTCAAGCATAGACCCTACGATTAGTAATACTTTACACTTCTCTAGCGAGTAAATCAAGATTCCAAATAAGAAGAAGAATATTGCCGTTGCAAAAACATAAAGACTGCCAAAAACATCAAATAAGACAATGCCCTTTGGAAAAAATCTCATACTTCCTCTAAATATTAAAACAAGGATTAGCAAAAGCAATAAGTCTAGACCAAGGGTTTTATAGAATATCTTTGGTTTCTCCCTGACTAAGTCATAGGTTTTTGAGAACAAGCCGCCATAATAAGCATTTGTACTCCTTTCAATAAACTCTTTCACATATTCATGGCGATATACCGGTGTTTCTGGTCCTTTATCATAATCTTTTTCTGGTTTTTCAATAACCTTTTTCGGGGTTGTTATTCTTTTTCGCTGGACCTTCTTAGGCTGCCTCCTTCTTATATCCTTTGTAATCTTTCTTAGACGGTAGATTGAATGGTGTTTGTGGGAGCGTTTTTTTAGGTGCTTCTTGGGATGTTTTTTAGCAATATTCTTAGAAAGTTTCTTTATCCCTTTAGAGTGTTCGACAACCTTCTTGTGTTTATTCACCTTCTTTTTCATAGAAGTTCTTTTGCTTATTGGTTATATAAAGTTTTTGATATGAAAAACAAAAAAATTAATAAGCACATTCCTAAAAGAACTATTTATGACACTAATCTGCGGCATTGATGAAGCAAGACGCGGTCCTGTTGTGGGACCTTTGGTTATATGCGGAGCTTTGATTGATGAAATTAGGATAGAGGAATTAAGGAAAATAGAGGTTAAAGATTCTAAATTATTAACCTCCAAACAAAGAGAGTCTTTAGCGAAAAAGATAGAGAAGGTTTTGATGAAATACAAAATAATCATCATTGAACCAAAAGAGATTGATAAAGCAGTCCAAGGCAATGATGGTCTAAACCTTAATTGGCTGGAAGCAAGAAAATCTGCAGAGATTATTAATGAATTAAAACCTGATAAAGCCATAGTTGATAGTCCAAGTCCAAATATTCCTGCATACGCAAGATATCTGAAAAAATACATCAAAAATAAGAAAATGGAATTAATCGCTGAGCATAGGGCAGAACGCTATCCAATTGTTGCAGCAGCTTCAATCATAGCTAAGGTAACCGGGGATAATGAAATAAAAAAACTACAATCCAAAATCAAGGAACCAATAGGATCCGGCTATCCTTCTGACCCGGCAACTCAGAAGTTTGTTAAGGATAATTACAGCAAATATCCTGAAATATTCAGAAAAAGCTGGCAGCCGTACAAAAAGATAATAAAAGAGAGCCAGCAAAAGAAGCTTGGCTCATTCTAGATAATCTGCGTTGAAAATGAAGGTTAGCGTACTTAAGGCAAAATCCCTTATAATATATTTGTAGCTGACAAGGGGGATGTCCTCTCGAAAATCGTAGATTTTTGAGATCTTAGAAATCCCTTGGATTTCCAAGACTTACGGGGAATGTCAGCATTAACATTTAGAAGCCAGGATTTTGAGTACGCTAACCAACGCAACCCAGATAAGCGAAAAGCTTTAATATGTGGTGACTACTCTAATCATTTGTGGTGACTAATGTTTGTCAGGAAAAAGAAAATAGGCAATAATTATTACTATTATCTTGTCAGAAGTGTACGAACAGGGCCAAATTCCTGGAAGAAATATGAGCGTTATATTGGAAAAAAGCTTCCAGCCAAAATAGAAGAATTTGAGATAAAGGAAGGTTATGATGTCATTATCATTGGAGCAGGTCCTGCCGGTCTTTTTGCAGCTCACGAGTTAGCTAAAAAAAAGCTAAATGTACTGGTTATTGAGAAAGGTAAAGACGTTAATGAAAGAAAGGATGTGCTAAGCGGCGTAGGCGGAGCAGGTTTATTCTCTGACGGCAAGCTTAATCTAGCACCAGTGCATGGAAAAACAAATTTATATGAATTCCTGCCAAAGGAACAGGCAGACAGGCTGATTGATTATATTGATGAGACCTTTGTTGCATTTGGAGCACCCAAAGAGTTCTATACAAAAGACCTTAAAAAAGCAGAGGGGATAAAGAAGAAAGCAAAGAAGTATGGCATTGATTTATTAATGCTAAGACAAAAGCATCTTGGTTCTGACAGGCTGCCGTTATTAATCAATAAATTCATAAATAATCTAAAAGATAATGGGGTGGGCTTTTTATTAAACAATGAGGTGAGCGAATTATTAGTTCAAAGAGGCGAAATAAAGGGAGTTAAATTAAGAAATAATAGAATAATAAAGTCAAGATACGTGATTGCCTGTCCTGGAAGAGCTGGTTCTGAATGGTTCTTTAACCAGGCAAAAAGGCTTAGTATACCTCTAAAGCACCGCGGCATTGAAGTGGGGGTAAGAGTTGAGATTAAGGCTGGGATAATGAAGCATATAACCAACACAATATGGGATCCTGCTTTCTTTGTTAAGGTTGGAAAAACAAAAGACCTAGTGAGGACTTTCTGCACATGCCCAAATGGTTTTGTAACAAAAGAAACATATCACGGATTTATGTGCGTCAATGGTTATTGCAGGCTTGATAAGAAAAGCCAAAACACCAATTTCGCTTTATTAGTAAACATAGAACTTACACAGCCAGTTACAAACACAATAGCTTATGGTGAAGATATTGGAAAATTAGCCACAACAATAGCTGGAGGAAAACCATTCATACAACGGTTAGATGATTTGAAATTACACAGACGCTCATACTGGGACAGGATAAACAAGAGCAAGGTTAAGCCAACCCTAAGAGATGTAAATCCTGGTGATTTGTCAATGTCTATACCAGGAAGAATTGTGAATGATTTGTTAGATGCGCTTGAACAATTAGATAAAATAATGCCTGGTGTAAATAAAGATGCGTTGCTTTATGGACCTGAATTAAAATTCTTTTCAGTAAGGATAGCTGCAGATAAAAACCTTGAGACCAAGATAAAGAACCTGTTTGTAGCTGGTGACGGAGTTGGCTTATGCGGCAATATAGTTGGTGCAGCTGCGACCGGCGTTATCGCCGCTAAAGGCGTTTTAAGAAAATTTGAGGGCTTGACGAGCGGTGAAATTAAACGCGAAGCGTTTATGGCATCATCCGCGAGGAAACCCTCATTGCGTGTCAATTTGCTTGCGAGTCCACGAGCAAGCTCGCGGACAAGGCGAGCGTAACCAGTTGCTGCAGAAGGTGTTTTGAAGTACATAAAATAATCAAACCCTAGTGACAAAAAACACCAAAATATAAACAAAAAACTTTATATAAGCAGACGAGAACCAGAACATAGGAAATGACCAGAATCAATAAAATCGTTATGAATGGCTTTAAGTCATTTGCAAAGCATACAGAATTGCTGTTTGGACCTAAGTTTAATGTAGTTCTAGGTCCGAATGGTTCTGGAAAGTCAAACATCTTGGATGCATTATGCTTTGTTCTTGGTAAAAGCTCTGCAAAATCAATGAGGGCCGAAAAGTCATCCAACCTAATCTATAATGGAGGAAAATCAAAAACACCAGCTAAAAAAGGAGAGGTTTCTATATACTTTGATAATGCCAACAAGTTATTTCCTACAGAAGACAAAGAAGTAAAGGTTACAAGGGTCGTTTTGCAGTCTGGTCAAAGCCTATATAAGATTAATGACAAGGCAAGAACAAGACAACAAATCTTAGATTTACTTAATGTTGCAAAGATAAATCCTGATGGCTATAATATAATTCTGCAAGGAGATATAGTAAAGTTTGTTGAGATGTCTACCGTGGAAAGACGTATGCTGATAGAGGAAATATCAGGCATCTCAGTGTATGAGGAAAAGAAGCAAAAGGCATTAAATGAGCTTGAGAAGGTTGAGGCAAAACTAAAGGAAGCAGAAATAATTCTTACTGAAAGAGGCACTTATCTTAAGGAATTAAAAAAGGACCGCGACCAGGCCTTGAAATACAAAAACATGAGTGACAGGGTAAAGCAAAACAAGGCTTCACTGTTAAAGCTTCAGATAGACAAGAAAGAAGCTGAAAGGGCAGATTTCCAAAAAAAGATAGACACGACTAATGAAGAGCTGAAAAAGGCACAGTCAGCTATTGATAAACTTAAGCAGGAAATAGAAGATAAGAAAAAGGAAATAGAAGACATAACAAAAACAATAGAGGAAAAAGGCGAGGTAGAGCAGGTTGAGCTTAATAAGGAGATTGAAAACCTGAAGATAGAATTAACCAAGTTTAATGGCAGGATTGAGGTATGCAAAAGCGAGATCAAAAAGATGGCTCAACGTAGAGAAGACCTAAACAACTCAATACAGGAGATAGACAATAAGATAAATGAATTGAAAAACCAGAAATCTGAGCTTACTGCAAAAAGAAAATCAAAACTAAAGGAAAAAGAGAAATTTGAAGGCAATGTAAAAGAGCTTAAGGATAAATACAAGCTTGACGAAGCAGTGGATATAGACCAGAGGATTGAGGAGATAGATAAAAAAGCTGATGACCTGCAGAAAGAGATTCAAAAACTAAGGGAAGAGCAGCATGCTCTTATCAGGTCAAAGGATACTATCCAGTACAAGATAGACACAATAGACGAGAAAATAAAGAAAGTAAAGGAGATAGAAGAAGCTCATAAAGACCAGATTGAGGATTTAAAGAAAAAAAGACAGGATTTTAAGGATTCTACTCTGGAGCTAAACAAGCGCCTTGATGAGGACTCTTCAATAGCAGCTCAACTAGCAAGTGCTAAACAAGAGCTTGATTCATTAAATGAAGAATTTTCAAAGTTAAAAGCTCGTGACGCAGGAATAAAAGAGGCTTTATTAGGGGACAAAGCAGTAAAAAAGGTGTTGGAAAAGAAGAATGAAATAAGCGGCATTTATGGCACAGTTTCAGAGCTTGGCAATGCGCCTGCAAACTACACTCTTGCCTTAGAGGTTGCAGCAGGCCCAAGGATAAAGAGCATTATTGTTGAAGATGATAAGGTTGCAGCAGAATGTATAAAGTATCTTAAACAGAATAAGTATGGCACAGCAACATTCCTGCCATTAAGCAAGATAAAATCAAAAGAAGCAAGTCCTGAGTTAAAAGAACTTGCAAAGTCAAGAGGCTGCCATGGGTTTGCGTTGGATCTGATTTCTTACGACAATCAATTCAAAAAAGCATTTTCTTATATTTTTGCCAATACCCTAGTTGTTGATGATATTGATGTTGCTCGTCGTATTGGTATTGGCAAGGCAAAGATGGTTACTCTTGATGGTGATTTAGCAGAGTTTAGCGGAGTAATGCAGGGCGGCTATAGAAAAATCAAAGGTATAGGCTTTAAAGGAAGCGAACTAACCAAGGAACTAAACAAGGTTAAGGAAAAAATAGCTGAGAAAAATAATATCGTCAGCACGTTAGAGAAACACAGAGAGGAAAACGAAGCCACAATAACTGAACTTAGAAATAAAAAGGCTAATCTTGAGGGGGAGATAATAAAGCTTGAGAAGAGCATGCATCTAGAGCCGACTGACCTCGAGGTTTCAAAGCAGCAAAAAGACGAGCTAAACAAAGAGCTGCAGAAAGCTGAGGATGATATTCAGGCTGTCCAGAACAAGATAGGTTCGTGCAATAAAGAACTTACCGATCTTAAGATTGAAAAGCAAGAGCTACGTGGAAAACTAAGCCAATTTAGGGATCCTGCGCTTGTAGCTGAGATAACCACATTTGAGGAGAAGATAAAAGAGATTGAGCAGGAGATTATGCAGCTTGATTCACAGGTTAAGCACTCAGATACTCAAATAAAAGAAATGCTTGCTCCTGAAAAAGAGAAGATAGAGACTGAGATTCTAAAACAGATTGAAAAAGAGGAAGAGGACTTCAAAAACGAGATATCCGAGCTTTCAGCAAAGATAAAGAAAGAATCAGATTTATTAGTGGAAAAAGAGCAGAATGCTCGGGAGTTTTATTCAAAGTTCAAGGGCTTATTCTCAGACAGGTCAAAGATAAATGAAGGGATAAAGGAACTTGAGCTTAAAGTCAATGAAAAACAGGCAGTGGCTCGAGAAATAGAGATAAAAGGCAATACTTTGTCTATTAAGCGTGCAGAGATTAATTCCCAGTTGGCAGGATTGCAGCAGGAATTCCAGCAGTATGAAGGTATTGAGATTGATACAACAAAAACTGAAGAGCAGCTAACAAAAGAGATAAACAAATTCGAGAGATTAAGGGAGTCAATTGGAAGTGTTAACATGCGCGCTTTGGAGATCTATGAAGATGTTGAAAAAGAATATAACAGCCTTATCGAGAAAAAAGGAAGCCTGGCAAAAGAAAAGGAAGATGTTGAGCAGATGATGCAGGAAATAGATTCCAAGAAAAAGGAGCTGTTCATTAACACCTTTGATATCGTAACCCAAAAGTTTAAGGAGATATTCTCAGCCTTATCAACCAAAGGAGAGGCATTGCTTGAGCTTGAGAATAAGGAAGATCCGTTTGAAGCTGGTTTAAGGGTTAAGGTTAAGATTTCAGGCAATAAATTCCTTGATATAAGGTCATTATCAGGAGGAGAAAAAACATTAACAGCCCTTGCATTCATCTTTGCAATTCAAGAGCATGAGCCTGCCTCATTCTATGTTCTTGATGAGGTTGATGCAGCGCTTGACAAGCACAACTCAGAGAAACTTGCAAAACTGATAAGTAAATATTCAAATAAAGCTCAATACCTTATGATATCTCATAATGACCACATTATAAATGAAGCAGACCTGCTTTATGGCATCTCAATGAATGAGCACGGAATAAGCAATGTTGTTTCTTTGAGGGTTTAGATGCATATAAAAGACCACGTTATCTCAGCTGTGATAATTTCTATAATCCTCTACCCCTTTGTCAAGCTGAATGTTCTTTATTTTATTATTGGAGCTGTACTAATAGATGCAGACCATTACTTGTATTATGCAATAAGATACAGAAAATTTAATCTGATTAAGATTCATAACCTTTGGATAAGGCACCCAAAAAAATTTGCTGAAGAATCGATGTGCATATTCCACACAGGAGAATTTATCTCACTTATAGTCATTTTATCATTCTTCTCGTTTGAGGGCCTTATGTTTACACTTGGTGTTTTATTTCATATGGCACTTGATGTTTATTATCAGTGTTCTGTACTCAAATTTCCTAGAAACTACTCCTTATTTAGGTATATAAATAGAAGTTCTTAAAAAAGAGTGCGTCGGCCGAGATTCGAATTTCCGGATTTAAGCTCAGCTTAAAATCGCTCGGATAAACGGCTTGCTTCTAGTTTCCTAGTGGAAGGCCGTTGTCATTTATGGCGGCTGTAACCAGCCGCAACCATTAGACCACCGACGCATAATTCATTAGAACTCTATTCCTATATATAAAATTAACCCGTCTCCTTCCTCAGAATCTCTAAAAACTCCTTAAAATCGTCCTTTTTTACACAAGCACCGCAGGCATGCTCATGGCCTCCGCCATAACCGCTAACATGCAGCAAAGCTTTTTGAAGTATCGGAGGCAATAAAGCCCTTGATGCTCTAAGACTCATGCGTATTTCATCACCTTTTTCCCTTCCAGCCACAATTATTTTGTTTGGATATCTGTAAAGCAGCTCATTAGCCAAGTCACCAGTAAAACTCATCTCTTTTTCGCTGTAAGTAAACACCAATAACTTATCCTTGCTGGCTTCTTTAATAGCAGTTTTCAATAATCTCTCATATTTTTCATTCATTTTTTCATATCTGTGGTAGATAAACTTTCCTCTTGGTGTTTTTTGTTCGAGTATTTCATAAGGATCTCCTATTCTTGTCATGATCTTAACGCATTTCATAACCTCTCCTGTCTTTCCTTTGAGGATAAATGACATGATCCTTGATAATTTACCAAGTTCTGTGCCAAACAAGATCTCTGGAGGGTTTTTTGTCTTTTTATCAATTAATTTGGGGTATGCTTTGACAAATTCATTGTAGAAATCAGGAACAAACCAGTCACCAATGCAGCCAGCCATTGCTATCCACAGGTCTTTTTCTGTTATCTGGTGGCACAGGTATGTTGCAGGAAAATTATCTTTTGGGTTTTTAATGCGCGGATTGAAATATTTCACTTTGTTCCTATCTAAAGGCTCGTGATGGTCAATCCATATTATAGGAACCTTTACCTGGTCTATAAAATATTGGTCAACAATAGCAATATCTAAAATGAAAACCTTATCTGGCTGATATTCCTGCACTTTTCTTAGGAATTTCTCATCAACCCTTGGAACACTCTTAACAACAACGCCATAACCTTCTCTGATATATTTATATAATAATAAGAATGAACATAAACCATCTGGGTCATCATGAAAAAAGAACAAAGGGTTCTTGCAAGTAACTAACTCTTCCCTTATTTGTTTTACCTGGCTTGGTGTTAATCCCATCTTGATTATCGGCTTTCTTATCTTTTTAATAAGTTTTCCATTTCATCCACCTGCCCACATGGATCTTTCTTGTGTATTTCTAAGAAGATATTCTTCCCTGCCTTTCTGTTTATTAAATCAAGGGATTCTTTTTCAATTTCAATTATGTTTTCAGAAGCTAAGTAGCCAACATCATCGCAAATTATTGGGCCGTTATCAGCCATACAGTCGCAGAATTTTGCAATCTCTTTAAGGGCATTGATGTAATACGCTTTCTTTACGTTCGAAACAACAGCAAAAGCTCCTTCTGCAAGCAAAGCATCAAATAATGCTATTTTTGGCTTTAATGCTTTTTGCGGACATGCATAAACGCACACATTACACCCCCAACAGCCATCATAATCAATCTTTATTTTATCTTTTCCTTCTTTTATTGTACCTTCAGGACACGCTTTAATGCATGCTTTACAATTAATACATTCTCTTACAAGCACTGGTTTTGCAAAATTATGAATATCTCTCTTTGTTTTCCTTGAAACACCACCCATCCCCAGGTTTTTTATTGCTCCCCCAACCCCAGAGCACGAATGGCCTTTTACATGCGTAAGAACGAGCATTCCATCAGCTTCTACAATAGGATTGCATACCTCAGCATTTAGGTGCTTTGTCTTTACAGCCTTATGCTCTTCTGAAATAATTATTGGGCAGCCAATGCTTTCTTCTGTAAAGCCGTTCCCAGCTGCTGTCTTTAGGTATTTTTTTGGCGTGTCTCTGCCGCCAACATACATTGCAGGGCTGTCAAAGAGAAAAGGCTTGCATTTATTCTCATTTAGAATAGAAATAATCTGTTTTACAAAGCCTGGCTTAAGATAAGTCTTGTTTCCGCGCTCTCCCATGTGCAGTTTTACAGCTATTTTCTCTCCTGATTTGAATATTTTAAGTTCAGGCTTTACTTTTTCTATGAATTCTTTCTCTGATTCTGAAAATAGCATACTAAAAATGTTGTTTATTTATGTTTATAAGTTTATCCTTTGCTTAAGAGCTATTGAAATAATCAATATGGCAAAATCATTAGAGAACAAATAAATCTGAAAATTCCTTTCACAACCACTATACAGGAATTTTCATCTTATTCTGGTTCTTTAAGAAACACTGCAGAGGATTTTTGCTTTAAATGAGACATAAAGCAAAAATCAGATTTATTTTTATTTTTCTAATGATATTTTTCATTGATTTTTAATTATTGATTTGTTGATTAGAAAACTATTTAATCCTTGAAATATTTTAAGCCCATATGCAAATTAGATGCCTTAAGTGCAAAGGAAGAGGTTTTTGCGGTAGAAGTTTCTGTCCTTTAATTGCCAAGTCAAAGGCAGCAGTCAAGGTCAAAGAAGGTCTTGGCAAGGAAGATTTCTATGGCTCAGCACCAACACCTTTTGTTGGAAGGTATGGCTACCCCAACATAAACGTAGGCATATTATCTTTACAGGACAGAAAAGATGATGCATGGCTTTACGATGCTCCAAGATATTGGTCTAAGGAAAATTTTGATATTATTCGTATTGCAAATTTTAGGAGTGAGCTGGTAAACTCAAGATTTAAGGCTGACATTAGAGACAGAAACAAGCTACTTGAGATAAGCCAGGAGGTTGGAATGGCTTCTAGACCAGTTGACGTTGAAATTAATTTAGATACAAAGCCAAGGTTTAGGTTAAGTACAGACCCGTATACAGCTCCAATGGGGCCAAATGCAAAATTAAAGAAGGCAGAAATAACCTCTAATCCAAAAATTCCCTATAAGGTCGACAAGGTTGTCAGCGATACAGACTTTAAGGCAATGGATGCTATATCTTACCTTTATGATAATGATTTTGATGAGAACTTTCTGACTAAATTATTGAGTATTGGTATATTGGGTGTGAACAAAAGCCGTAAATTAGTTCCAACTCGTTGGTCAATTACGGCAATAGATGATGCGATTGCAAAAAGGCTAATGCCTAAAGTCCATCAATTTCCAGAACTGGATTATACAGCATTCTTTGGAAGCTATTTGGGCAATTATTATCTGCTTCTTGCATTCCCAGAGCCATGGAGTTACGAGCTTTTTGAGACTTATCTGCCTAAAGCAAGCTGGAATGTTAATGATGAGATAGTTTATATGACTGATTATGAAGGCTATAATGGACGCAAAGACTATGCAGAGAACTGTGCTGGCGGTTATTATTCTGTTAGAATGGCAATACTTGAAAAATTAGCTCAATTAAAAAGGCAGGGCTCTTTTTTAGCTTTAAGATTTATAACAGGAGAATATGCAATGCCTCTTGGTGTTTGGGTCACTAGAGAAGCAGCAAGAAAAGCTCTGCGAAACCCAATGCAGTTTTCGTCAAGGGAATTAATGCTGAAGTATGCAAGGAACTTAATAAAAAAGAAGTTCAACTATGATTTAGATAACTTATTAAACAAAAGCCTACTCCTAAAGAACATAAAAACACAGAGAAAACTTACGTCTTTCCTATAAGATGGAACTTGAAGATTTTAAAAGAAGTGTAACAAACTTCAACAATGCCTTGAATAGAATAAAATCCAGCAAAATAGATTTAGATAAACAAATAAAGAAGGATTTATCAATATACGATTATAATGAGAAGAAATTAGATTATCAGATATCAACTTATAAGAAATATTTCTCAGATTTAAAGTCGAAGGCAGTTGCCTTAAGTTCTTTAGTTAGATACAGCAACTCAAATTCAAACACGATTTTAGAAATAAATAAACTAATCAGCGAGGCTTCTGCTTATTTTAGCAGCAATGAGTTGAGCAAATTAAGTTCTGCCATGAACAAGATAGCTGATCTATCTTTGCAGATAAAAGCTCCTCCTAAAAAAACACAAAAAATAGAGAAAAGACTTTCAATGGAGATAACTGGAATTCCTCTTGACATAAAACAGGATGTTGAAGCCGATTTAGATGAATTAGATAAGTGCTTTAAGGCTGGCTGTCTTAGGAGTACTGTAATTCTTTGCGGCAGATTATTAGAAACAGCTTTGCACCGCAAGTATTATGAAACTACCGGCATAGATTTGCTTGAAAAAAGCCCTGGAATCGGTCTTGGAAAGATAATTGCAAAGCTTTCTGAGAAAAACGTCAAGCTTGACCCAGGCTTAGCACAGCAAATACACCTAATCAACAATGTCAGGGTCTTTTCTGTGCATAAAAAACAAGAATCATTCTATCCTTCAAAGGCACAGACTCAGGCAATAATGCTTTATACTGTAGATGTGTTAAGAAAGATATTTAGAAAATGATCGGAGCTTATAAAGTAATCACTTGGGTTGGCATAATTATTCTTTGGATTGCTTTGATATCATTATACACTTCTTATGCTGCAACACACCCGCCAAGGCAGCCTATTGATATAACGCCAAAATACCTTGGCTTTGATTATGAAGCAATTAGTTTCGATACAGATGATGGTGTTGAGATAAAAGCATGGTTTATTCCAGCTGAAAATAAAACAAAGAAAACAATTATTGCTTTGCACGGCTATCCATTCAATAAAGCAAACATCCTGGGTTTTGCTGAATTCCTGCACGAGAAATATAATCTATTATTCTTTGACTTCAGAGCAATGGGTGAAAGTGCCGGCAAGCTAACTACCGGGGGCTTAAATGAACAAAAAGACCTGGCAGCCGCAATAAGATATCTAAAAGAAAACAAGAATATAACAAAGGTTGGAACTCTTGGCTTTTCTTTAGGAGCAGCTGTCTCAATATTATCTGCTGAGGAAAATCCAGAAATAAAAGCAATTGTCTCTGATTCAGGTTATGCAAGCCTGCATAGGATTATCAGAGCAATGTACAGGCAGTTTTTCTTCCTTAAAGCGCCTTTTGTTTGGTTATCAGAGCTCTTTGCAAAGGTTTTGTATGGAATAGATGTGGCTCAGGTTTCTCCTTTAGATGAAATCAAGGAAATGAAAGTCCCAATCTTATTTATCCACGGAGAAAAAGACTCTCAAATCTCAGTAGAAGACTCTAAATTACTGTATGAATCAGCAAACCAGCCAAAAGAATTATGGATAATCAAGGGAGCAGACCATGGTGAGAGTCATTATAAAGAAGGAAAGGAATATGAAAAAAGAGTTTTGGAGTTTTTTGATAAATACTTAAGATAATTATGCAGCTTTATACAAAGTTCCTACTAAAGCATCTGGTGAGTCCATTATTGTTGTGTGCCTTCCACCTTCTATTTGTATAGTCCTGCTACCTAATATTCTTGCTACAGAACTATTTGATCCACTTGGAACAATGGTATCACCACTACTATAAACAAATACACTTGGTACTCTGGTATAACCAAGATTAGTTGCTTCTCGAATAGCTCTAGCGTTTTCTTTTACCTTAGTTCCTCCAAGAAATTGTATTATTCTCGTTGAAAGAGTTCTCTCGCCACTCAAGGGAGTGTTTATATAGACTGCTTCAGAAACATCCTGCTCTAAGTCAGTCATTTGTGTTGCATAAAACAAGGCTGAACCACCAAGGCTAAAGCCATGAGCAACTACGGAGAGTGCATTTGTTTGTTCTTTAATCGCTCTAATCTTCTCTGATACTTCTTCTGCAATCTCTTCAATTGGCTTGCTGTAATCTATTGTGATAACATAACAGTCTTTGCCAGTCCTTTTACAGGCTTTAACAAACTCAGCACCATTGTCCTCTCCCTCAAGTGTTCCTAATACCAGAACTTTTACCTTTTTACCTGTGTAGTCTTTTTTTACAATTTCCTCATTGTTTTTTCTTACATATCCATCATTTATAAGACTAAGAAAAGCATGAACACCTAAATCAGGCAATTCATTAAGTACGCTATAATTGCCATTCCTTAGTTTTGCAAACACCTCCCCATCATCAATACCATATTCCTTAATCTTTTTTATTCTTTTCTCTAAGTCACTATCCTTCTGTCCCTCTTCTTCGCTTTCTTCGCTTTTATCCTCATCATCTTCGGACTTTTCATCTGTTTCTTCTGCGTTGCTTTCATAACTTTCATTAACTTCATCTTCTTCAGTAGTTTCTTCTCCATCTTCTGCTTCTCCTTCCTCGGCATCAACTTCTTCACTCATTTTAATCTCCTTGTGTAATCTTCAACAAGCATCCTTCTCAATAATTTACCAGAAGGCCCTTTGGGGATATCATCTGTAAAGACAATACTCTTAGGGCATTTGAATTCAGCAAGATACTTTTTACAGAAATCAATTAGTTCTTTCTCTGTTGTTTTCTTTTCTTTTTTTAGGATAACATAAGATGCTATTTCTTCTCCATAAATATTATGTGGAACTCCAATAGTTGCTGCATCTGCTACAGCCTCATGCTTGTAAAGAATATCATCTATCTCACGTGGACCTATGTTTACTCCACCCCTGATTATTAATTCCTTTACTCTTCCACTAATGTAAAGATAGCCGTCTTTATCCTTATAACCTAAGTCACCGGTATGCAGCCAGCCATTTTTTAGAGTTTCTTTTGTTTTGTCTGGTAATTTAAGGTATTCTTTGAATATATTTGGTCCTCTTGCAACAATCTCTCCTTCTTTGCCTGGTGGCAACTCATTATCGTCCTTGTCAAATATCTTTATTTCATTAATATCCAGAGGCAATCCTATTGAGCCAATCCTTCTTTCATTTAAATCAATTGGACTAACCGACACAATAGCACTATTCTCAGTCAAACCATAGCAGTCATGGATAGTAGCATTAAATGTTTCTTCAAATTTCTTTAACAAGTCAATTGCTAGAGGTGCAGCTCCACAACCAATCCATTTCAGGCATTTTAGATCATACTTTGAAATATCTTCAGGAGGATTAAGAAGAATAGAAAGCATTGTTGGAACAACATAAGTAGAGTTTGCTCTGTACTTTTCTATTCTTTGCCAGAACTTGCTTTTTGAGAACTTTCTGTTCAAAACAATTGTACCGCCTGCACTAAAAGCAGACATGAAAGCAGGAAATAAGCCTCCAGAAAAGAATAACGGGTTTGATACCATGCTAATTGTTTTCTTGTTAAACTTAAGTGCTCTTGCTAGACTATAGCCTTCATGGAGCATATTGCCTTGCGTTAGTATAATTCCCTTAGGATGGCCTGTTGTGCCAGAAGAATACATAAGTAAGACTGGGTCATTTAATCCTACATCAACAGCACCTAATTTGTTTGAGAAATTATCTATCTCATTTACATAGTTATTTACAGTTAAAAGGTGTTTTACTGTTTTTAGCTCTTTCTTTATCCTGTTTATCTTAGATAGATTTTCATCATTTACAAACAAAACCTTGGTTTCTGCATTATTTATTATGTATTTTAATTCATCAGCAGTTAGGTCTGGATTTATCGGATTAAATACAGCACCGGCCCTTGCTGCTCCGAACAATATGCAGATAAATTCCTTGCAATCATGGATAACTGCAGATATCTTATCTCCTTTTTTCACGCCAAGAGACAAGAACAGATTAGCTGTCTTACTAACTATATCATAAAATTCTTTATAACTTACTTTACTATCATCTTCAGAATAAATAATGAATGTTTTACTTCCTAATTTTTCAGACTTTTCTTTTAGGAATTCATCAACATTCTTGTATTTAATCTCTGGATATAATTTCTTTATGAATCTAGCTGGAACACCTGCAGCAAATTCATTAGCACCAACATCTTTATTTACAAAGGCCCTTGCTCCAACAACAGCATTCCTTCCAATTGTAGTGCCTAATCTTACCTGCACATTGCCGCCTATAACAGCGTTCTTTCCTACCCTGATTCTACCCAGGATTAATCTATCGTGATTAATATCATGAGCTGGAAGCGTAACACCCCAACCAAGAATAACATTATCCTCTATAGTAACTAGTTCTGGAAATAAAGGATCAATGTGAACATCTGGGCTTAGTGTAACATTCTTACCAATCTTAACACCCATAATCCTATACAGATGATTCTTGAATTCACAAGGAGGAAGCTTCTTGAACACTTCATTAAGAGCTCCTCTGAGCATCATGCCAAGAGGATTCCTGAAGATATGCCACTCTCTAGCTGGATTAGAATTTCCTTTGTAGGGTATGTCCATAATCTTTATTTTCTTACCCCTTAACATAGCCTTTACTTTCTTTTTCATATTTATCACTATTGGATAGTACTAACAACTATATAAATATTACTTCCCCCTTAAGGGGTAAAAATAGTAAGATTTATATAAAGAGAAGGATTCCTAGCTTATATGGAGCTTAAAGTAATATTAGAGCAGATAGGCTTAACAGAAGGAGAATCAAAGGTCTACTTAGCTTTACTCAGCATAGGCCAAACTACAACAGGACCTATAGTAAAAAAATCCGGAATATCGGCTTCTAAAGCATACGAGATTCTTGATAAGCTCTCTAAAAAAGGCTTAGTCAGCCATATAATGAGGGCAAAAACAAAATACTTCAGAGCTGCTGATCCCTCAAGGATTATCGATTATCTGGAGGAAAAAGAGAGACTGATACACAGCCAGAAAAACCAGGTAAAGAAGATTTTGCCAATACTAAAACAAAAGGTAACTGGAAAGCCGGAAGAAGCAGAGGTATTTGAAGGGCAAAAAGGCATTATCACAGCTAGAGAAAGGGTCTTTGATGTGTTAAAGAAAGGAGACGCCATGCAAGTTATAGGATCAAGCAAAAAAGCTCAGCTGCCGATGGATGCTTACTGGAGAGACTTCCATAAAAGAAGAACAAAAGCAGGAATCAAAGCAAAATATATTGTCGAGGAAGACCTAAAGGATGATATTGAGATTAAGAAAGCAAAAGGCAGCCTAATAAAAGCGAAATACCTTCCTTTAATGGGGCCGGTTCATATTGATTTATATGGTGATTATACGGTCTTAAATTTAGTGCAGGACACAAAACTAGCATTATCAATAAAGAATAAACAGGTTACAGATTCCTTTAGACATTATTTTGATTTAATATGGTCACAAGAAGTTCAGATATATAAAAACAGAAAAGGAATAGAAGTAGGAGATAATGACTGCGTGAGGGAAGGCAAAGAGATTCTTGCATTTGGTATGGGTAGAAAGATGACACTAAAAACCTATCCAGACCTTATAAAGAAGTGGGTTGAGAACAAGACAAAGCACAAGATAAAAGCAAAGTACCTTGTTGCTGGTCCTGTAAGTGAGGAAGAAAGAAGAATCTGTTATGATATTCCTTACACAGAGCTTAGGCAGTTGCCAGAAGAATACTTTAGCCCAGTTACAACCTTAGTTTATGGAAACAAGGTCTCTATATGGATATGGACTGAGTCAGAATTTACCCTGATGTTAATAGAAAACAAGAAATTAGCTGATAACTATAGAAAGAATTTTGAGGTAATGTGGAAACACGCTAAAAAACCCTAATCCTCCATAACCAGCCTCTTCCTAAACTCAGCAGGCATATTAACTGTAAGTTCTTCCATCTCCACCTTAGGCTCTTCAACTGTTCCACAAGCAATCCTTATATGTATATCTTCAAGATCAAGGGTCTGCAGAAAATCACTTTTCATATTCAACATAGGATGCCCCTCTCCCTTGAACATAAATTCTGTTTTTCTTAACTTGGGTTTTTCGATTAATCTTTTCATTGTGGATCACCTTGAGTTATATTTTCTTTATTCTCCCTAACGCTAAAATAGCTAATACCGCTATAGTTACGACTGTTGCTAATAAATAAGCTCCAAGGCCGATGCCTAAACCAACAGCTGCCATGACCCATAAGCTTGCGGCAGTTGTTAATCCGTGAACCGTACCTCGTTCGGCTATGATAGCGCCAGCCCCTAAGAAACCAATGCCTGTAACAATGCCTGCCGCTATCCTTGCAGGATCTCCCCCAAAATACTCAATAGAAATAATCGATATTAAGGTAGCGCCTAAGCAAACAAGCACATATGTTCTTAAACCTGCTGGTTTTTGTTCGCTTTTCCGCTCTATACCAATTATGCTTCCCAACACTACAGCCAGCAGAATTTTTATAATCTGCTCCAGTTCAATGCTAAAATAGGGAATTGCCATATAACGGACACTAAATTAATCATTTAAATAATTTATTATTCTAGCTTTTCCTTAAACTCTTCAAGCTCTTTCAAAAACCTAGAAATAGTCTTATCAATAACCTCTGGTTGTGTCCTTAATATCTCTGCGGTCTTAGCAAGAGCATCGCCTTCATATTTTTCTTTAGAGGTCAGCTCCAGCCCTTTTATATCAATCTTTTTTCCTTTCTTAACAGCTTTTCTTGCTTTTTTCCATTTATCAAATAATTCCTGGGCTCTTCCAGGTAGCTGCTCTACACTAACTCCTAACAACTTGGCTGTTTTTTCTAGGATGTCCTCTTCTTTTGCTTCTTCCTTTTCAGCAGCTTTTCCAGAAGTAAATGTTATCCTTACTACTCCATCCTGTATCTTTGATGATTTTAGTATCTTTATTTCTCCTGTTTCCTGCGTGTTTTTTAGATGAGTTCCACCGCATGCCTCTACATCAACCTCAGGAATCTCTACGACCCTAATTTCCTTGCCAGGAACAGCCCCTCCTTGGTATAAGCTCATGCCGTACTTCTTCTCTGCTGCACCTCTTGGCATAAATGATGTTCTTATAGGAACAGCTTCTTTAACAATCTTGTTTGCTACTTGATTTATCTTTTCAAGCTCTTCTTCAGGGATATTTCTGAAATGAGTAACATCAAGATGAGCCTTTTCTTCTGTTTTCTTTGCACCAGCCTGGTTAATGTGGCTTCCTAGAATGCGACGAGCAGCAGCATTAACAATATGGGTTGCAGTATGGTGCTGTGCAAGTTGTTTTCTTCTGTCAGCATCGATTTTTATTTCTACATTATCACCTTGTTTAAATTTAGGCTTATCAGCAAGGATATGAACTATAACACTGCCTTGTTTAAACACATCAACTATTCTGCTACCATCAATCTCACCTAAGTCGTGGAGCTGACCTCCTGATGTAGGATAAGCAACTGTCTGATCAAGCACAATATTCTTATCAATGACCTTGAGCACCTTTGCTTTATTGCTGAGTTTTGCATAATCATCAAAATAAAGCGCTTTTGTATCTGGTACACCCTCTAAAGCTAGTTTTTCCTCACGCTCTGTTGCATGCACCTGCTCAGCTTTTTCATGAAGCTCAGCTACTTTTGCATAGAAATTCTCAGGAACCTCAACTGTTTTGCCGAGCTTTGCAGCTTCCTCTTTTATTATCTCTGGATTTATGCCCTGGCTGTCATAAAGCTGAAGTAATTTTTTGTCATCAATCTCTTCTTTAATGAATTTTTTGATTAATTGATGGGATTTTTGTTTTGTCTGCTCGTACTTATCCTTCTCAACCTCTAAGATTTCACTTACTTCATCCAAATGCTTGCTTAACTCTGGGAATAATGGCTTAAGATATTCAGCATGCCACTTACATACATCTTGCAGCTCAACTTTCCAGCCATATTTGTCAATAAATGATAATGCTCTTCTTAGAATAACTCTCAAATTATAACCACCGCCAACATTACTAGGTAAAGCGCCATCAGACAAAGCAACAAGCAAGGCTCTGCTATGCTCGCCAACAGAGTAAAGAGCAGCTAAAGGTAAGATTTTTTCCTTTAGTGTTTTAACATCTTCACCAACCTTTTCTGCAACTGTTGCCCAGGTTTTATCAATATCCTCAACTTCGTCAATATTAAGATAAGATGAATATGGCAGGAATCTTTTCATTAAGTCTGGATCTGCTTTAATGCCTGTTGAATGTTGCAGTTTTTTACATACAGTTGGGAAAACACTCTCATAGCTTGTTGAGGTTGCCTTTGTGAACCATGCATTTCTTTCATGACCCATTCCCATATCAAGGACTTTTAGGTTTAATTCCTTATTTCCTGATGGAGTAACCTCATAAATCATATAAACCTGGTTTCCTAATTCTAAGCCTCTACAGAAATACTCCATACAAGGCCCAAAATTACCCCCACCAGCCCAGGCATCTTCATGAAATGTTATTTCCTCATTTGGCAGTCCTAAGCCTTTCTTAAGCCAGTTATGAATATCTGTAAAGTATTTTTCCTGGTCCCAGTCAGTCGGCTTCATAAAAGCATGCTGTCCAATCATAACAAAGCCAGTATAATGTGCTCCTGTAATGCCTACATTGTCAATATCATTAAACCTTAGACAGAACTGCGGAACAACAAGTGGATTAGCTGGTGGCTCAACTGTTCCAGAAACAACCCATGGCTGGAAATCATAGATAGAAGCTTGAACAAAATCAGCATCATCACGCCATCTAGCTACAACAGGATACCTATGTATTGGTTTATAGCCCCATTTTTCGAAAAGCCTTGCAAATTCCTTCCAAACCCCAACGTAATCAAGTTCTTTTTTAGCAGGGCTTTTGCCAATAAACCTAAAACCACCAGAACAAGCAGGATCACCGCAAGTATTTGAGTTAGAAGCAGTCCAGAACCAGGTTCCGCATTTGCACTTTTTTCTTACAAAACCTTCTTTTTTTAGAACCTTTGTAGCATAATATTTATCTGGTTCTTTGCTGGCTGTTTTCTTGAACTCTTTTTTAATTTCCTTATCTGTTGGCATAGCTAAGCTTAACTAAGGTTTGTTTAAATAATTTTCTTATTACAAATTCGAGCGAAGCTGTTCGAGCCTTCATCCTTCACTTAAAAGGAAAGGTATTCAGCTCGAATTTGTAATTCCAAAAACTTGCTAACTAAAATACGAGCCGTAATACCTCGCCTTTAGGGCGAGGATAGGCGAGCTATAAATTATTAGCAAGTTTTTGTTATCTAGAAACAGCATATTCAGTTGGCATGAGTTCTTTGGGAACTACAAGCTCATTTGCATCAAACCTGTTGCCTTCACCAATAACAGCAACATAAACCTTTCCAGCCACAGGAACAAACTGCAGTCCATCAGCCCTGTAACCGGCTTCGTCACTTATCTTGCCTGTTGAAGGGTCAACCTCAAACAAATAAACGCCAATATTAGCCATTTTCGCTTTCTTGAATATCTCGTTCTTGTACCCGTCCTTCAAACCTTTTGCGTCATAAATATAGCTTATGCCTTGGCTTCTTTCAGCTCCATCTTCAAGTGTAAAGGATTCTTTCTTGTATACAACCTCAGAGCTGTTATCTTCAAACACCTTTCTTCCGGCAATAGCCAATAAATGATTTGATGTTAACTCAACTGGTGTTTCCTTCATATCTCCGTCTAAGCCATTATAAGTTACCTGAGAATTATCTGCAATATCATCAGCCTCAACCATAAATGGCTTTCCAACAACATAAGCATGCCTCACAGCCCGTCCTTTTCCATCCCGGATTAAATTCAATTCAGGAGCATAAACACCATCACCTAAGTACCTTTTAGCCGGGTCATTTACTTCATCAAGCTTTCTAACATGATATGAATCTCTATCTGCTCCACCGCAAGGATACTTGCTCTTCTCAATGTTAGCAGGAACAACCCTTACTAAATCAATCTTATACCTGGGGTCTGCTTTCATCTGGTCAATTGTTAGTTCAGAATCACCGGGATTGAATCTACTGATGACTTCTCCTTCTTCATTTGTCTCCACAAATTGAATCAGGTATTCTATGCCCCCATCATCTGCTAATAAGCCATTAAAATTAACTCCAACCCCTTTTTCAACAGTGCTTTTCCTATCAATATTATATTGAAGCCTTAGATCAGGCATTAGTCCTTTCTGCTCAACGAGAACATGATAAACAACTGCAAGAACATCGTCAGCATCAAGCTGCATTGAAGCAGATATATCCTTTCCATCAGCCCCTCTTAAACCAATAGTATACTTATCTTGCCCTGATTTTGCTAACTTGTCTTTTATTTGATCAATAACAGCATTAACATCAATTGGCCCACCTAAAGCAGAATAAACATCAGCGCCATCCTCAAGCTTGACTGCACATAGTTTCTTTTCCTCATCATTGCGCATATATTCGGCAGTCTTTTCTTCAAAATCTAAGATTTTCTCAAGAGCATCAACCCTTGCATCCGCATTCATACATTTCTTTCTCTCTTTCTCAGCTTGTAATGGTTCAATCCTTGATTCTAATTGAGAATAATTCTCTCTTCTTGGCTCCCTGCCCTTGAAATCGTAACTTACTGCCGTACTTACATCATCACTAACAGTTTCTGTTCCCTGACTTAATTCTCGAGGAGCAACCAATGATTCTGATTCAACCTTAACCTCGTTTTCAAGCTGGGTTGATGGCTGTTCTGCAGCTTGATAAGCATCCTTAGCTTCTGTCCTTGTTGTAGTAGCAGATGCGGCTAGATTTCTTGACTCAATTTTATAATCAAATCTTGCATATAATTGTGATGTTTCCCCAACCTCTACTTTACCATCACTATTTTCCTTGTATTCTGTTTGCGGTGTTAATCCAAGAAAGAATTCAACATCCAAGCTGTGGTTCGTGTTCGTAGTACGGCCCTGCGTGTTTAGCTGATAGTTAAGCCTGGCATCAGGCTCTGCTAATTGCTCTGGTTTTTCTGTTGTATTTGTCTGGGAATCCAGCCTTAGCTGTACAACCTCAAAATATTCAACCCTTGAATATGAAGTTTGCATAGGCTCTGTAAATGATATCGCGGGTGCTTTATTGTCCTGTGCTGCATTAACCTCAAAAGTTTCATAACCTTCTGTTCTGGTTTGAGAGTAATTTCGAGTTTCTAAATTGTTTTGCACTCGAATATCTGGTTGTGTGGTCTGGTTATCCAATGCGATATTCTGGCTGTTTGTATAACTGCTTTCATCTAATCTAGGTTGAGATGTCTCTGCGCTCTTAGTCGGCATCAATGGCAGTTCAGCATTTCTAACTTCCAGCCTTGCATCAGGGGCTATCGGTTCTGGCAGTCTATAACTAGAATCTTGTGCATTTTCATTAGATGCATCTCGATAGGTGTCCAGCTCCCTGGCAAAAACAGATTCCTCCAGTTTAGGAACAAAAGTATCCTGAAAATCATAATTTAATTTAACAGATTCCGGTTCTTTGGGAATAGGATTTGAATTACTGCTTGAGTGATAGACTTCTTTTATAATGGGTCTAGCTAACTCAGTTAATCTTGCTTCAAAAACAAAGGAATCATTTGCTGAAGAAGTATAGGCATTCTCTTCCAGCGTATCTGCCTTAATCATAGGAACAGTCATAGTTTCTGGGGCAAGTCTTTCATAATTTACTGAAGAAGCACCATAATCTATGTTAACTTCTGCTCTGTATGCGGTTTGGTTGCCTGTTTCTGCAGTATACAGTATTCTGGGATATTCATTTGTCTTAGCAGGAGGAGCATAATCATCAGCAGCTTCCTCATTTTGGACAGATCCATACGTATGCTCAACCTGATACGCACTTACAACTTTACTAAAGCCGGCATAGTGGACATAAGTTATATTTCCAGCACTATTGGTTGATGTAGAACTTGAAACTGGTTTCATATCTGTATGGTGCAGGATCGTATAATCAGTTTGTATTGCAGTGCTTCGTGATGCAGTCGAAGTTATTGGATAATCTTTGATACAACCAGGGTCAACAGCTCCTTGATAAGCTTCTGCTATAACGCTCCTTGCAAGACTACTTGGAGGTAAACTATGAATTAGAACCCTTGTTTCAAGGCTTTTACTTTCTTCTCTCGCAATATTCTGTGCAGCATCTTCATGCTTCTTCAGCTCATTTGCAGGCTCTCTTTCAAATCCAGAACCATCAAAAGCAATACCTCTAGGATGAACTCCAAATAAAAACAAATCACCGGTTTTTACAGCTTTTATATTGTTTCCTAATACTGCTAACATAAATCTCCAACCCCTAAATTGGATATCACATCCAATACTATTTAAATCTTTTGGAAGTGTAAAATAATAATTAATCAGAACAATAAAAAATAATCAATGAATAATATTTAAATCTGAAAATTCCTTTCACAACTACGATAAAGGTTATAGTAAGCGAAACTATATAATCAATAGTTTCGCTTACTAAATAGTAAACGCAATCTTTCATAAAATAGTTGCGTTTACTAAATTTTCATCTGCTTTCTTCCCTTTAAGCCAGACTATAAAGGAGGTGCAGAAGATGATTTTTGCTTTCAATAAGAGAATAAAGCAAAATCAGATTTATTTTTATTTTTTAATTGATTTTTTGAAAATGGTTTTTAATATTGATTTTAATGAATGTTGGAAAGTTGGCTTAACAGAAAAACTTTACTGTAGAGAATAAATTATTTACCGACAACCACTACATAAAGCGGAGCCTCTTCATCTAAACCCAATAATCCACTAACATAATCGTCATCAAAAGCCCCAACAGGAACTGTTTTAAGCCCTAAACTAATAGCCTGTAGATGAACATTCTGAGCAGCATGCCCTGCTTCAATATGCACATATCTTTCCCCTCTAGCGCCGTACTTTCTGGTTGTCCTTTCATAAACAGCTGTAAAAACAAGATACATTGGAGCATCATACGCTAATCTTTCAGCTGCATCAGCAACCTTCTTTATTGTATGGCTGCTTGGACTGTAATGATAAACGCCGGGCTCTAAGTCTCCTTGCTTTGTTATAATAAAATAAATCTCTAATGGATGCAATGCACCTGCTGATGGTGCTGTCCTGGTTGCTCCTGTTACAGCGTCAATACCTTGGCTAGCCCAAAGAAGCTGTGAA
Organism: Candidatus Woesearchaeota archaeon; assembly: GCA_019322805.1. GTDB lineage: Archaea > Nanobdellota > Nanobdellia > Woesearchaeales > JAHWIC01 > JAHWIC01. The sequence goes on along the minus strand of JAHWIC010000001.1, from coordinate 44,873 downwards.
ATTTCGTTCAGGCTTAATGGCTCAGCTGTAAATGAACGCTCGGATTTACGCTCAGAAAGGGTTTTTTCTAGGGAAACAGCACCATCATATGTCGGATTCGGAAGTTTTATTTCATCTCCTTCAGTTATATTTGCATTTTGAGCAGCACACCCCGCACACATAAGAAGTACAACCAATAGCACTATTTTGTTCATAAGTTTGTTATTTAATCTAATCTATTTAAATATTATCAAAAACAAAAACTTTTATATACTCTGTAGACCAAAGTTAACACAGATGAAAAAAAAGAGTAAGAAGGAGAAATTACCTAGATGGAAGAGGAGAGTTAATGACTACAACCTAGCTCATTTTGAAAAGATTGAAAAATTCGTAAAAAAGGCAATTCCATGGCTTGTTCTGTTGCTTCTTTTCATCATAATTGGAGAATTCTCAGGAGGCATAAACAGCCTTATAGCAAAGATGATTGGGCACGAAACCCATTTCTTAGTTGAGGTCGAGGAGTTTATGCACCATTATCATACCCATGTATTAATCCTTGATCAAATTATAATCACATTTTTCGTAATCGACCTTTACTTTAATTTTTTCAAAAGCGCCACTTTTGGCAGGTTTATAAAAAAATATTTTTTGGATATCATAGCTGTAACGCCAGTTGGCTTGTTTTTTAGAGGCACTGAGGTGGCAGGCTTAGCTGGAGAGATTGGCCTTGGTCAGGAAGTAACCCATGTTGCGACTGAAACAGAAAGGGCATTAGTTGAAGGTGAAAGAATCGCTAAAGAGAGTGAGAAGCTTGTCAAAGAGGGCGAAAGAATCGCTAGAGTAGCTGAAGCAGAGAAAGCGACAAAAGCTGCAAGATTATCAAGAAGCGCTAGAGTAGCAAGGACAGGAAGGATTGCTGCAAGAATGCCAAGATTAGTCAGGTTATGGCGTTTGAGGCACTTTTTAGGAAAAAAGAGATAAAAATGGTCGAGACAAAAAAAGGGGTGATTAATGTACTAAGAAGTATAAGGAATATTAATCCTATGGTTATTGTCTTTATCCTGCTTCTTGTGTCATTTGTTTTCCTGTTTGCCAGGACAGAATTCATTGAGAACACAGAAGTGCATGATCAATTTATGCGGGAAGGGAAAAATCCGTTTTTTGAAGCCATGTATTGGCTTGTAACAACTTCTACCACAACCGGCTATGGGGATTATGTTCCCATAACGCATAGGGGGAAGATGGTAGCCATGTTTGCTATGGCTCTTGGTGTCAGCTTCCTGGGATTTATCCTTACCAGAATAACCCAGCGTATCATCTCAACAAACCTGCGCGATGTATTTGGCATAAACAGAACAAGAAAAAAAGTAGATTATGTTATATGCGGCTGGAATGAGCTAAGCGAATCAGTTTACAGGCAGATACAGAATAACCAGCACCATATCATAATAATAGACCCTAAAGAAAGTCCAGGCATAATCGAACGTAACGTACAATACATAAAAGGCGACCCCAAAGACGCATTAGTTCTTGAAAAAGCAAACATAAAGAACACAAGGAATGCGATATTATGCATGGAAAATGACTCAGATGTGCTTTTAACCCTGCATCTTATAAGGCAGCTCAATCCGTGGGTTAATGTTGTTGCTAAGATAAATAACTATGAGCATGTAAATCTTGCAGAGCATGCAGGAGCTGACCAGGTTGTTTCACCATCAGCTATTGCTGGAAGGCTTTTATCAATCGCAACTGAGGAGCCGTATGTTGTTAAATGGGTTCTAAATGCAACAACCTCAGCTGCTGAGGAGGAGTTCATAGAATATCAGGTAACTAAAGAGTCTATGCTGCACCAAAAAACTATTGCAGAAGCATCAAAGCTAATGCACAATGCAAAGATAATTGGCTTTGTTACCCATAAGGGCTTTGAGAAGTTTCCTTTAGATGAGTATGTGCTTAAATCTGGCGATAGATTAGTGCTTATGACAATCCCGAAAAAGAGGTTATTGGATTAAAATGCCCAGTGCAATGCAAAACATCATAATATTATTATTGGCTTTTTTAGCTGGCATTATAAAGGTCATTTTATCAGTTTACATATATTCAAGGAATAAGAAGGCAAGAGCAAATATATTCTTTGCGTTATTGTTTCTAAGCCAGGGCATTTGGGATCTAGGCAAAGCGATGTTATGGCTCACATCTTCTTATTCAGTAGCGCTTTTCTGGGGCAGGCTTTCTTATAGCGGCTATGTTATATCATTATTCTTACTGCCTCATTTTTGCTGGGTTTATCTTAGAAGAAAGAATATTATTACTAAGTCCGATCTAGGCATATTCTTGTGGTATACGCCGATGGTTATATTGGTCTTATCTCTCTGGTTTTCTCATTTCTTCATAAAAGGCCTTATCCTGCCTGAGGGCGCTGTTAATATATTTTTTTGGTCATATGACTTTGGCCCAATCTATAACAAATTCTTTTTTGTATATCAGATAATCCCCCTTGTATACGGCCTTGGTGTTTTTGTTTCAAAGTATGCAAGAACAAAACTTGCTGACCTTAAGGCACAGCTTAAATACTTCATAGTAGGGACCTCAATACCTATTGTAGTGGGAATCCCTACTGGGATAATCCTTCCCCAGTTTGGAGTTGTATTGCCGCCCCATAACCACATCCTTACTTTGCTTATGTCAATATTCCTTGCTATTGGGATTGTCAAGTACAAATTCCTGACCTTAAAGCCCCTGCTTGAAGAGCCTGCAAAAATAGCTTTTTCCAAAGAAGCAAAGAAATACAAGCTGGAGTTTTCAAAAAACTACATAATTGATGCTCCTAATTCAACTGAGCTTGCTTATGAGATATTCCTGAACCATATATATCATAAGAAGGTTGGTCTTGTAATAACACACCAGGACCCCAAGGAGATAAGAGAGAAATATAAGCTAAAACACACCTCTACTGTCTTTATAACCGACACAGAAACAGATGAGTTATCAATAGGCCCACACGATATTGAGCAGCTTTTAGAAACAATAACAAATTTTGTTATGAATCATAAGAATTCTTACATAATCCTTGATGGGATAAGTTATCTTGAATGTTATAACGGCTTCCAGAAGGTTGCTTACTTCTTAAAGAAGGCTGTGGAAGAGGTTTCTGTTGAGGCCTCTACCTCAATAATTCCTATGGGCGATTTTGTTGCCAATAGAAAGCAGCGATACCTTCTTGAGAAGGACTTTATATTCATACCATCCAAGAAATATCTTTATGAGACAAAGCATATAACAGAGCTTGAAGAGATTCATCCAGATAAACTCAAATATTTCATTCTTGATTATAACCCCACAAGCAGGGCTATTTTGCATGAATTTATTCTTCGCGGGATAAAAGCAACGATTGTTACAGACAAGCACGTTGATCTTGATATAGAAGGATCCGCTAAAGTTATAGGCGCAAATCCATTAAGCAAATATATATTGAGCAAACTTGATATAGACCATGACTATTCTGTTGTGGTGCTTGCATTTGATAATGATCCAGAAACAATACTTGCTATAAACCTGCTCAGGGCTATAACTGAGAGGGCAAGGATAATAGCAAAGATAAACCAGGAGAAATTCATAGCCGCTGCAAAAAAAGCAGGCGCAAATGAGGTTATACCCGCCTCAGCAATTGGCGGCAAATTAATGGCTTTGGCTCTTACTACTCCGGATGTTGTTGAGTGGGTGATGGACTCAATAACATTCAAGACAACGGAGCTTGAGTTAATGGAGTTTGATATTGAAAAGGGCTCTAGGTTCGTAAACAAGCGTATAAGGTACCTGGATAATGTCTTTAAGGATATTGCAAATATACTTGCTGTCAACAGGGGCAAAGATTTCAAGCAGATTCCTGATCCTGACTACAGGTTAGCTGAAGGCGATAAGATTATATTTGTTGCAGACCTTGATAAGCTAAAGAAAAACAAGCATTTGTATAAACTTCTTGAAGAAAAGATAGAGAGTCCTTTGCATAAGAGAAGAAGGTCTAGATAAGAGTTTTATTTTCAGCAAAGTTTAAATATTTAAAAACCAATATAATTGTTCATGAAAAACAGGAAAAAAAGGCGCAGGCACTATTTCATTGTTTCAGTTGTCTTTGTACTGTTGTTCTTTGGTATAGTATTTTTGCTTTTTGAAGAAGAGTTTGTGCTGCACGAGATTCACAAAATACTGTTCGTTATCCTTATCTTACTTTTATTTGCAGTTGGGACTCTTTGGGTAATCTTCCATCATAAAGCAACATACAATAATCTAAATAATCAAAATAAAAAAAGCTGCTTATACTGAATCATAATGCAAAAAAACTGGAAAAAGGAAATTGCTCGGGACATAGTAGCTCTAGGAGGTATTCCCTTTTACATGGTTATAATTGCCAGAGCAACTGTTATCAGATCCAGATACCCTCTTTTTATCTACCAATTATTAATAGCCGCTTTTGTTTTGTTCATCTTATCTAAAATAATAAGAAAATCTAATCTTCACATTGCCAGGGGACTTATCCTTGCTGTTTTTAGCACAGTTTTCTATAAGGATTTTATATATACGATTTTTGCAAGTATGTTATGGATTTGCATGATATTTTCTTTATCTTATCTCAAGCTTAAGAATAAAGAAATAGCCAAAGGCATATCCCTTGGAGCCTTGAGCACACTAATAAGCTATTACCTAAGCCCTTTATTATAGAAAGATTTAAAAAACCAGAAAGAATAGCTACAATATTAAAAAGGGAGGTGGTATGAAATGAATCCAATAGATACAATAGCAGCTATATTTGCAGTTCTTGTTCTGATTAAGATGATAATGGCTGTGGTTAATCCTAAGATTTTGAGGAAACAAGCCAAGAAAATACTTAAGCACCAGACATTTACAACAATAGCTTATCTGGTCTTAATAGCAATCCTAGCAACCTACATCTTTCCTGTGTTGAGCATAACCCAGGTAGCAGCTGTAATCTTCTTAACAGCGCTTGTATTGGGGGTGAGCTTGGTTCCACACTCAGATCTTGTAATTGACCTGGGAAAGACGCTGATGGGAAAGAATATGCTTAAGAAAGACTGGTTAGCCTTGGTTATCTGGGTTGGACTGGCTGTTTGGACGCTTATTGCGGTTATTTTTTAATTTATTTTTTTCTTAATATTTTTTAACCAATAGAAAAAATCAATAATTAAAAATAATTAGGGGGAATACAGGCTTCTTGCTCTTCATGTTTTACAGCTGTTCATGTTTTACAGCTGTTCCCCACGGAAAATTAAAAATTTTCCTAGTTGCGCTCGGCTACGCCTCGGCAACCACCCCCATCTGAATCTGTTTTTTAGAGAGCGAAGATTTTTTCTTTATCTTTCTCTGTTAGAAATCTGTATTTTCCTTCTTTTAGGTCTTTAAGCTCCAGCTTTCCAATCCTTATCCTCTTTAGGAACCTTATCTTTAAATCTATTTTTTTTAGTATCCTCCTTATAATCTTGTTCTTTCCTTCATGAATTGTTATTTCAATTAAGTTTGGATTCTGTTTCTTTACATTTGCTGGAGATGTTTTTCCATCTTCAAGCATTACCCCTTTCTCGATCTGCTTGATTTGCTTATCTGTAATCTTATCCCTTAGTCCTACTAAGTAGGTCTTCTTAATCTCATACCTGGGATGCATAACATTATTTGCAAAATCTCCATCATTTGTGAACAGCAATAACCCAGATGTGTTGTAATCCAGCCTTCCGATTGGAAAAACCCTTTCCTTTACCTTGACATAATCCATGACTGTATCAAATATAGGGTCTTTTACTGCAGTAACACAGCCTAACGGCTTGTTAAACATTAGGTAAACCTTTTGTTGTTTTTTAACAAGTTCGTCGTTAACATATATATCATCAGTCTCTTTTGCTTTGTCTCCAATAGTTATTATTTTATTGTTTACTTTTACTCTTCCCTGTTTTATTAATTCTTCAGCCTTTCTTCTGGAACAATAGCCGTAATTGCTTAGTAATTTTTGAACCCTGTGCATGGGAAGAGATGATAAATTAACTAATATAAATTTAACTACTAAAACTCTATTTCAATATAAAAAATAAAAGAATTCCAGCCTTACTTAGCTAAAGCAACCTTTTGGGCTTGAGGCCCTTTCTCAGATTCAGCAGGCTCAAAAGTTACTTTGTCATTCTCATTCAGAACTGTACCTTCTGGTACCTGTGATCTATGCACAAAGTACTCTTTTCCATCCTCTCCTGCAATAAATCCATATCCTTTTTTCCTATTAAACCATTTAACTGTTCCTTCCATCTTCATCCTCCAACAATCTTTAATTTTTTTCTTTTTGAGCTTGAACTTCTTATGTTAACCAGTTTATAGTCCTTTATCCCTTTAGCTTCTGCGTATCTCTTTGCAGCCTCTTCACTCTTAAATGTCTTGGGTCTTGGTGCTCTATTCCTCCTTCTATTTATCTTCATCCTTAGCTTCCTTTTAAGCCTTGTATGTAGTTTTGCCATGGTAAACTAGGGTTCAATAGGGGGTATTTAAAGATTTGTGTGCATATCAATCAAATTATAAAATTGCCGGTTTCTCTTTCCCTTGAGCAGACAGCATATTCTATATCCCTGTTAACCAGTATCTCAAATGTTCTCTTCGCAAGCTCAGGTGTATTGTTATTGCCAGATAAATGGGCAAGCAAAGCCAGGCTTAGATCCTTCCCTCTTGATTCAATAAGAGAGCTTGCAACTACATTACTTAAATGCCCTTCATCTGATAATATCCATTTCTTAAGGTACGTTGGATAAGGCCCGTTAATCAACATATCAATATCATGATTTGATTCGATTAAGACACACCTTAGCTTTGGAAGAGCATCCTCCATTTCCTGGGTAACAACCCCAGTATCTGTAAACAACCCAAACTTATCAATAACAAAACCGCATGAGCTAACACTGTGGGAAGTGCGTATTGGCTTAATTGGAAGCTCCTTGATCTTAAATTGCTTATTAATTGGAAAAAATTTCATATCCACATCACCAATCCTTCCTACAACATGATTATAAACATCTTTTGTCATATAAATAGGGATTCCATACCTTCTTGATAAAACACCAGCTCCGGTCACATGGTCCTGATGTGAATGAGTGAGAACTATTGCATCAATATTCTCTATGCTTTTACCAAGCCTGTCCAAGCGGTGTTCTATCTCTCTGCCGCTTTTGCCAGCATCAATCAGAATAGAGACATCTTTTTTCTGGACCAGACAGCAGTTGCCATTACTGCCAGAAGCTATTACAGAAACTTCCATCTAAACACCAGAAAAGGGGAAGATAAAGGTATTTAAAAAGTTAATTTATCACTTCTTAAACATAAATATATTTACACCAAAATCTTATCCAGCACATGCTTTCTCCATAAAGCCAGAGCTATAAACGCAACAGCAACTACAAGGAATACGCTTTGCTCTTTCCAGACATAAACAGACAAAAACATCAAGGCAAGCGACAAGTTAACGATGTAAGTTTTCCTGTTATTCTCTTTGCTTATCGGCTTCATATAAAATAGTAAAACCCAAACACTTAAATAACCTCCTATATCCGTTAATCTTAAAACTTTAAAGGAGCTGATATATATGCCGGTAAAAAATGGAGATAAGGTAAAGGTTAATTACAAAGGAACACTAGACGATGGCACTGTCTTTGATACGTCAGAAGGAAAAGCACCAATAGAGTTTGAGGTTGGAGCTAAAAAAGTGATACCTGGCTTTGAGAATGCTATCCTTGGGATGAATAAAGGAGATGAAAAGAAAATAAAACTAAAACCAGAAGAAGCTTATGGAATTCTTAGGCCAGAGTTAGTGAAGAAAATACCAAGGACCGTTCTGCCTAAGGATCAAGAGCCAAAACCAGGAATGATGATGCTGATGAAAACAAAGGAAGGAGTGCAGATTCCAGCAAGAATAAAGGAAGTAACAGATAAGGATATAACAATTGATTTAAATCACCCATTAGCTGGAAAAACCCTTAACTTTAAGATAAAGGTAATAGATATCACTTCTTAATTTTTTTATTATCATAAAGCTTAAATATACTAATTTTCAGAGCAGGTATAATGAATCTAGAAGAGAGGGTCAGAAAACAGGAGGAAAGGAAATCATTGTTTGCATTATTAATTCTAGTTGTCGTGCTCCTGACCTTTATCTGGAACTTTCTCATATTGCCCAGCATTGTTGAAAAAACAATAACCCGCAGGAATGAAGCAGACTCCTGCAATAATTTCTGTGCTAATGTTAATGGAGCAACACGATTTGAGCTGGAATACCATTATGATCAAGGGCTGGCTTATTGTTATTGCAGGGATATTGAAGGCAAGATATTAGCCAGGCCTACTTATAATTTAGGAAACTAATTGGAAAGAACGTCCCAATCTGCCAGTATTTTTACAAAACTTGCTCTTCCGTTAACTACGGCGCTGCCAGCACTGCGTCCCGCAGTTAGGGCTGTGATATAAAACTCCTTAAAATGATCACTTGCTTCTGCTTTTCTGTCACGACAATTACTGCATTCCGCGATTAATGCAGTATGGTCCATGGCAATAGCGCAGGCATCTGCAAAAAAGTAAGCATCTTCTGCCTGCTCATCATTTTCTCCTAAATTGATTATTGCAAAATCATATCTTATTGGTTCCATGGGCCCAAACATCATTTTATCTGCTAATTCCTCAATTTTCTCTTCTTTTGAAAGGTCCAGAAATCCAACCTCTAAGTCTACTTGGTCTTTAACCTGTCGAGCTAACTCCGCTGCATAACCTCTTGCTTCCTTATAGTCCCAGATAGCATACAATACCCTGACAAAACGTTTTGGAGGGCCCCTCACCAGCTGCCTTACCATCCCCTCAACCTTTTGTTTTTCGCCATAGCGCACATAGAGTTGTCCTCTACGCTCAAGATACCCGTCAAACTCAGGTCTTTCCATGTACCTCCTCTTCAGAATGCTTGTTTTACTGCTTAATTCCCTTTCACTAAGCCCAAGGTCCTCAGCAACAACTTTCATAACTACTGAATAAAAGGTGACATAATTCTCAGAAACAAATTTGTCAATACTTTCCATTGCGTCAAAATCCCTTCTAAAATAATACCAGGCATTTCCAAGCCTTTTCCCTATCTTTGGGATAACTCCCTCTTCAACAAGTTTTTTCCCGATTTCAATTGCCCTTTCATTTACATACCTACCATTTAATCTGCGGAATAGGTTTGGATGGTTCTGTCTTAGATAATCAACAACACTGATAAACTCTGATTGTGTGGCTTTTATCTTCAGCGCTGCTCTGGAAGATATAATAACGCCCTCTAATACCCCTTCCAGGTTTTCAGGGTCAATGACTTCAAGTTTTATGACCCTCTTTACACTCCCTTTAGACCTAACTTCATTCTGTGTTGCTACTCTCTTCACAGCACCATCTACAGGCCTGATACAGTCTTGCACATCACTCCTCTCTAAAGCCTTTACTCTAGCGCCGGCTAGACACCTATCAGCTTCATATCTTGTAAGATCAAGGGTCTTGCGAGCCACTATATTAAAAAAACCTGTATAAGAGAATGCAATATTTTCAGGCACATCACCCTTTTTGCCAGAACTTCTCCTATAAAACCTGCAAGGAGGACCCTCAAGATAATCCTCAATTCTTGAGATTTTCTCCTTTTTTCCTGATGAAGCCTCGCTATATTTTCTCGCCTTTGCAGCAATAGCTCCAAGGTCCTCTATATCATCTGAAAGGTCTTCAGCCCCTTCTCTAGCATCTTTAGAAATAGCCCTGAGCTCATTCCCTTCCGGCACAGGGCATCCACTAGCTTCTATACGTTCTGCAAGATCCCCAGTCATATAATGAAGTAATATTCCCGCATATATAAATCTAATCTCAATATTCGTAATCATCACAACCAATAAATTTAAATACACTCAATAAAATAATAATAAAAAACCAAGAGGGGTGGGATTATGTGCAGAATATGCGGCGTTTGTTGTTTGGTCTCAGCTGTAGCAACATGGGGTTTCTTTGCTGTATTGTTGAATGCATTAAATGCAGTTAGACCTGCTCTGAATGCGTTGTGGTTAACATTGCTTGTATCTGTGGCGATAATATGCTGCCCTTTAATGAGCCCAATAGTACAGGAGTACTGCACCTGCAAGGTTAAAGCAAAGAAGAAAAAATAACTGATTATTTTTTTAATTTTTAATTAAGTAAGAACCAATTCGTTCTTTCTAAGGGATTTCCTTACGAGCTTCCTATAACTTGCTTTGAAGGCATCCTCTCCTCTGAGGTAGAATGCATCTTCAGCGCTATTAGGCCTCACAATATCTCTGACTCGGTTTGCAATACTTTTATCAATGCACAATTCCAATCTTGAAACAGGGACTTGCTCTCTAAGATGCCTGTGAACATCATCAAAAAGATTTCTTACCCTGACCAAAACAGAAGGATTGGATTTACCGCTTCTATCATCTCTGTAGTACCATCCATTATCTCCGTATGTCTCAATGACTACTGCAGTAGATCCATAGCATATTCCGCCTTCTTTGGGCCTTTCTGAGCTAATAGAATGAACATCTGCCTTCTTGCCGCCCTTACCATTGTCTTCCAGCGCATATGCAAATCTCTCCAAACCTGTCCTAATAACCACATAACACTCTATCCTGGATTCTTCTCCTTTTGCTCCAACTGTATCAGCAAGGAAATCAACATCAACCATACGGCAAATCCTCTGCCAACTATCTTCATCACTAAAGAATTCAGCCCCCTCAGGCAGTTCTGCAGCCATCACAATCTTTGACATATTCTCAAGAGAGAAATACAGCTTAATATTTAAAGCCAACTACAATATTCTAATACTTCTTTTTGTGCAGAATCAGATGCTGGTGCTCGCGCAAGCCAACCACTCCGCCAATAATCCCGCACACAGGCCCTACAAACAAGCCCATACCAGAGACTACTCCAACAAGGCTTACTATAAGCACAATTATGCTTCCTGCGAGTGAATGGTCTTCATGCTTTATCAGCACGCTTCCAATCACTATCATTAAACCTGCTATATAATTAGAAATTAACAAAAAGTAAGCAAAAAAACTGATTATTGCTCCATATGTTGCTATTATGCCTCTTGTTAAATAAGTGGCAACAACAGCTACTAACAGGATTACCATTCCGGCTATCAGGCTGATAACAAAACCAGCTTCTGTTATGCGGCTTTTTTCTGGCATATTTTAATTCTTGATTAGAATCTATTTAAAGTTTTTGTCAAATCAATGATAAAAATCAATGAAAAATGATCATTAAAAAAATCAATATCAAAAAATAAACAGGAATCAGAGATTCCTTAGTTGCGCTCGTTTCACTCGGCAACAATCTGATTTTTGCTTTATACTCCACATTAAAGCAAAAATCATCCGCTGTCTTCCTTTATACCCTGACTTAAAGGAGAGTAAGCGGATGAAAATTCCTTGAGCGTGGTTGTGAAAGGAATTTTCAGATTTATTATTTTTTATTTTTATTGATGATTTTTTTATTGTTCTTAAACTATTTATTATCCAATTCTAAAACAGCATTAAAAATAACCTCAGACATCATCTGCAGAGCAGATTCATTCAAATATTTGCTTTTATCTTCATGGGAATGATAAAGCTGGAACATAAATGGAACCTTTGGTGCTAATGGTTTTATTATCAAACCCAGTAAAGTTCTAAACAAAAGCATCTGTTTTGATATTTCTACAAACTTTCTTATTTCCTTAACATCTTTACCAGGAACAACTGACAGGCAAAAAGCGTCCTTAAAACCAAGCTCTCTAAAAGAGCGATGGTCACCAAAGAATATAGGCAGTTCAGTAGCTTCCTCTAATTTATAACCAAGCCTTTTTACTGTATTTCTTAAAACAGCTAAAGCAATGCTGTCCTCAACATCTTTAGTAACAGGCCATATACCCACAACATCACCCATTCCGCAAAGCTCTGTGTTGTAAACACCGATTATATTGTCCATACCATGCCTTCTAATGTAAGCCCTTGAACCTAAACATCCAGGCTCTTCCTGATCAAAGATAATTACCTTTACCTTGTTCCTTAGCTTTGCCTTTTTCAGCTTCCTTGCGACATCAATCAGTATTGCAATGCAAGAGCCATTGTCATTTGCACCAGGGCTTCCACTAACAACATCAAAGTGTGTTGTGACAAGGATTTCCCTTTTTCCAGAGCCAAACTCAATAACTATGTTTTCCCCTTGTTCGGTAAGAAAATCGTATTTCTCAATGTAAAAATCAATCTTATTTCTCTCTAGAATATTGATAACAGATTTCTCTCTGCCTTTGTTGTCCTTTCCTTCTACTTCCCTGACCCAATCCATTAATTTCATAGAATAAGCCTTTATTTCTTTGGCCTGCTATCAATAACCCTCTTTTCCTTTAGCTCTGTTTCCATTCCTAGCTTATCTAGTAAGCGTGCTTTATCCATTATGACTATATCAGGAGTGACCTCGACATTTTCTCTTACCACTTTTTTCAATTCTATTTTCAACTTAGCAACATTAACCTTCTTCCTTGGAGCAACATATAAAATAAGCTCATCAACACCATAAGGGTCATTCCCTCTTTTCTTGATTTCAACCTGCCATTCATCTATGTCTTTATGCCCCATCATTAAGGCAAAGAACCTGTTTAGGTTAACTAAAGTGCCTTTTACCTTAGTGAGCTTGAATTCCTTTATCTCAGAGCTTCTTTCAACAACAGAATCAATCCTAGGTACAGTCCTTCCGCATGAGCATTTTTCATAATAGAGCTTTGAAACGTCACCAGTTCTATATCTTAAGACAGCTGTTCCGCGCCAGTCTAAAGCAGTATACACGATTTCTCCTTCTTCTCCTTCACCAACTCTATCACCATTCTTATCAACAGCTTCGATAAACTCTAAGTCAGGATAAAGATGATAACCAGAGCCCTCGCTGCATTCGCCCCAGGCAGCCTTTCCTTCAGTAAAGGCATAGGTTGATAGTATCCTTGGATCCTTGCATTTGGTTTTAATCAATAAATCCCTCAGCTTATCTTTCAAGCCAGAAGGCACGCGCTCACCGCCAAATATTATGCGTTTTAGATTACTGAAATCCTTCTTAGCTTCAGCAGCTTTCTTTATAAGGTGATAAGCATAGCCAGGCATAGAAACCAAAAGATTGGCTTTTAGATGCTCTATGGACCTTATTATAGCCTCACTACCTAAAATCTTTCCGCCTCCTGTTGGAAGCCCTAAAATCCCACTAGCAATCCCTCCATAATATGTCTGCCAAAAAGCTAGGTGAGGCGCATAAGGAAATGCATTAACCATGACATCTTCTTTGCTAACTCCAAAAACATCAAATAAACGCTTTCCAGCTTGTTTCAGCCTTTCTAGGTCCTGAGCCGAATAAAGAAAGGGGGTTGGTGCTGCGGTCCTGCCGGTTGTTAAATGCAAATGGATTGGCTTATATTCATAATAAACAAGCTCTTTGTTAAACAGAATCTTGAGGAGCTTTGATTTTGGTGAATATTGTTTAAGCAGCTCTTTATTCGGCTGCAGAACAAAATCAATAGGTCTTTTGCTGTTATCCTTGGTTGGAGCAATATTCGCTTTGCTTGAGAAAGGCAGTTTTATTAGCTCATCAGTGCTTTTGATATCATCAAACCTTAACTTTAGCTTCTTGAATACCTTACTGTAATATGGATGAAAGGGTATCTCATGCCTTAAGAAATATCTTAATTTCTTATCCTGCAATCTTTTTATATCCTCTTTTTTTAAGTGAGAAAGCTTCTTCCAGCTGAGCATATACGCTTCATTATTTTTAGGTTTTATAAATTTGTCGGAAAATTAAAAAAAAGAAAAAATAAAGTTTAACCAAAAAAGCTCTTAAACCAGTTTAGGATTCTTGTTATGAGGCCTGAGCTTATACACTTGCTGTCTACGCAAATGTTTGTTGAACACTCATAGTTGTTCTGGCAAGCCTCGTCTGCGCCTTTCTGAAGCTCAAACTCCTTGGTTATGCTGCAATACTTTGGCACACCATCCTCAACAAGCCTTGTTCCGAATGGCAGACAATCACCATTTCTCTTGCATCCGCTGCAAGGTTGTTCTACAACAGGACATGGCTTGCAAGGTCCACCACAGTCAACACCTTCCTCCCCATCATTCTTGATGCCATCATAGCATGTCGGCTCTGGCTCGGTTGGAGGTTCTGGAGGAACTATTTTCTCTACTCTATATTCATCCCCAGATAGCTGATAATCTTTCCAATGTGATAATACCTTTGCTGCTTCTTTCATGCTTGATTCAGAGCCACCAGCCACAACAATATGCGCCCATCCATTGTGATTGTAGAGTTTAATAAGCCCTTCATTAGGCCTTAAACCAAAGTCACAGTCTTCTATGCCTGAGATTCTCTTAGTCATGTGATTATCGCAAGGACCACCTATGCTGATTATATTGTTGTTCAGACTTTCCATCTCTCTATTTAACCTAACAGCACCGACTCGGTCTACTAACTCCATAAAAGATGTTGAGATATCTGTTGCAGCAATCACATAGGTAGGTATCCCTTCACTACCAACAACTACATAGCCGTTAAATTCCCTGCCTATTACAAACATCTTTTCGTAATTTGCAAGATCTAACTTAACGCTTGGTTTATGCGTTTGTGGAAGCTTTGGGAATAAGTCTCCCTCAAAACAGAATTCTAACACGTTACCTTTCAAATCAATAGTGGCTTCTGTTCCATCCATTAACTTCTGTTCTGTTGATTTGGAGAAGAAGATAGCTTCACCATTTATATTCAGTGTTACATCATCACCAGTTACATCAACTATACTTATCTCGTAGTCTTTCACTCCTGCTTCGTATATCTTTGGTTCTCCTGTTATCTCCATTGATCCACAGATTGCTGTTGCGGTGTTAACCAAAGCAAGCAACAGCATCACAAACATTGCCATTAAACTTATTTTTTTTACTTTCATTTTTATCACTCCATTGTTTTATTCTTGTTCGCACACTCTTTTATTACAATGTTAGTAATACGGGCAAATATATAATATTTGACTGGGATGAAAAAATAGAAAAAGGCAATTTAATGCTTATTTTGGCTAAAAAGGCTTATTTACTGCCCATTTACTCTTTTCCGAGAAACCAGTCTGTTAATTTGATTTTAACAGCTTTTCCAACCTTTTCAATTTTTACTATTTTCTTTCCTTCTAAGGATATTAGCACTCTTGCAAGAGTTGTTCTAGGTATTCCAGTTGCATATCTGACCTTTGCCTGGTAGCTCTCATTGTTATTTTCAAGCAAAAAACCAGTAACTTTCTTTTCCTTTGGATTTAATGTAGCCATTATATCTTCTGCTCGTTTGCTTGGCTTAATCTCTTCTTTCTTTTCTTCTTCCTTTTCAGAAACCTTTGTTTCTGGTATTTCCTTAACTTCTTTCTTTTCTTCTTTAGCCTCTTTTTTCTCTTCCTTCTTTTCAATCTTTTTTATAATCAATAATAACTTCTTTCTAAATTTAAATATTATAAAGATAATAATCAGTACAAATATAACTGCAAAATAGATTCCATAATTTTTCTGAGGAACATAAATACTCTTATCAAGATTAATCTCAACGTCTTTCACAACGCCTTTTTCTACTGTGACTTCCTTAACTCCAATAGCACCTTTGTAAGTAGCAAAAACTTTGCATGAGCCAGTAGGAATATAATCAATCGAGAATGAGCCAAATTTATCAGCAACTGCAGGCAGCTCAACCTCTATGTCAAAGCCGCAGTCAAACTTTAATTCAGCTCCACCAACAACATTATCCAGCTTGTCTTTTACCAGCCCCCTTACAGAGCCAGCTGGAAACAAAAAGATCCCTTGAATCAAACCATCACCTATATCGAGACTTGTTCTTCCGTAATAATCCTTCCCGGGTGTTGATGGCTCATCAACCTTAAATACAGCTTCATAAATTCCATCATCAAGGCTTAATTTAACAATATCTCCACTAACAATATACTGGCTGTGGATTTGTCCATCAAACTCAACAAATACAACTACTTCATCTACTGCTTCATCTGTAGTGATATCCTTTAATGCCAAAAGGACATTATGTTCAGCGTATGCTGAATTCAATAGTAAGATAAACAACAGAAAATATACTAATAAAGACAGTTTTTTCATCATACGTATAGATTATTTCTGGGTTATATAAATTTTTGGGAACTTTTATAAATTTACCACTAATCCACACAAATATGGAATATGTGATAATCCACTATGCAGAGATAGCCCTTAAAGGCGGCAATAGGGCTTTTTTTGAAGCTAAGCTAGTTGAGAATATAAAGCAGGCATTAAAGAGCCAGCAGCATGATTCAGTCAAGAGGCTGTATGGAAGGATAATTATTAAATTAAACAAAAAATCAAATACTGAAAAAATAAAGGAAATTCTAGAACAAGTTCCAGGCATTGAATATTTCTCCTTTGCTTTATACTCAGAGTTAGATATTAACTCAATGGAAAAATGCCTTCTAAAGCTGGCAAAAGACATCAAAAAAACAACCACTTTCAGAATAACAGCAAAAAAATCAACAAAGAAAATAAAACAAACATCTATACAAATAAATGAAAAATTAGGGGCAGCTATAGTTAAGAAATTCGGCTCTAAAGTCAAGTTAAAAAATCCAAAATTAGAGTTTATTGTTGAGATTACTGATGATGGAGCATTCATCTATACTGAAAAACTAAAGGGCGTTGGGGGCCTTCCTGTTGGAGTAACAGGCAAACTAGTCTCTTTAATATCAGGGGGCATTGACAGCCCTGTTGCAGCTTTTAAGATGTTTAAGCGTGGCTGCACAATTGTTTTTGTCCATTTCCATAATTATACAGCAAACAAGAAGATAGTCAAAGATAAGGTTTTGAAATTGGTGCAGGTACTAACAAAATACCAGTTTAGCTCAAAGCTTTATCTTGTTCCTTTTGAAGCATTGCAAAAAGAGATTATAGCAGCAATTCCAGCTAAACACCGTATGATAATCTATAGAAGATTCATGTTTAGGATTGCAGAATTGGTTTTGAAAAAAGAAAAAGCAAAAGGCTTTGTTACAGGAGATTCTTTAGCACAGGTTGCATCACAGACTTTAGAGAACTTAAATGTCATCTATGGATCAACAACAAAGCCCATACTAGCTCCTTTGATTGGCTCTGACAAGCAGGAAATCATTAACCTAGCAGAGAAGATTGGAACCTATGAGATATCAATTCTGCCTTATTCTGACTGCTGCAGCTTCCTTGTTGCAAAGCATCCTGAAACAAGAGCTAAAATAGAAGAGATAAAATCTCTTGAAAAGGCCTTCAATCTTAAAAAACTTGTAGCTGAAGCATTAAGCAAAACAGAAGTAAAAGTTATCAAGCAGATATAGCACAGCCTTCTAAAACAGAAAAAGGGCCCTTAGCTTTTCTCAAATTTCTTAGCGCACTCTTCAGAGCAGAACCTGTAATTCTCTCCATCAATCTCTTTTTCAACAAAGTCCTTGTCAACTAATGGCTTTCCGCATTTCCTGCACTTAGCTCCTTGTCCACCGCCTTCTGCTCCCTGCATAAAGCCCTGCTCCCATGGCTCTATCTCATCATCCTCTACAAGCTCTTCTCTACCGCCTTCAGAATAGATGTCTTTTTCTCCTTCTTCCTCTTGCCACTCTTCTGGTACCATAAGGAGTAAGCGGAAAGAGGTTATTTAAAAATCTTTCGTAAAGATAAGAACAATAAGAAAAAGAATCAGCCGCCCATAACTTCAACAAGCTTCTTACCAAAAGCCTTTGCTACTTCAGGCCCAGTGGCTGTTACAAGCTTGCCGTCAACAACAACATCTTCTCCAGTATAATCTGCTCCTCCAGCCTTGACTGCATCAGCTCCAGCCGAGAAAACAGTGCATTTCTTGCCTTTAAGGATCCCTGCTTTTGCAAGTACAGTAGGTCCCATGCAGATGCTTCCAATAATCTTGCCTTTGCTTTCAGCATCAACCAATAGCTCAAGAACTTCTTTATGATTAGCAAGCTCAGGGCTTCCTGCCCCTCCAATAACAACTATAGCGTCATAATCAGCAGTATCAGCATCCTTTACAGCCAAATCAGGAGTAACCTCCATTCCTAGCATTCCTTTTGCAACACCTGTTGTTATGCTTGCAACCTGAACCTCAATGCCAGCACTTTCAAGAATCGCTTTTGGCTCAGCAAGTTCCTCATCCCTAAAGTTATTTTGCGCTATAATAAGCAAAGCCTTCATTCCCATCACCTTTTCTTTTGTTTCTTCAGATATTGTTACAGGTTCTTCAACCTTGCAACCAATAATAAAAATCAAAACCAAAAATAAAATAATTATTTTTTTCATATTAATCTTTATTATTTTAATTGTTTTTAAATTCATTGCTCAGTCCCAAGATAGTCCTAATTCCATGATTTTGCAGACGAGGAATAGTCCCAGATAGTCTCACTACATTCCTCTATCAAGCTGTTCCTTTACTTCATTTGCCTTTCTATGAGCAAGATGCAGCGGCTCTGGCAGTTTGTGAGGGTGCACCAAGCACTCCTTTACAATCCTTACAGAAGAACCTAATGTGATCTTATGTCCAATTGAAACATAGATTGGCCTTGCATGTTCTTTGGTTGTAAGCTCAAAAGCCCTTACCTCATTTTCAACCATAACTTCTCTGTCAATGGCTCTGCCTAAAAGCAAGTTCTTTGCAATGCCAATTGTTGGAATGTCAAGCAGAATACCAACATGGGACGCCATGCCTATTCTTCTTGGGTGCAGAATACCGTTTCCGTCAACTATCAACACATCAGGCTTATGCTCAAGTTTTCCATAAGCCTCAACAATTGCAGGAGCCTCCCTGTAGCTTAGATATCCTGGTATATAAGGAATTGCTGCCTTAACAACAGCATATTTTTCTTCAATTGGCTCTAAGGTTTTGTAATCACAGATAACAATAGCAGAAATAACCTCATCATTAACAAAGGCCTGGTCAACACCGCCAACAAGCTTAACCTTATCAAACTCGTCCCTGCAGACTACTTTCTTAGCTAAGCTAATCTGTTCAGCCTTTAATTTGGCTATGTCTACTCTCACCATCTTTTTTTAGGAAAACTTGTTAATCAGTAAACATCAAATCAATTGGTTTACTTTCAGCAATCACAACTAGTTGTGCACTTGGTTGTGTTTTTTATTATTTAATTTTTTATAATTATAACAAAAATTAAATCAGGTGTTTACTCCCACTTAAGGCAAACTGGCGAATTAATTTTGTGAAGCAAAATTATGGCTAGCCAGGTTTGACTAATTGTGGTTGTGTACCTAATGATTATTTTAATGATTATTTTACTTCTTTTTTAACTTTTCTATTTCTTTGCCTAATTCCTTAACCCTTCTTCCAATCTTTTTTCCAAGCTCTTTATTGAATCTTGCAACAGCTTGTTTTAAGGTTACAATCTTCGTACCAAAAACAAGGTTGTCTGCATGAGCAACGATCTTTTCTTCAGTTGTCTTTGGCATATAATCATTTAACGGCAGTTTTAGCTTTTGCTCTTTTATATCCTCTTTACTAATTCCAGCTCCTAGGTGCCTCTCAGCAACAAAGGCATGCATTGGCAGTCTTTCTTCCAGTAAAATTTTAGCGCCTACTATGCCATGGCTAAGAGGGTTTGTGCTTTGAAATCTTCCAATATCATGCAGCAAGCAGGCTGTCTTTACAAGCTCAGCATCACACTTAACCTTCTTGCAAATCTTAAGAGCAACCTTTTGAACAGCTTTGGCATGAGCAAGCACTGCTTCAAAGTCTTCTTCTGTTGGCGCGTATTTTCTAAGCAACTCAATAGCTTTCTTTTCTGTTATACGTTCCATAATCTGTTCTTAAATCCCTAATCTTATAAATTTATCTAAAAATTAGAAAAAAAGCAAGCCAGGAAACATTCCCGGCTTACTCACCTCTTTTATCCCTGCGCGAGATGAAAATGAAAGGCTCCCCATTCTTCAAGTGGGGGTGGTTTTGGAGAAGAAATAGACAGGGAGCCTTTTGAACATCACTTCTTTTTTATTTCATGCGGATTCTTGCGTAGCTCTTTGAGCCACATTAACCCGATCCGTATCATCTCCTTATTGAATTTATCACTCAGCTTGTAGGTTTTTTTGTAAAGGTCGTAATCAACCAAACCCATGCTTTTCATTGGAGTTAGTATGCGATCGTAAAACTGCCTTTTGTTATAGCTGAGCTTTACCTTCTTGCCTTTGTACTCAGGCTCATCAATTTCTGCAATCAAGTTGCCTTCGTGCAGCTTTGTTGCGAACATCGACATTTCGGTTTTTGTTACTTCATTGCCTGAGTCCTTTATATGCTCAATAAGCAGCTTTCCAACGATTTTTTGCTGCTTTGTTGCAAATATTATTTCGTAAATATCCTCTGAAAGGTTAAACCTGTCAAATAATATTACCATTTAATACTATAAACACAACTGGTATATAAATGTTTCGATTAAGTAAACTAGTATAGTATTTTGTATATTAGTTCAAGAAGAAGTTTTTAATCTTTTCTTCATATAATTTAGTTATTTTGACATTATAATCAGGAGGAAAGCACCTAAAGTAACCAGGCCAGGAGTATCTTTCATCTAAGAATACAATAACTCCTTTATCAGTGCTAGACCGTATACAACGACCAGCGTTCTGTAATGTCCTGGTTATTGCAGGAAATATATAGCCATAATCCCAGCCTTTGCCAAATTTTTTGTCGTAATAATTTATCAATTCTTTAGTTTCAAGATTTGGCTTTTCCAAGGGCAAACCAACAACAACAACCCCTTTAAGGTAGTCCCCAGGCAGGTCAATGCCTTCGCCAAAACTGCCAGTAGCAATACCAAGCAAAACACCGCCTTTGTCTTTCAAATCTTTAAACTCCTTAAGCATGGATTCTTTTTCTGATTTGCTCAGCATTGGCTTTTCTAAAACAATGCTGTCTTTATCATCATATAATTCATAAAAATGCCTGTAAATAGAATCCCTCAAACCATAGCTTGGAAAGAAGACAGCAACATTACCAGGAATGTTGTTTATTACTTTGCTAAGGATATTGGCTATTTTCCTGAACTGCTCTTCACTCCTCTTTGTGAATTTTGTTGTTGTTTCAGGAATAATCAGGCTCAAACGATTCTCTTTTGGAAAAGGGCTCGCAAGCACTTTTTCATCAGCATTGTCAAAACCAAGGATATCCTTATACATTGATGTTGGTGTCAAAGTGCCTGACATAAGCACAGAGCAGTAAGCCTCTGATATTATCTCCTTTGTTGATATAGATGGATCAAGGCACTTGTACATTAATCTAACTGAGCCTCTATCTATAGAAAGAATCCTCGCAAACCCTTCATCTTGCTCAAGCCATTTCTCAAGAAATCCAACAATACCGCCAACATAGCTTTGTTTTTGCTTCTCCCTGATTTCATCTGCAACAATATTAAATGCATCAATAATCTCATCATAATCCTCATTTAACTTAATAGTATTGACAAACTCCTCTTTCTTAATAAGCTTTTCAGGATTCTTGCCATTTAAATCCTTGGAAAGAGCCTCAAGCACCTCTTTGATAACCTTAATCTGCTGCATGACTTCAAGATAACCAAACTTAGCAGCTTCTTTAGAAGCCCTGTCAAGCATGAACATAGTCAGCTTATGAGTCATAAGGTCCCTGCATCTCTTAGGAAGATTATGGCCTTCATCAATAATAAGGATTGAAGCCTTAGGGTCTTTCCCAGATTTCTTGAAAAATGTATCTCTTATGCTTGGGTTAAAGGCATAGTAATAGTCAGCTATGACAACCTCAGAATCTTTAGCTAACTGCATGGTTACTTCATAAGGGCACAGCCCTTCTTTTTTGCAGAGCTCTATAATCTCTTCAGTATGGTATGGACCATTTTTTTTCAGCCTCTCAACAACACTTTTAGCCTTTGGGCTAAGCTTGCCCTTATTTCTTAGATTAATGTAAAACTCACACTCATTATCCTCGCGCTGCTTTTTACAGTACTCATTAAATTCATACCCATACAATCCCTCCACACCAGGCATAATGCACATCCACTTCTTCCCAATAATATCAATGCAGTTAAACCTGGCTTTGTGTTTCTCTTTTACCTTCTTTAGGGTTTCAATTGCAATTCTGTGCTGAGTATGCCTTGATGTCAGGAAGAAAACAGTAAGCTCTTTCTTCAAAGCACAAGCCAAAGCTGGAGCAATGGTTGCAGCAGTCTTTCCTAAACCAGTTGGGGCATGAACAATTAAGTCTTTTTTATTCTTTAAAGAAGTCTCAACATCTTTCAATAGCTCGGTTTGTATTTTTCTAACTTCTGGATGTGGAAACAGTAATTCGTTTGGTTCAAAGTCAGACATTTTTATCAAGGTTTATTTTATCACTAGGTTTACTTTCAGCATACACAATTAGTTGTGCATTTGATTGCACTTTTATTATTTACTCTTAAAAATTTAAAACAAATAATAAATCTGAAAATTCCTTTTTACCCCATGTGATCGGAATTTTCATCAGCTTATCTTCCTTTAGGTCAGGATATAAAGGAATGGCTGATGATGATTTTTGCTTGCAGATGAGAAATAAAGCAAAAATCAGATTTATTTTTATTTTTTTATTGATTTTTTCTGATGATTCCTTCTATTGCTTTTTAATGATTGTCTTTGTTGATTTAAAACTATTGATTTTTTTCTGTTGATTTATTTTATTGGTTATTGACTAAAAACGAAAACTATATAAATGAGCTTAGTTTTCAACATATCTATCAAAATTCATATATTCGATAACAATAGTCGTTGGGAGGGTGTTTTATGGACGAGAAAATTTTTAATGTTTTTTTCCGCGAGAAACCAGCAATGATGCTAGTGAACTTAAAAAACGCAAAAAGCATGGTGTATGCTTCATCTTTGGCAAAAAAAATTGACTGCACATATTCTCATGTTGTGAAGATTCTCCAAGAAATGGAGAAATCCGGACTTATTAATTTTGAAAAGCAGGGCAGATTAAAGCTCTTAACCTTAACAAAGAAAGGTTCTGAGGTTGCAGAACATATTGATGGGATTAGAACCCTGCTTTAATCAACTCTTTCTTCAAGCGCTTTTTTTCCAAGAATCTCTTTTGCAGCTTCTATAAACCCTGCTTCTTTATCTGTTGGTATCAAGGCTCCTGCAGCCTGTTTGTGGCCGCCAGCAACAGCTCCCTCAATTTTATTAGTTATTTCCTGCATTAGTTTGCTTAGATCAACGTCCTGCTTTCTATAGCCAGCAATCCTTAAAGAAGTCTTTGTTGTTCCATCAACTAACTGGGCCATTGATAGAACAAATGTCCCTTCCTTGAATTCATTTGATTTGGAGATAATAGAAGCAATTGTGCCTATGATCGTTGGCATAACCGTATCCTTTGCATTAATAATAACATAACCAGTGCCTTTTATCACAGATTCCTTGTTATCTTTATACCAGTTCATTCCATTGACAATCTCATGCTTGTAGTCAGCTAGGCTTCTGATAGCTCTTTCCTGGGTCTTGCGGTCACCAAGGCAAGCTCCAATACCTAAAGAAGCCTTTCCCATCCTGCCGCATGCATTAAGCAGGGTAGCAAATTCTCTAGCGTCTTTCAAAGGGCTTTCTTCCTTTTCTTTTGGCAGCAGATAGACATTTCCTAAAACATCGTCAGGCTTATCCTCTCCAAACCTTTTCATTATAATCCCTGTAACAAGCTTTTTCATCTCTTCTTCACCAAGGTGAACTATCTTTTTCCAGTCATTGCCTTTTTTTGGCTCTATACCTATCTGATGCAGGAACTGTATTGCTCCTGACTCAGAGCCAGAAATACCGGGTATGTAAGGGTCTGTGCTGTACTCCAAAACCTTGTGTATCGGCCTTGTCTGTGAGCCAAACAGCCTCAGGCCTTTCTGTACCTTTATATATCCTTTATTTATTGCAGTCCTTAATATCTCATCATTAAGCCTTGAGAAGCCGTTTTTTTCCTGGATATCGCCTAATGCTCCAACAACAGCAATATGCGCAAAGTCCTCAATCTTCTCATTAAGGTTTTTGCAGAATAGGTAAACAACACCCGAACCAGAAATCTCTTTACCTCCATCAATACAGAACATATGCGGGTTAAGCAGGGTTATATTATCTGGTATCTCTTTAGAGTCATACTCATGGTGGTCCAAGATGAATATCCTTTTGTCTGGAAGCTTTTTCTTTATTGCTTCTAATGAGCCAGCCCCAATATCAGCAAACACAATGTTCTTGTATGGCTCTTTTGATAGGCTTACAAGGACATCATTCTTTATCTGCTGCACAGTTGAGATGGAGTATTTTCTATTGTTCAGATTAAGTGTTTTTATCAGGATAGCACAAGCAGAAATACCATCAGCATCTAAGTGGCATATCAGTCTTATGGTCTCATTTTTGTCCACTTCTTTAAATAACTCAGCTGCTTTTTTTGCCTCTTTTTTGAATTCTTCATACTTATCCATAGAAAACCCTAAAATTTAACCAGAAAGCTGCTTTATATATTTTATTGTGATAGAAATTATAGTTTAGTATAGAATTTTTCTACTTACCAAATCTTCTCTCTCTAGCATTAAATTCCTTTATAATCTTGATAAGATCTTTCTTTGTAAACTCCGGCCAAAGCTTCTCTGTAAAGAACCACTCAGAATAAGCGCTCTGCCACATAAGGAAATTGCTGGTGCGAACCTCACCACCAGATCTTATGACTATCTCAGGATCATTCTTAAGGTACAGGCATTTTCTAATTAAATCTTCATTAACTTTGTTACGAGGTACCCTCTTTTTCACAATATCCTTTACAGCCTCGACAATCTCAGCCCTTCCACCATAGCCCATTGCAAAGTTCATTACAAGCTTTTTCTTCTTCTTTTTTCTTTTTGTTATATTATTCAGTATTCTCTGCACGTCCTTAGGGAATTTGTTAAATTTGCCAATAACCCTCACTTCAACATCCTTTTTGCTTCCCTTTAGCTCATTGAACTTTTTCCTGAACAGGTTAAAGAGAAATGCCTTTTCACGCTTAGCTCGGTTAAAGTTTTCTGTAGAGAATGTGTAAAGTGTTAACTCTTTTATTCCAAGCTCAAGAGCCCAGTCTGCAAGCTTACTTACTTTATCAGCTCCAGCATCATGACCTTTTCCTGCACTTAACCCTTTCTTTTTAGCATATCTTCTATTACCGTCAAGGATTATTGCCACATGCTCTGGTAGTTTCATCTTTTTCAGGACATTAGTTTTATTTAAATAGCTTTGCAAACAAACCTACAAACACTTCTTTAGGAACATCTATGCCAGCCTCAACAAAAGACTTAGCAAGCTTATAGCCAATCTCTTCTTCAGTGCCTTCTGCGTAAAAATGAGTAAGCATTCTTAATGTTTCCTTGCACATGAATCCTTCATTAAGGCTAAGAACAATGCCTTGTTTTCTTTTATAGCCCTCCAAAATGGAAAATTCAGCTTTATCTAAATCAAAAAATATTTCTCCATTTGATACTAAGCTGCCAACTTCATCAAAGCCGTGTTTGAGCAATTCATACTTAACAAGATCAATGATTACCTCTTTCTTGCTTTTACTATTAACATAGTTGTCAATATCCTTAATAGAAAGCAGTTCTAAGAAGTCAAGTTCAGAGCTTTTATCAAGCTTATAAACCCTGCCAAGGTAGGCTTTTACCCTTTGCCTTGATTTTTTCCTGCCTTTGGCTCTTTTCTTCCATTTGTTTTCAACTATATAAGCATAAGTATAGATATTCCCGCTCTTCTTCTTTATGCGTTTTGTTCGTATAAATACCATAAAAAACACCAATTTTTAGCTATGGTAGGCACTATTAACTATATAAACTTTTTGGTGTTTAGAAGCCGTAAAACGTAAGAATTTTGGACTTTCAGCCCTTATAGAACCTGGACAACATTCCCAGCAGGGCTTTCTTCAGCAAAAACAGAACCTTCAAACTTCAGCACATTGCAGGCATCAAAGTCACGCCATGTATCTTTTGGCAATCCAGCCTTGATACAGGTTTGTTCAAGGAATTTCTTTGCATCCCAGCCTTGCTCAACAGCCACCTGTGGCAGCAACAAACCTGATTGGAATGTGCCTCTTACCATAATGCCATCCTTGCCAACCTTTATTTTTTGGATGTACTCTTCCGGATTTCTAACTTCCATTACAGTTGGCCTTGTTAATAATGAAATCTCAATTGTTATGCTTTTGAATTCTTCCCCATCCAATGGAGGAAATCTTGGATCTGAAAAAGCAGCTGATAATGCCGCGCGTATGATTCCATCATAAAGCGGATACACTGCATCAGGAAAACCAATGCAGCCCCTAAGTTCATTATCTTTCTTTAATGTGATAAAAACACCAATCAGATCAGAATATTTTTTTCTGATCCCGGGGTTAACCTTTACAGTTCTCCTCGAGAAATGAGCAGAAATAGCATCCCTAGCAAGTTTTATTAATTCTTTTGCTTGCGCAACAGTTACCATTTTATTTTACTTCTTTTGAGAATTCACTTTCAAATTTTTCGCAAGTTTTCTTTAATCTTTTTGCTGCATCAGCAACAACCTTTCTTGGATTTGTTCCATCAGTTTCAACAATCATCTTAGGAACATTAACAAGAGGATGTTTGACTGCATAAGTTGCCGTCTTAACATGGCTGTCATTCCATAATTCATTCTTAAGAGCATTGCAAATTGTGTGGCTTGCACCCTTAAGCTCGAATATGATTTTGTCCTTTTTCTCGTCGAGAACATCTATTTCCATTTTAACCAATCCTTAGGAATTACAACCTTATTTAAATAATTTTGCCTTGATTAATCTGAAACAAGAGACGTTAATGCGGTGGATTTTCCGTCGATGAAATGGCATTGCCTGCTTGAGCGGGAATCGAAAATCCCAGCAATGACTCACTTCGAAGCCGGAATCCTTTGAAAAAGCCTCAACAAAGCCCTTTGTCTCACTTTTGTGGAAGGTATATATTATGTCAGCCAATTTTACAGCCTTTTTTAGGAACTCCCTATCAGCATGTCTCACTTTTGTCCCAAAAGGAGGGTTCTGCAATACTAGATCCACCTTTTTGTTAAATTTGGCTATATCCTGGTTCAGAAAGATTGCTTCTCCTATATCTGAACTCTCACTTTTTACTCTTAAGGTATTGGTTTTGGCTATATTCAGGGCCTCTTTATCAGAATCTACAAAGTAGACCTTAGAATTTCCTAGATACAGGGCTCCTATCCCAAGAATTCCTGTTCCACAGCCTAAGTCAACACTCACTTTTCCTTCTAGATCCCCTAGTAAATAGGCATTCCAGAGCACTTCAGCAGCTATCTCAGGGTCAGTAGGGTATTGTTCAGCATTTATCTTTTGCTTTTCAAAGCCCTTTAGCTGGCTTAACTTGATCGCAAGCTTTGATTTTGATGCTATTATCGGCATTTTTGGGCTCTCACTTTTTATTCACAAAGGCTATATTTGGCCTTTATTCCCAGCCTTTTTTGTCCAAATTCACCTTGCTTTTTGGGGCCTTTTTTAGTTTATTTTGGAATTATTTTGAATCTTATAAAATTTATCTTAATTGCATGAGCTATTGTTTTTTATAAATCAGTAATATGCATTATATGGCTTATAATTTTTTTGTAATTTATTAAATTTAATATCCTATTTATAATTTTTTCATATTTATATGATTTCATTAATTTTATTGAATCTTATGCTTAATTATTATTTTGCTTATAATTTATTTTGGTTTTTATTATTTTTTGAATTTATTTAATTTTTACCTTTATACAATCTCTTAAATTATTTATTAAATTTAATCATTATTTTTATTTTAATTAATGATTAATTTTTTGATCATCACCTTCAACTTTGACATTTGGTTATAACTTTTTTAATCACTTTTGATTTAATCATTTGGTTGCAGCTTTATTTTTTTATCAATTCTATCTTATCACTTGGTTTAACTTTCAGCAATCGCAAATAGTTCTGCGCTTTTTTGTGTTTTTATTTTTGATTTTTTATTAATTATAACAAATTAAAAATAAATAAGGTTAATGCGAAACGTTTAGACAAACTTTGTTTGGCTAATTGTGTTTGTACACCAAGTGATTATTTTTTAATGATTTTTTGACATTGTTTTTTATTGATACACTTTAAATGATTTTGAATTGATACTCTTTTGCTTTCTTTTATAAACTTTTTTCTATAAACAAAATCTATTTTTCAAAAACCTTAACAAAATCCTACCTTTTACTTATTATTTCAAAACTTTTATTTAAACTTTTCTAAAATACCTTAGAATCCATAGTCCTGGTCTCAGTCCCACCATAGTCCCAGGACAGTCCCACCATAGTCCCACATTTTACCCATTAGCAGACGGAAAATAGTCTCTATATAGTCCCATAATAGTCCCAGTATAGTCCTAAGATAGTCCCAAAAATGCGAAAAATTTAAATAAAGCAAGTGTTTTGATATGAGATATGCTCAGCAAAACAAAGATCAGAAATGAACTAATGAGATTGCATGAAGTCCTAACATCTTCGTTTGGTCATGTAAAGCAGGACACTCAAAATATTTTTGAATGGATAAATTATCTTTATAACAGAACAATCCAGCAAGACCAAACAATAAACTATCTTAACCATCAGCTTTCATTAATGCCAAAATCCAGGGAGGAGATCAAACAGATTATTGATCAATATTATTCTTATGAAAATTTTCATAAAAGGATTGCAGAGCTTGACACGCGTGTAACATCATTGGTGGAGTTGCAAAAATCAGAGATAGATGCAATAAAAAGAAGTCTAAGCCTGATGCCCAATAACGAGGCAATACTCACTAAAGTGCATGAGATTGATGAACGCTTGAGTTATATCGAAAGCAGAAAGAAACCATCAGTAAAAGAAAGGATTGTAAAAAAGATAACCAGGAACTCAAAAGAGTATGTCAAAAATGTGATATTGTCTATGCTCAAAAAATATGGCAAGGCAACTGGCCTGCAGCTTAAGGAGATTGTTGTCGATGAGCAAGCGCTTTGTTCAAAAAGTTCATTTTACAGGCTTTTGGAAGAATTAGAAAACATTGATGAGGTTTCTGTCGCAAGAACCGGAAAAGAAAAACATTATATGTATAAAGTCTTGAGACGTGCATAAATTTCCTGGAACTGCTTACAACTTTTAATTATTTAATTTCTCGACGACAAATTGATTTATTTTCCATAAAATCAAAATATTCATTTTCAAACATAGATTTTTAATTACATAAATGTATTTAAAGCATTTTCTAATCCTAAAATTCGGGGGTGATATTAATTGAGTGTTTTTCTCGAGAGAGACAGCAATGGTTTTGCAAAGACGACCAGCGACATTCAACTTAATCTGAATGTTGCGTTCAACCAAATCAAAGAAGACTTTGATGAGCATCTCGCAGCAATTAATGGAAACACAAATGAAATACAATCCAATTACTCTTACTTATGCGAGCTTGATTCCAAGATTGAAAAATTAAAAGAACGCATTGACCAGATTCAGATATTCCTACAAAAAAACCAAGGCTTTATGGCTGAGGAAAACAAGAAGTTTGAGATCTCACCTTTGACACAAAATGAAAAAAGGGTTTTCCTGGTTCTTTATACCTTAGATGAGGAAAAAGGGAATGTGAGTTATAGGGATTTGGCCATGAACCTGGGCCTAACGGAGGAACTCGTCTGCAATTACATCAACAATATGGTGGCAAAAGGGGTTCCAATAGTCAAAAGATACATCAACAACAAGCCTTATTTGAAGCTCAACCAGGACTTTAAGAGGCACCAAACAAAGGAGAATATTTTGAAAATTGAGCAGCAAACCATTAGAAATTTGTTCTAAATTTTTTAATATTCTTTAAGATTTGATTAAAAGTTTTGACTAAAAAAATCCATTAAAATCGTCTTAAAACTTTTAGTTGTTGATAAAATTTAATTGAAAACATACCAAAAGTTCGTTTAATGTGGAAGAGGCTCGACGAGAGGAGGCAATACCCAATAACCATCTCCATCCTGAAGAATATAGTGTTCTTCTCGTTTCAAACTAAGCATGAAGTTCTTAACCTTCTCCGGGTTAGCTCCTGGAGGAAGGCCAGTAGGCATAGCATTGGTTGGAAGTCTCTCGGCAAAATAGTCTCCAAATGACGAGCGCTCAAGATCACTAAAACCGTCGAGGTTTGGGGCTGAGGCAACCAATTTCCCTAACCCAGTTTTATCTTGGAGCCCTCTCTTAATTACACCATCTTCCCTTACCCAGTAGGTCCATTCATAAGTCCTTAATTTTGCAACACACTTTTTTTTGTGTTTTTTCATAAAAATCACGGAACAGGAAATTTCAATCATTTAAAAATTTTTACTAAAAATCTCAAAAATTTTCAAAAATCAGCAGATTTATATAGAAGTTCGTTTAATATGTATTCTAGGAAGTTCAAAATTAAATAAAAAACGAACTTTTGTCGTCGATAAAAATGAAAAAACCTAAAAAATACCCGAATCCTAATCCAAATGGTAGGCCTTTAGTGGATTGTCCGGGCTGCGGAAAGAGAAAAGAATATCATGCAAAGGGATATTGTTATAAGTGCTACAGAAAACTTGTTTGGAAAAGCAAATTGGTAAAATGCAAGAATTGTGGTAGAATCAGGCCCCATAGAGCATTTGGATTATGTGCTGGGTGCCATACAAGATTGCATCATTATGACAAGACAAAGGCATACAACACAAAGAAGTATCACGGCATAAGTTTGGAAAAGTTAAGAGAACTCACAAAAGTTTGCGTTTCTTGCGGTTTTGATAAACTAATTGAATTACACCATCTCGATGGTGATAAAGAGAATAAAGATGATAAAAATTTGATTGGATTATGCCCTAATTGTCATAGGATGATTCATTCATACGAATATTATGAAGACATCAAAGAAATACTCAAAAATAAGGGCTATGACGTCGACAAAGTACACCCCACCAATTATGTAAAAAGGTGATTAAATTTTTAGAAAAGCTCGAAACAGAATTGCAGCTTAGAGGTTTTAGCAAAAAAACCATTGATTCCTACATTTTCCATAATCAGAAGTTTCTTGAGTTTGCAAGATCTCGACCAGGTTCTGGTTTCCAAACCTCACTCTTGGATGGAAAGAATGAGCGCGAACCAGAAGACATCATTAAAGACGATATAAAGGCTTATTTAGCTCATTTGATAGGTGAAAAGGGGCAAAGCCCAGCTTCTATAAACCTGGCTCTAAGCGCCTTAAAATTCTTTTATGAAGGTGTCCTGAAAAAGCACATATTCGAGGGAATTAGGGCGCCTAAACCAGAGAAAAAGCTTCCTACAGTCCTCACAAAAGACGAGATAAAAGATATGATCAATGCAACAATGAATCCAAAACACAGGCTGCTTATTGAGTTCCTTTACAGCTCTGGTCTGCGTGTTTCAGAGGCTGTTAGCATAAAAATGGAGGATTTAGAGCTAAAAGAAGGAATGGGGACTGTTAGAGGGGGGAAAGGAAAAAAAGACAGAAATATCATCCTTTCCAAAGCCCTCGTCGAGCATTTGGAGGATTATCTCTCGAATAGAAGCGAGAAATATGCAGATAACCCCCATGTTTTTTGCATCAGGAACTCTCACTTTTCTGTAAGGCAGGCTCAGAAAATCGTCAAAAACGCAGCTATTAAGGCTGGAATCCAGAAAAACGTCTTTTGTCATGCTTTAAGGTCTAGTTTTGCTACGCATTTACTTGAAGAAGGCACAGATATCCGTATTATCCAGGAGCTATTAGGACACAGCTCTATAAGCACAACAGAGCGTTACACAAAAGTTAGCAGAGATCACTTAAAGAAAATCAAAAGCCCTTTTGACCAATTTTAGACAAATTTTTATCGACTACAAATAATAAAAATTTTCATATAAGACTAAAATCTTTATTATATACTATATTATAATCTTTACATCATATATTTAATAGAATAATCATTAGTTAATATTAGTTCTATAATACCTAATCCAATAGGTCTATTGAAGTATATATAAAATCATCCAAAAGTGAGAGTTCATATAGTGAGATCAGGAAAAATCAAACAACAAAAAATAATTTATTTCAAAAATGAGAAGAAATGGCAAGGTAGGCACTATAGACTGTTAAAAAATTATTGCTTTTTAGAAGCTACAATCTAATAATTTTGATGTTTTAGAGGTTTCACAACTCAATCTCATGCTCATAGTCAACCTTAGATGCCTTAGGTAACTGCTTGTAGATAACCTCTTCAGCCCTTGTTGAGCCTATTATATCAGCCTTAACCTTCTCAAACTCCTCTTTAGGCACCTTAGAAGTGAGTGTAAGCCTTTTAAGGGGCTCTTTAAGTGAGAGATTCTTATCTGTTTTAGCTCTTCTTGCATGAATCGCAGCATAAACTACTAGGTCTCCTGCTTCTGCTGCTTTTTTATCATCCAAAATAGGCTCTGGCCAATTTGAGATATGAATGCTCCTGGCTTTTTCATGCTTTTTGAAAAAAGACTGGTAAAGCTCTTCTGTTATATGCGGCATGATTGGAGCCATAAGTTTAAGGATTGATAGAAGTGAGTGGTATAGTCCATACTGTGCAGATTTTCTTGCTTCCTTGCCTCTTTTATCTGGATTATACAATCTGTCCTTAACAATCTCAAGATAATTATCGCAAAGGGTATGCCAAAAGAAATTCTCAACATCAGCTTTAGTCCTTGCATACTCGTATTTGTTAAAGGATTCTGTTGAAGCCTTAATCATCCTGCTAAGCTCTGTTAGAATCCATTTATCAACTACCTCTAATTTTGGCTTTTTACCTTCGAAATCCTTCAGATGCATGAAAGCAAACTTAGAAGCATTCCAGAGCTTTGTAATAAACTTCTGCCCTGTTATCAAATCCTTTTCCATGTAAGGCAGATCATCTCCTAACTTACAGCCAGCTGCCCAGAACCTTAAACAATCTGCGGAATATTTCTCAATCACCTCCTGAGGCTCAATAACATTTCCTTTTGATTTTGACATCTTTTTCCCATGAGGGTCTTGAGCATGACCGCTGATTACAACATCCCGCCATGGATTCTTTTTATAATGCAGCCTTGATTTCACGACGGTATTGAACAGCCAGAATGTAATAATATCATGAGCCTGAGGCCTTAGACTCATTGGGAATAATTTTTCATAAGCAGGCTTGTTTTTCATCAGCTCTGTGCAAAGCTGCGGTGTTAATGATGAAGTAGCCCATGTATCAAGAACATCCTTTTCTGGAACAAATTCTTTAGAGCCGCATTTTGGACATTTATCAACTGATGGCTTGTCCTTCAAAGGATCAACAGGCAAGCTCTCTTCCTTGGCTGCAATAATCTCGTCGCATTTTTTGCAGTACCAAACAGGGAATGGAATTCCAAAGTAACGCTGTCTTGAAATGAGCCAGTCCCACTGCAACCCATTAACCCAGTGGTCATACCTTGATTTCATATGCTGAGGATACCAGTTAAGGTCACGGCCCCATCTTAACATGTCGTCTTTTAAGTCAAGGTATTTTATGAACCACTGCTTTGAATGCAGGAATTCTATTTCAGTACCGCAACGCTCATGAACATTAACTGCATGTTTTATTGGCTCCTGGCTTAGCAATAACCTGTTATCTTTCAAATCCTCTATAATCATCTTTCTTGCAGTTCCAATTGACATTCCTTTGTATTTTCCTGTCAGTTCAGCCATCTTACCATCTGGAGTGATTGCTGTCTTTATTGGTAAATCATGAGCCTTTTGCCACTCCATGTCAGTCTGGTCACCGAAAGTGCAGCACATTACAATCCCTGTTCCTTTCTCAGGATCAGCCCTTTCGTCCGGAATTATTGGCACTTCGATATCAAACAAGGGAACTTTGGCTAATTTTCCTTTTAGCTTCTGATACCTTTTATCATCAGGATGATAAAAAACAGCAACACAAGCTGGAAGCAACTCTGGCCTCGTTGTTGCAATTATCAGATCCTTACCATCAACCTTAAAGACAACATCATTGAAAAAAGAATCAAGCTCTTTATCCTGGCATTCAACTTGAGATATTCCAGTCTGACATTCAGGGCACCACATTGCAGGAGCTTCTCGTCTGTAAGCACGAGCCATTTTCAGCAGCTCAAGGAAAGAACGTTGCGAGATACGCTGACAATGCTCATCTATGGTTGTATAAAAAATATTCCATTCACAGCTCATTCCAATGCGCTTCCAGTCATGGATATATTTTGGCCTTAATTCCTTCTCTAAAGTCTTTAAGCACAGCCTGATAAAATCCTCGCGCTTCATATCGCGAGCTTTAACATTCTTTGTTCTTTCAATCAACCTTTCAGTAGGAATTCCATTATCATCAGTGCCAAATGGATAGAAAACATTCTTTCCAAGCATTCTTTGGAATCTTATAACAAAATCCTGCTGAGCATAGGAAAAAGCATGCCCAAGATGCATTTTGCCGCTTACAGTTGGCGGCGGAGTATCTACAGAATAAATCTCTCTCTTGGTGTCATTAGGATCAAATGCATAGATATTCTCTTTTTCCCAGAACTGCTGCCATTTAGGCTCTGCAGTCTTGAAATCATACCTCTTAGTCAATTCCATAACCTGCAAAAAAAGAAATTTTTATTTAAAGGTTGTGGAAAAATTTATATACAACCCGCTTCAATAATACAATATGGACAAGCGAGATTTAATCTTCACAACTGCTTTTGTTATTAGTTTAATGACCTTAACCTATTTTTTAGGCTCTTCTATTACAGGCTACTTCATTCTATCAATGCATTGTGAAGAAGGGGTATGCAGAGAATTTTGTAGTTCAACCTCAGATTGCGATACTGGAGAGACCTGTTGCGATAAAGGCAACTTTGGGGTTTGTGAAGAAGCGTGTGAAAAAGAGTATGAATTACAGCCTGAACTAGATGTTGATATTGGAGAAATACCTTTGCCAAGCCCAGAGAAAGGCTATATTGTTTTCTATTCAATACTTACCTTGTTGGTAATAATTATTGGAATTGCATATTTCCTGAAAGGGAAGAAGCGCAAAAAATAGCAACATCTTTAAAAACCTCAAAATTCTCCTTTTTATCATGCAATCATTCATCCATAAATACCAGCCTAAAAGCTCAAAAGAGGTTGTTGGGCAGGCATCTGCTATTGTTCAGCTTAAGGAATTCTTCCTTAACTTCAAGAAACAGAAGAAACGCGCAGTTTTGGTATATGGCCCTTCTGGAGTCGGCAAGACATGCAGCATTTATGCAATTGCAAATGATCTTAGCCTCGAAGTTCTAGAGGTAAATGCATCTGACTTTAGGACTGCTGAACAAATAAATACTAAAGTAGGAGCTGCTGCTTTGCAGCAAAGCCTTTTCTCAAAAGGAAAGGTAATCCTTGTTGATGAAATAGATGGCTTAGCTGGAAACAAGGATAGGGGCGGCATCCAAGCAATTATAAAATTAATGCAAAAGTCAGCCTTTCCAATGGTTTTGACAGCAACAAACCCTTTTGACAATAAGTTTGGCTCAGTAAGAAGCAAATCAACCTTGGTAGAATTCAAGCCAATTGAGCCAGCAGATGCTGCTGAGGTTCTTAAAAGAATCTGTAAAAAGGAAAAGATAAAATATGATGAGACAACACTAAAAAGCCTTGCAAGACGCACTGGTGGGGATTTAAGAGCAGCGATAAACGACTTGCAGACGCTAACACAAGATAAAAAACAGTTGGTAAAAGAAACCCTCGATGAGCTTGGCGAGAGGAATAAGCTTGAATCAATTTTAAACGCTTTAGTTAAGGTCTTTAAATCAACAGACCCAAAAATAGCAATAACAGCTTTTGACAATGTGGAAGAGGATTTAGATAAGTGCTTTCTCTGGGTTGATGAAAACCTGCCTCATGAATACAAGAAACCAGCTGATTTAGCAAGAGCTTATGATAAGCTAAGCAGAGCGGATGTTTTTCGCGGTAGAATTAGGCGTTGGCAGCACTGGCGCTTTATGGTTTATGAAAATGCATTACTCTCAGCAGGTGTTGCAGTCAGCAAAGACGAGAAATACAAGGAATTCACAAAGTACAAGCCAACAGGCAGATTACTAAAGCTATGGTGGGCAAAGCAGAAAAACATGAAAAAGAAGGCAATTGCAGCTAAGATAGCAGAAGCAACCCATACATCAACAAGGAACATTCTCAAGGATTTTGAATATTTTAAGGTAATCTTCAAGAAAAACAAGGAAATGTCAAAGCAGCTTATAGAACAGCTCAACTTGGATAAGGACGAAGTTGCTTGGTTGAAGAAATAAATTTATTACATCAACGGTCCTGCCTATACCTACTTGTCACAAACATCTCATAGACTTGTTCTCTTGAAAAAGGGAACTCCATTTTTGACTTTTTACGGTCGAATTCAGAACCAAACAGATTTCTTTTGCCTCTCATGAAGTCTTTTCTTGTGAAAGGATTACGCTCAAAAAAGGCTGAAACACGTTGGTCTATAGAAACCTTTTCTATTTCTTGAAGACTTTCGTACAGCAACTCATTAAGATGATCTAGGCCATTAACTAAGCTGCGAGCCTCACTTCTTGATGAAGCGAGGTCTCCAACATCAAAAATCGCTAGATTATTATCCCTCCTCCTTATGCCGTAGTTGCCTAGTATGTTAAATCTATCAATGTCTATTGCGCCTTGCTTATACATAGATATAATAAGCGCCTTTAATTTACGAACATATCCAATTGCTTCTTCAACATCTTCATCTCTACAACCCTGCCTGCACACCCTCTTTAGGTAATCTACTAAAGGCAGGACTTTCTTTTGTACAATTGCTACCTCTGATTCTAAACGCCCTTTTTCTTGTGTATGAAAAACAAACGGTTTGCCGCTACCTCTTCCATCAAAGACCATGCACTCAGCAGCTAGGCCATTGCCAAGTCTTTTTTGAGCTTCTCTTGCGCCACTTAAAGCATAAAGCTCTATGTATCTCAACGCTTGATAACTATTTGGGATTTTAACAACAAGCCCGTTAGTTGGGCTTTCATCTTTGTAACATACTAGGTATCTGCCTACGCCACCATAGCTTAGTAAATCTGTCCAGGAAACACGTTCAGGTTTTAC
The DNA here is from genome assembly GCA_019322805.1 of Candidatus Woesearchaeota archaeon. Lineage (GTDB taxonomy): Archaea > Nanobdellota > Nanobdellia > Woesearchaeales > JAHWIC01 > JAHWIC01. Next base: position 7,643 of record JAHWIC010000001.1, on the reverse strand, counting down.
TTCGTCTTTTTTCCTGGCTGAATAAGCCTTGGATATTGCACTTACTAAATAAGCACCTGCTACGTCCCCAGCTTCCTCAATTCCAGCTTCAGAAAGAATTTTTCGTTTTTGTTTTAAACTCGTTGCATTTTCTGCGCCGTCTAGTGCAGAAAAATCTACATCATTTAATTGGTCAACAAATCTGTCAAATACGTCCCATTTACTTTCTTTTCCGTCTGAACGTCTTCTGGACCTTCTTCTCGCCATTTTACTCTCCATTTAGATGAGCATATATTTAAACCTTTCTATTTGTAGTTACTGTCTAGTAGATAAATAATACTAAGAAGAAACCAACAAAACTTTTAAAAACAACCTCACAAACTACTTCTTTATGCCAGCAAAAATATCAATTGATGATATGGCAACCTTCTGCAAGAAAAAAGGATTTGTTTATCAGGATAGTGAGATCTACGGCAGCTTGGCAGGTTTCTGGGATTTTGGGCATTTAGGCGTTGAGATGAAGAATAATGTTATAGCCTCATGGTGGAAAAGATTTATTCAAGATAGAGATGATGTTGTTGGCATGGATGGAAGCATAATAACTCACAAAAAGATCTGGGAAGCCTCCGGCCATGTAGATAGTTTTACAGATGTTTATGCTAAATGCAGGAAGTGCAAAAAACCGAATAAACTGGATAAAAATGAGGTTGGAAAAGTAAAATGTGAATGCGGAGGAGATTACGAGATTATCGGGGATATGAATCTGATGTTTAAGACTCATGTCGGCCCTGTTCAGGACTCTGCTAATATTGCGTACCTAAGACCAGAAACAGCTCAGTTAATATTTGCTGACTTTAAGCTAATACAGGAATCTGCAAGACTAAAATTGCCTTTTGGGATTGGCCAGGTAGGTAAAGCCTTTAGAAATGAGATCTCACCAAGAGATTTCTTATTTAGATCAAGAGAATTTGAACAGATGGAAATAGAGTTCTTTGTTCATCCTAAGAAAATCAATGATTGTCTATTGATCAAAGACTATGAAAAGATGAAAGTGCAATTATTAACTGCTGAAGCGCAGGAAAAAGGCAAAGAACATATGACTATTGCTGTCAAGGATATTACAAAACTAACAAACAAATGGCATGCTTATTGGTTAGCTGAGTTCATGCAGTGGTTTATTGATATGGGCATAGAACCAAAAAACCTTAGGATAAGAGAGCATATGAAAAAAGAGCTTGCTCATTATGCAGGAGCTTGTTTTGATATCGAGTATAATTTTCCTTTTGGCTGGAAGGAAATACACGGAAATGCTGATAGAACAAACTTTGACTTAACCCAGCATATTAAGGTTTCAAAAAAAGACATCTCTTTATTTGATGAAGAATCAAAACAAAAGATTGTTCCTTATGTGGCATCAGAGCCTTCACAAGGCGTTGACAGGGCTTTCCTTGCATTATTGTTTGATGCCTATAATCATGACCCTAATAATAAGGAGAGAGACTGGGTTGTACTAAAACTAAACCCAAAGATTGCTCCAGTTAAGGTGGGTGTGTTCCCTCTGGTAAATAAAGTTGGAGATAAAGCAAGGGAAGTGTTTAGTTTATTGAAGAAGGATTTTGTATCTCAGTGTGATAAGTCAGGCGCAATTGGAAGAAGATATGCAAGAGCAGATGAGAATGGCATTCCTTACTGTGTTACAATTGATTTTGATACTTTGAAGGACAAAACAGTTACAATACGTGATCGTGATTCAACAAAACAGATTAGAGTAAAAATAGATGATTTAATAGAAACTCTAAGAAAACTGATTAATTCTGAAGTTGAGTTTGAGAAAGCTGGTAAATTGATATGATTATCCTGTTCTTACTGTCTTAGTCTTCACATAAGGGCTATTAGTATCATCAAACTCAGGAACATCTTTTGTTTCATTATTTCTTAAAACAAATGAAGCTCTTGTACCATCAATGTATATTGGCTCCCACTCATCACTATTCAAAAGATAGTTTCCTACACCCATAACATGTTCTACAATTACTATCGTTATATTGTATTTCTTAACTACCTTAAAAATATCCTGAGGCCTTTTTGCGCCTAGAGAATGATATTCTTCCATTAGTTCTTCTCCCATAGTCTCTGCTCTAGCATCTATGTATATCAAATTATGGGGGTAAAGCTCAAATTCTAAGAAAGAACCATAAGCATACTCATTGAATACGTTTCCTTTTATATCATACTCTTTTATTATCCTAGTCTCATTTATTGGATACATCTCCCATGGGAACCTCGTATCAAAAGCATTTCCTGTTTTTATTCCAGTGAAAATAAGGATAACTATTGATACAATTAATACCAGATCTTTCTTAAAATCCCTTTTTTTGAACACTTCTTTATCAAACACCTTAAACTTGTTCACAATCAATGGAGTCAAGACAACAAAAGCCTGAGCAACATGCCTTCTTGAGGTATAGCCCATGTAAACCAGAAGTAAAAACAAAACAGCATCAGGAACCCTCAATTTTTTTGCCTTGTAAAAAGAATAAGCTCCAATAGCAACAAAAGCAGTATAAATGTAAAAGTACATCCCTCTTATTGAGAAAGGCTGCCATTCTCTTATGTAAGGCGATACTGCTGCAAATGGCAAAGAGAAAGTTCCTGCCCCTAAAGGATTAATCATTGCAGCAATGATTGATAATCCAGTGATAATCACATATTTCTTATCCTTCCTAACCAAAAACCTCTCCCCTAGATACAGGCCAATAATTACTAAACCCATAAGGTGCATAGGGTGTATGTTCCCCCATATAAGGATCATAATTGGGAGAATCCATTCCCTCTTTCTTTTTATGATTAATAACGTAAGCAGAAAGAAAACCCAGGAAACAACATGGGGCCTTACATTTGAGAATTGGGTTAATACAAAAGAAACGATTATGGTGCTTATAATCCCTGCATAAAGGTTCTTTTTTATTAGGAGAAACAAAAAACCCATTGCTAAGCATACTGTTAATGCTTTGATGAAAATAAGGAGACTCATCCCTCCTTTGAGGTACATGACATAATTAACTATTTGATAAAGCCATTCATGAAGGCTCCAAGGCTCACCAAATGCTGTAAATGTTAGAACATCTGTTTTTGGTATTGACTTGGTTTCATAGATAACCCTTCCAGAAGCGAGATGAAGCCAGATATCAGAATCACTAACATCGAACTTTAGATGTGTCCCGAAAATCAGAATAAACGCTAAAGCAGTTATGGCATACTCGAGAATCTTTTGCTTGTGCATAATAATCAATAGACCCTAAGATTATTTATATTTTTGGTTAAAATCAAACAAACTTTATAAATTGCTTTAAATAGACACCGTATATGAATATCTCAGTAGTCATACCTGCTTATAACGAAGAAAACAGAATAAAAAAAAGCATAATAAAGATTATAGCTTACCTTGAAAACAATTTTGGTAAATATGAGATTCTAGTCGTGGATGATGGTTCAACCGATAGTACCCATAGGACAATATCTGAGCTAAATAATAGCAATATAAGTATCCTACGCAACAAAAAAAATAAAGGTAAAGGGCATTCTATCAAGAAGGGGGTCTTGTCTGCAGAATATGAACTAATCCTAGTTACAGATGCGGATCTATCAACACCAATTGAGGAATTGGGCAAATTCATCAAATATATAAAACAAGGCTATGATGTCGTCTTTGGTTCTAGAAACCTAAAAGGCTCAAAAATCAAGGAAAGCCAGCCATTCTACAGGCAATTGATGGGCAAAACATTTCCACTGCTCGTAAATATAATAACCTCATTAAAATTCAAAGACACCCAATGCGGGTTTAAGCTATTCAAAAATCAAGCAGCTAAAGAAATCTTTAACCGTCAAACAATAGATGGTTTTGCATTTGATGCAGAGATATTATTTATAGCAAACAACCTTAAGTATAGGATAAAAGAAGCCCCAGTAGTATGGTCAAACTCAAAAGAGAGTAAGGTATCTCCAATAAAGGATTCAATAAAAATGTTTGTAGATATCCTAAAAATAAGATTAAATGACCTATCTGGAAAGTATAAAATAAGATAATTTCACAACTTTTATAAACACCCCGCTATTTTTTCATTTAAAATGGAAATAAAAGACTTACAAATAAGGCAGGGAAATGTTGACATAACTGTTGATGTTGTAGATGTTTCTCCACCAAGAGAATTCCAAAAGTTTGGAAAAGCCGGAAAGGTCGCAAGTGCAACAGTAAAGGATGCAACTGGACAGGTTAAGCTCTCTCTTTGGAATGAACAAGTTGACCAGGTTAAGCCAGGTCAGAAGATTAAGATAACCAACGGTTATGTTAGTGAATGGCAGGGCGAACCGCAGCTTACAACAGGCAGGATGGGCAAGCTTGAAATTGTTGGTGAAGCAGAGGCTGCTCCAGCATCTGAAGCAGCACCAGAACCCAAGCCAGAAGAACCTGCAGAAACAGAGGAATCTTTATCTGAAGAGCCTGTAACTGAAGAAGAGAATATTGAATAAATCTCTTAATATTCAAATTTAAAAGAGAGGTAAGATGGATAGAGAAACCCAGACCAGATTGATAGAATTTCTTCTAACTTATGGGTGGGCAGTGCTTGTTCTTTTTGTTGCTCTTGGGGCTTTGATATTCTTTGGATTATTTCCCAGAGGAATGCCATCCTGCGACATAGACCCAAGGATTGACTGCCATACATTGACTGTTACCCCTGATGGAAACATCACTTTAATGTTGAAAAATAATTTTGGGAATGATCTGACAAATGTGCGGCTTACCCTACGCAATTGCAGTAAAAGCTTTGATACCTGGAAGGCAGGAACAACCTTGGGAGGCAACTTCACAAAACTAGTTGGATGTACTGTCGAAGGAGAGCTGTACAAAGAAGAAATAGAGATAACCTACACATGCAATGAATGTGTTTCTAGTGGAGACTTATCCAAGATAGTTGGCTGGGTAACAATCTCTCCTTAAGGAAAATTTTATAAATACCTTATTAATCTTGGATAACTAGCTATGGGGACGTAGCTCAGACTGAGAAGGAATTTCGGAATCCGAAACCTTCGGCTAAGGAGAGCACTTGCACTCTGTGCAGCTCAATACGCTGAAGACGTAGGTGAGAAGTTCAACATTGGTGGGCTTCCTTGAATCCCGGATTCAAATTCCGGCGTCCCCATCATTTTTTTCTAAGTAGTTGCGCTCATTATATTTGCTGCAATCAGATTAAACAAAAACATCACAGCACCAGAAATCATACAGAACATGATTGTGCTTTTCACCATATTTACTCCAAGAGCAAATCGCTCATTGAGTTTGTCAGCGCCGTTCTCTATCCCGTTGGCTATTATGGTTAGTATGTAAATAAGCTGCACAACATAAAGCCCTACTACCACCTGGAAATAGAATGTAGGGATGCCTGCTCCAAACATATCAAGCATTCCACCGCCAGCAGCGCCAGCTGCTGCAGGTCCGGAATCAGCAGTCAAGGTATCTAGCTGCGAGCCAAGCTTGCCAAGTATAGACGTTATCATTGAGGTAATGCCTATAACTATTCCTGATATTGCTGGAGTAAGAAATTTAATCTGTGAATTCATTGAGCCTACAACATCTGAAAGCAAGTCCTTTAATCTTTCATCAACCTTATGTATCTCCTTGATATACCTTGAAACATTTAGTAAAGCCTGCGCAGCTACCCGCGGCCCTTTCTTTACTGATTGAGTAAGAACCTTCATTGAGCTTTCAATAATGCTTGATGGATACTTTGATAAGGCCCCTCTATCAGGGTCAAATATGGCTTCTTCAACACCCATGCCAAGGCTTCTTATATTAATGCTCACGATCTCCATGAATTTTCCTGAGATGCTGCCTTCCATTGTTTCTGCAACACTGCCAAAAGCCATTTCTGCAGGCAGGCCATCGCCCAGGCGATTGCCGAGCTGGAATAAAGCTGATGCAAATTCATTCTCAAGCTGCTTTGCCTTTTCCCTTATCTTGATAACATTCTGCGACCTGAACTTATAGTACATGCCTATACCAACCCCAATAGAGATTGTAACTGCAAGGCTCATCATTGATGCGCCTAAGCCAAATGGCCCGCGCTCCTCGCCTTCAATATCCTTATATTCCAAAAAGCAGAACTGCCTCTCACATACGCTGAACTCGTCTTCTTCACCCCATCCAAAATCAGGGAATCCTACTGCATGCAACAGAAATGGGCTAATGCCTATCATAAAGAAAACGCCAGCAAAAATAACGCTTATATAAAGAGGATTTATTGCAATTTCACTTTTTCCAAATTTCATCAAAACATTCTTGAACTTTTTAAGGCTGGGGTTAAGCTCAGTTATATCTACATCACCATAGCCTGTCGGCCTCGTAGCTAATATCTTTCTTCCAAGATAATAAACACTCACAGGCAGCGCGACATTATAAAGCAAGGATATATTATACCACTTGACATCTTCCATAAAACTAACTAGTAAGGGGAGTATCACTAAGCCAAGGATAGGAAGCACTATTCCAAGCATATTCAGCATTGTTAACGGGCTTTTAAGATTCTGCGCATAATGAAGCATCTTTTCATAGGTTTCCTCTAGGATAACATCAAGAGACTTATCAAGCAGCTCCAGTCTTCTTTCTTCAGCGCTCTCAAACAAAGAGCCTTCTATAAGATGGAATGTCTCTATAAATTCAATGTTCCACTTTTTCCATGTGTTAAGGTAACCTTCAAGCGATTCTTTGACTGATTCATACTTCTGAGTTTCAACATCCCACATGACCTTTTTTAAGTCAAGTGACAAAGGAGGAGCTAAATGGTCTGATGCAAACCCTATTGCAAGCTCTAAGTTGGAAGTATGCCTCATGAAAGTTACAATATAAAAGACACAAAGAACCATCTGATTTCCTGATTTCATCCTCCATGTGCTTGCAAGAAACATTGGCAATGTTCCAAGGGGATTTATCATTATAAACCCTGCAAACAAGAAGAACATAACAAAGAACATCGAATTAAGCAGCATATAAAACACAAGAGAGCTCACAAGAGCAAAAACTATTGGTCCGAGGATGGAAAAAGACATAGCTCCAGTGGGTGTAATATTAAGATGGCAGGTATCAATTGCTTCCTGCAATTCCTTGGCTTTCTTTGGATCAGGCTTTAGTTTTAATATTCCCCCGCTTATATTGCATAGCTGCTCATACACACTCATATGTCTTGGTATATACTCTTTCCTGAATTGCTTGTACTCCCTTGAATATACCCTTTTTTCTTCCTCAGGAACCTTAGCAGCACCACCTTCGCCTAGCTCTTTCTCTACTCTGGCCTTAAATTTCTTGACTAAATCATCATCTATCTCAGGACTCATTTTGTAGTAGCCTTTTTCTTAGCAGCCTTTTTTAACCAATCCTTAAATTCAAAGAGTATTCTCTTTGGGTCTGTTTCTCCATATTGTTCTCTTACCCTGTCCACAATCTTATGGAACTCATCATTGCAGCTTATTACAAATTCAGCTTCCAACAGCTCAGGATTCTTTGCTTTATCAGCTAAATCTACAACAGCTGTTTTACAGTCAGCCCTTAGGTTTATGTTCTCCCAGACAGCATCCCAGTTGCCTGCCCATTCCTTTATATTGCCTGCAAT